>CAYNGZ010000384.1:0-4746 GCA_964396695.1 uncultured Pseudomonas sp.
AACGAGTGTCCAAATGATCGTGGGCTGAGTGTCCAAGTGTCGTGGAATCCGCACTTCTTCCTTGGGCCCTGTCGTCATCCTCATTGCGCCTTGAGACTAAACCGAAGTGCCTTCATTTGGCTATCACTCCGTAGCGATATCTTGAGATCTTCGGTATGGGTCTAATCTAGGTACACAGATCTTGGGTGAAAATTAATTTTTGAGCACCGGAAGCAATCCTTAATAAACGTAGGCTATTTCCGGGCGATGACCAGCAAAATCTAAGAAATACCCGGAGATTTAAACGTTACCCCTTCAAATGCAAAACAAACGCCCCCGGCACTCGCGCCTTCCCCAGCCGCTCGTTGAAAAACACATATCCCAAAATCGTCGCAATCCGCAGGACAACGTGCTGATCGTAGTCACCACAGAAACCTGAACCCACCGCCACGCTCTAGGCGAACGATGAGAATCTGTCGAAGTACATCGGGCTGACGTCCGTGAGGGGCATGCAGTTTTGCAGTGGTGGGATTTGCAGACCGTCTTTGATCATGAGGTTGATCAACACCAGTATGCGGAAGCCGACGAGGTAGGCGAGCCAGCGCATGGTGATCAGGTCGAGGACTGGCAGGATGGTTTGGCCTGCCGTAGAACCCAGCGGCGAGGAGGGTATAGGGAATGGGCCGGCTGGCGAATTACTCTTCTAGCGTCTGCACTATGCGCACGCCACCCGTTGTCTCATTCATTATTTTGGGGGCCGGGCTTCTTTTTCCTGATCAGCAATGCGGACAACGAGTGGGTATTGAGGGGAAAGGGAAGAGATTCACCCGTATTGAGGTTCGATTTCTCAGTGACTTCTGCTTCCTGCAAGCAGCCCGGTATCCGTGTATTAGTTTTGATCACGCTATGTTCACGTCCAGGTTTTTTAGCCCTAGGACCCGCTGCACGGCTCAATCGAGCGTCCTGCAGATGACGTCCCACTTCATCGGCGGCGCCAATCTTGCTCAAGTCTTGCTCCAGACCCAATACGTGCATCACTGACAGATAGGCACCAATCGTCACCCCCGCACCACCAGACTCCAGAGAGCGCAATGTCATGACTGACATGCCGGCCCGCTCAGCCACTTGTTTAGAGGTCAGTTTTCTACGCAAACGAGCCAGTTTGAGGCGTTCGCCGAGGCCGGTAAGTAGCCGTGCAATAGACGGGAGCAGTGACGCCGTTTTTCTAGCCATGAAGCTAATATTCCTTCACTTCTGCGGTGCTAACGCCAGAATAATTGCAGTTGTGCGGACGCTTTCAGGTTCGGCATCTGCTCTATTGGCTTTCCAGTTCCTGTGTATCCCAGCGTTGCGCCTTGATGGCTTGGTAGAGCATGCCAATGGTCAGCGGGACTTTCTCGCCACGACCCTTGGCCCGTCGTTTGAGAAACACGTCAAAGCCTTCGGGCTGGAAGTATCGATAGGCGTCGTAGTCGACGAAGTCGATGGCGAACTGTTCTTCCAGGGCTTCCATCAGGTGTCGGGCGTCTGAGCCGTCGCAGCCGAGGTCGAAATTGATCGAGGTGCTGAGGCTGATAGTTTTTCGTTCGGGTAGGCCGAGTTCTTCGTGCAGCAGCTGTATGAGTAACTGCATGGCGTGGTCGTCGGGGAAGTTGGGGGCGAGGTTCATTGCGGGGCGTCCGGTTGTTGGGCTTAGGCGGATCTGATGACTCGCCGGGCTTGGGGGAAGGCTGGCGACAGATTGTGCAGGATCATCAAGTCGATACTTTTCTAGCACCTCTTCACGTGTAGGAAGTGGTTTATCCAGATCCGCCGGTGAGGTATCAAACCCGTCGAGGCGCAGGCTGGCCAAATAATTCGACCGGCGGACTTTTTCGTAATAGGCCTGTTTTTGTTTGAAGGTCAATTTACTCATAGGTTCTCTGGGCGATGGATCCCATGCATCCACTCAAGGCCATTTTTGTCTAGCGTGCATCACCCGTAGTATTTCTACCATTTCGTCCTTGATCAGATAAACCATGACGTAGTTCGGGGTTGCGACGATTTCACGAGTGCCAGGGATTCGGCCTTTTCTATAAAGCGATGGACGCTGACGAGCGTGCTCCGCTTTAAGCTCGAAGGTGTCGTCTAGAGCGATGGCCGCATCAGGGTTGTTCTCGCTAATACGATTCAGGATGTTTTCCCGGTCACTAAGCGCCGACGGACGCCAAGCTAACCGCATCAGCGCGCTCGCTGACGTATGGCATCACGTTTGGCGGCAAAAATCCGGCGTGCATCTTCGTCACTCACACTCGGCCGGGGATCATCAATACTCGCCTGTACCTGCTCTCTGTACCACTCCTCATAAGCTGCTGCTTCGTGGGCTTGCTTCATAGCTTCAGAGCGGTCAGGACGAGAGTAGGTTTTGATCTGGAGGGGGTCATAGTTCGATGCGTCGACATCGAAATGATTGATGCCAACACCTTGTAGATAAGCAACGAGCGTTTCAAATCGCTTGAACAGGCGTACTTGTCGACTACGTTGCGCAGCCAGGGACTGTTCTTGAGATCCACATTTGACTTGGACAGCCCAACCACCTTGCTTGGCTACGATGTGAGCGGCGTTAACCGAGCCATTTTCAACTAGTCTGACGAGGGCGCTGTGGTCAATCGTTTCGGTTGTCATGAGAAGAAGCCTATGGCTGAGCATTGGCTTACATGCTACGCAATCAATAATAGTTTGCAAGATTCTATCTCCGTGGAAGACGTAAGAATGTGGTTCCTTTTTTGAGGGCAGCCAGCTCACAGTGAAGCGTGGCATGCCCCGTGGATTCAGCGCTTCAGGTCGGCGCTTTCCAGTTCAGCATGCGTTGCTGGGCGATCTGGAGTAAGTCGCGGCCGTCTTGAGTCAGCAGGTAGAGGGCGTGGGTGATGTGGGGAATGTCTTTTACATCGCCGTGTTTGAAGCATTGGCAGTGCAAGGTTTCGAGAAGGTCGCTGGATGCATGGATGCGTTGCAGGGCGGCTTCGAGGATGTCCTGCGGATTGGCTTCTGTGTCGATGATCAGAACCGGGGAATCGGTGAGGTTGGATTGGAGTGGGCGGTAGCGATCGGTTGTGAACGGATTATTCATATGTGTAATCTCGAATGCATCAGAAGGAACCGCCGCCATCGTGACCAAGCGATGGGAGACGGACTGTGTTCGGGTTGGTCAACCGGTGAGATCACACGCTTACCCGGCACGCCCGAAGACGTCCCAAACACAGCCGCCATAAAGCGTACTGACACAAAAGCGCCAGCAGCATACAACGAGTGAATGCGTAGATCTAACTCGGGTGACCAAGCCCGAGCCGCTGATTTTGCAGCGACGCTAACGACTATAGGTGTGGTATGCAGGCTGGCGATAGCCGACAAGGAGCACGAGGTTGTAGGACGGGAACGAAGATTGGTAAGGCCGTGTCTATCGGTTTGTCCGCCGACGTAGGACGTCTCGTTTTTCAGCCATAAAACGCTTGGCTTCGTCATCTTCAATGCTGGGCCGAAGATCGTTGATGCTGGCTTGTACTTGCTCCCTGAACCATGCGTCGTAGGCAGCATGGTCGATGGTGTTTTGTGTCTCTATGGGCTTGCTGGGGTTGGACATGTTTTTCACCTCGTCATCCGCTGCCGAGCCACCTCAAGCAACTCGCTCCCATCCTGAGTCAGCAGATAAAGCGCATTGACGATATTCGGAATGTCTTTCACATCCGCTTGCTTGAAGCACAGGCAATACAGCGTTTCGAGCAGGTCGCTGGAGGCGCGGATGCGTTGTCGGGCAGCGTCCAGAATGGCGTGGGGATTGGCTTCGGTGTCGATGACCAGAACCGGTGTTTCGCTGTAGCTGGTCTTGAGCGGGCGATAACGGTTGTTAGACGGATCGAGCGTGTTCATTGAGGGGATCCTGTAGGAAGTCCGCGGCGTCGCTCTCGCAGGCCGACACGCGGGTTTCAGCCGCGCCGCAAACTATAGAACCGCACTCCAAAGTCTCGCAAGACAGCCCGAATGGACAGGTTTTGTAGGGGGTTTACTTGCCCTTAAGGCTGGGGACTACGCACTGCCCGAGGTTTTTTCAGCGATTCCCCTAGAGGTCGAATTTCCTACGCGATTGTCAGGCGAAACGCGGCAAATTTCTGTATGGTGCGCGCCAGAATCCGTAGGACGTTTCTAGACGTCTGTTTAAACACTTAAAGGGAATTAGGTATGCGATTGCTTCGTATGGCTTCGATTTTGTCGCTGTGGGCCGTTTTTGGCTCGGCGCAGGCTGAACAACTGCCGATCGAGGTGTTGAGTGCGGTGGTCAAGGATCAGAAGATCGCCGATGCTGAAGTGCTGTTGCAACGCAACGGCGCGCAGAACGTGGTGGGTCGCACCAATGCGCAGGGTCAGGTCAGCCTGACCGCCGATTTTGCCGATGACGCCAGCAACCTGCTGATCATCAAGAAGCCGGGTTACTCCAATCTGGTGGTCAAGTGCCCGTGCAAGGGCATGACCTATGCCATCAGCCCGGTGATGACCAACCTCGATGGCCTGCGTGTGGTGCTGACTTGGGGCGCAACCCCGTCCGACCTCGACTCGCACATGATCTTCCCCGGCAACAACATCTACTTCGGCAGCCAGCATGGCGATGATGCCAACCTGGATGTGGACGACACCACCAGCTACGGCCCGGAAACCATCACTCTGGAGAAAAAGCACTTCGGCGAGAGCTATGTCTACGCCGTGCATGACTTCAGTAACAGCAGCAACCCG
>CAYNGZ010000385.1:0-4737 GCA_964396695.1 uncultured Pseudomonas sp.
AAATCAATAAGTTATTTTTTGTTCCATAAGAGCTGCCGCAGGCTGCGATCTTTTAGCGGTTCAGCCCTGCCACTTCCCGCCTTCGACAATCACGCTCTCAGGCTTCGTGTCGTCGCTCAGTTCTTTACGCACGTACTGGTCGTAGAGCTTGAGCAGGTACTTGTCTTCACCCAGCTTCGCCAGCTCGGCA
Source organism: uncultured Pseudomonas sp. (assembly GCA_964396695.1). Classification (GTDB taxonomy): domain Bacteria; phylum Pseudomonadota; class Gammaproteobacteria; order Pseudomonadales; family Pseudomonadaceae; genus Aquipseudomonas. The sequence continues at coordinate 191 of CAYNGZ010000385.1, forward strand.
TTGACCCAGTCACGCAGTTCGATATTGCCTTTCTTCACCGCAGGTGCGATTGGCGCCTCGGCACCGAGGGTTTCGGTCAGCACGCGGTAGCCCGGGTTCTGCTTGGCCCAGCTGAACAGCACCAGGTTGTCTTGTGCATACGCATCGCCGCGCCCACTGGCCAGGGCTTGCAGGGACTCGGTGTTTTTCTCGAACTTGAGCAGCTTCCAGTCCGGGTGGTTTTTGGTCAGCCAGATATCAGCGGTGGTGCCGGTGGTGACGATGGTGGTGCGGGTCGCCAGATCATCGAGGCTTTTGACCGAACTCGCCTGTGGCACCAGCGCCTGCACCGCGACCTTGAGGTTCGGGTTAGTGAATTCCACCGCTTCCTTGCGCTCGGGGGTGACGGTCATGTTGGCGAGAATCAGGTCGACCTTGTCACTTTGCAGGAACGGAATCCGGCTCGCCGGCTCGACCGCGACGAACTCGACCTTGCTCTCGTCGCCCAGCAGATCCTTGGCGAATTGACGGCCGATGTCGGTATCGAAACCCACGTAGCGACCGGCTTCATCGACGAACCCGAACGGCGGTTTGTCGGTGAATACACCAACGATCAGCTTGTCCCGGGCCTTGATTTTTTCCAGGTAGCTGGCCGCAGGCGCTGCACTGGCGGTAGACGCCACAGGCTTGGCGGCTTGTTCGGATTTGTTGCAACCGGCCAACAGCGCGAGGCCGAACAACGGGAGTAGCAGCAGTGAAGACTTGGCAGTTTTCATGACAGTTCCAATTCCTTTTCAAGAGTCTTTCTGGGCAGTGCTTCGACGTAGGAGAACTTCTCCAGGAACTGCTGCGCTCGTGCGGTTTGCGGGTTCGTAAAGAAAATCCCGGGAGGGTTTTGTTCGAGGATGCACCCGGCATCCATGAACACAATGCGGTCGGCCACCGCGCGGGCGAAGGCCATTTCATGGGTGACGATCAACAGGGTCATGCCGTCGCGCGCCAGGCCCTGAATCACTTCCAGCACTTCCTTGACCATTTCCGGGTCCAGGGCGGCGGTGACTTCATCGAACAGCACCACCTGCGGGTTCATGCACAGTGAACGGACGATGGCGATGCGTTGTTGCTGGCCACCGGAAAGCTGACGCGGGAAAGCGTCGCGTTTGTCCAAAAGACCGACCCGGTCAAGCAGCGCCAACGCTTGCTCCCGAGCCTCGCGCACTGGACGCTTTTGCACCTTGAGCGGGCCGAGCAGGAGGTTGTCGAGCACGCTCATGTGCGGGAACAGGTGATAACTCTGGAACACCATGCCGATCTGCTGGCGCACTTCGCGCCAGTCGGTGGCCTTGCCCGACAACTCGCGCCCGGCAAAATGCAGTTCGCCGCTGTGGGCGACTTCCAGGCCGTTGAGGCAACGCAGCAAGGTGCTTTTGCCGCAGCCGCTGGGACCGAGGATGACGATCACTTCGCCGGTTTCGACGCTCAGGTCGATCCCGTTGAGGACCTGATGCTCACCGAAGAACTTGTTGAAACCCTTGAACTCGATCAATGCGCTCATGCTTGCGTCCAGCGCCGCTCCAGCACGCGGGAAGCGGCCGACAGCGGGTAGCAGATAAAGAAAAAGAACAGGAACAATGCGCCGTAGATCAACACCGATTCGTAGGTCCGTTCGATGATCTGCTGGCCGACCTTGATCACGTCGACCACGCCGATCAACACCGCCAGCGAGCTGGTCTTGATGATCCGGGTGTAGACATTGATCGTCGGCGGCGTCATGCGTTTCAGTACCTGGGGCAGCAGCACGTAACCGAAGAGCTGCGGGCCGGACAGCCCGATCGATAGCCCCGCTTCACGCTGGCCACGGGGCAAGGAATGCAGTGCGCCGCGCACCACTTCGCCGACTTCGCTGGCGCCCCATAACGACAGCACCAGCACCGCGCACCAGAAGCTCGGCAGGCTCAGGCCGAAAAAGATCGGCAAGCCGAAGAACAGCAAATACAGCCAGACCAGCACCGGGATCGCCCGGAACAGCTCCAGATAAACCCGCAGAATCGTGTTCAGCCATTTCGAGCTCAGGCTGCACAACACGCCGTAGAGCACTCCGCCAACGGTGCTGATGACGATGCTCAAAAAGGAAATCGACAATGTTTGCGCAGCGCCACGGCCTAACTGCGGCAAGGACACCCACAGCAACTCAAGACCCGAACTGGCCATGCTGGAGCCTCCTTTCCAGACGGCTGAGCAACAGCGACAACGGCAAGAACAGCAGCACGCAGATCAGCGTCAGCACGGCGAGCATTTCGTAGGTTTTGTAATACAGCGCGATGTAGCTCTTGGTGGTGTAGAGAATTTCCGGCACTGCCACCGCCGAGACCACGGTGGTCTCCTTGAGCAGGAAAATGAAATTGGCGAACAGCGACGGCAAGCTGAGGATGCCCGCTTGCGGCAGGATCACGTAGTGCAGCAATTGCCAGTGGGACAGGCCGATGGAGCGCCCCGATTCCAGTTGCGCCGCAGGCACCGCTTCAACGCCGGCACGCAACACCTCGGTGAGGTAGGCACCGCCGAGAAACGTCATGGTGATGATCGCCGCCGCAAAACCGGACACCTTCACCCCAAGCGCCGGCAAGGCAAAGTAGACGAAGAACAGTTGAATCAGCAGCGGTGTGTTGCGCGCCAGCTCCACGTACAACGCCACCAGGCGCTGCAAGTACGGCGTGCGATAAACCAGAAGGGTCGCGTTGATCAGGGCTACCAGCAACGAAGTGCCGATGGCGATCAGACCCACCTGCAGCGTCACGCCCACGGCACTGAGAAACGCCGGCAGGGTGCTGAGGATAAAAGCGTAATCGAATGTCATTGAAGATCCTGAACGCCGCAGGGTAAGCGACGGTGGCGCAGTCCATTGAGCTGTGGATAACAGCCCGGCAGGCACCGACTTTAAAGGTATAAAAAGAAACATTTAAATACCGATAAAGCATATTGATATCACACAAAAAACTATCCGACGGGATGGCGACGACAGCGGGAGACAGCTATTTTCCTTTGCGCTGTAGGAGGGATCTTTTTTTCAGATTGTCCCTCCAAGGACGAGCAGCGTGCGGCCACACTCCCCGGCCGACCCATCACAAGGACGATAAAAATGGCAGACGTGAACACACCCCAGCGGCTGGATCCGCAGGACATCGTGAAGTTATTGATGGCGTTGCGCCGGGCGTTGAAGGCCGGGGTGGCCTGAACAAAAAGATCGCAGCCTGCGGCAGCTCCTACATTAGATCGGCGTAGGAGCTGCCGCAGGCTGCGATCTTTTGATTTTTCCGCGTGCAATAAAAACGCCGACGCTATCGAAAGCCGTCGGCGTTGAAACCTCGAAGGGGTTTACCGCTCAATCAGAACGCTGGCAGTACCGCGCCGCTGTACTTCTTGGCGATGAAGGCCTTCACTTCAGGGCTGGTCAGGGCCTTGGCCAGTTTCTGGATCGCCACGCTGTCCTTGTTGTCTGGACGCGCGACCAGGAAGTTCACGTACGGCGAATCCGCACCTTCGATCACCAACGCGTCTTTAGCCGGGTTCAAACCCGCTTCCAGCGCGTAGTTGGTGTTGATCATGTCCAGGTCGACCTGATCCAGCACACGCGGCAGCATGGCCGATTCCAGTTCCTTGAACTTGAAGTTGTGCGGGTTTTTGGCGATATCTTTTGGCGTCGCCAGGGCGTTTTTCGGATCTTTCAGTTCGATCAGACCGTGTTTCTGCAACAGGATCAGCGCACGGCCGCTGTTGCTGCCTTCGTTCGGGATCGCGATGGTCGCGCCGTCTTTCAGCTCAGCCAGGGTTTTGACCTTTTTGGAGTAGCCACCGAACGGTTCGACGTGCACGCCGATCACGGTTTCCAGGTGAGTGCCTTTGCCTTCGTTGAAGCTTTTCAGGTACGGCAGGGTCTGGAAGTAGTTAGCGTCCAGACGCTTCTGATCGACCTGCACGTTCGGTTGTACGTAGTCAGTGAAGACCTTGATTTCCAGATCCACGCCTTCTTTGGCGAGGGTCGGTTTGATCAGCTCGAGGATCTCGGCGTGCGGCACCGGCGTTGCGGCAACCACCAGTTTCTCGCCAGCCTGGGCCAAACCAGCAGTCAGAGCAGCCGCCAATGCGGTGAACAACAGAACCTTTTTCATGCAGTGTCCTTATTTGTCGTTGTCGACAACGGCTAAAAAGTGAAATGCCAGTGAAGAGCTATCGCTGGTGTGGAGCGGACAATACCGAGATTTTTTATTCCCGAACAATATCTTTTGTTCACTTATATATTCCATTTTTGTCCATACAGAAAATCCACGTGCGTAGGAGGGGCCGCCCCCTCTTCGAGGCCGCGCTGTCGCGCAAGGAACATGGGCCAGGGCTGGCAAGCCAGCCCTTAAAAATAATATATAAATCAATAAGTTATTTTTTGTTCCATAAGAGCTGCCGCAGGCTGCGATCTTTTGATCTTCAGGTTCCATCGAGCAACACGTTAAATGCAGAAAAGATCGCAGCCTGCGGCAGCTCCTATGTATGGACTCGCCTCCACTGTCTACCCG
>CAYNGZ010000386.1:0-4717 GCA_964396695.1 uncultured Pseudomonas sp.
ATAAATCAATAAGTTATTTTTTGTTCCATAAGAGCTGCCGCAGGCTGCGATCTTGTTGCGTTTAGCGAATGACGGGGGCCCGCGCCCAGTCCAGCTCTTGCGCTGGCATCGGCCGGCCAAACCAGTAGCCCTGCCCCAGATCGCAACCCTGCTCGAGCAAAAACATCGCCTGCTCGACCTGCTCGATGCCTTCAGCGTGCACCTGCATGCCCATGCTTCGCGCCAGAGCGATAATCACCCGGACGATCGCCGCATCGTCCTCATCTGATGGCAGGCCGGCGACGAAGCCTTGGTCGATCTTGAGTTTCTGCACCGGCAGACGCTTGAGTCGCAGCAGCGACGAATAACCCGTGCCAAAGTCATCGATGGCCAAGCGCACGCCCAGTTCGCGCAGACGATGCATTTGTTCCAGTGCGACTTCCGGATCGTCCATCACCGCGCTTTCGGTCACTTCCAGCTCCAGACACGCCGGGTCCAGTCCCGTGTCATGCAGCACTTGAGCCACCCGCTCAAACAGTTCGCGCCGGGCAAACAGGCGGGTAGAAACGTTCACCGCAACAAACGACACCACCGCCCCGGCGTTCTGCCAGGCACACATCTGCTGACAGGCCTGTTGCATCACCCAGGCATCGATCTCGGCGATCAACCCGGTGCGCTCGGCAATCGGAATGAACTCACCCGGCGACACCAACCCGCGCTGCGGATGTTGCCAGCGAACCAATGCTTCAACGCCGATCAAACGGCTGGTCTTGAGGTCATGCACCGGCTGGTAGTACACCCGCAGCTCCTGCTGCTCCAGCGCGCGACGCAATTGGAAGGCCATCTCGACCCGGCGCTGGGCGTGAGCGGTCAACTCCTCGGTGTACAAGGCATAACCGTCGCGCCCGGAGTTCTTGGCCTTGAACAGCGCCGAGTCGGCATTGCGCAGCAATTGTTCGGCGCTCAACGCGTCGCTGGGGAACAGGCTGATACCGACACTGGCGTTGATGAACAACGGGTGATCATCGACCGGAAACGGCTCTTTCAGACCCTCGATGATTCGCTGCGCCAATGCGGCAGCCTGCACCAGTTGCGGGCAGCTTTCGGCCAGCACGGCAAACTCGTCGCCGCCCAAGCGCGCCAGGGTGATTCCGGGGCCGAACATGCCTTGCAGGCGCACCGCCACGGCTTTGAGCAATTGATCGCCGACGTTATGCCCGAGGCTGTCGTTGATCATCTTGAAATGGTCCAGGTCGATCATCAGCAACGCGCACCCGCGCTTGTGGATCTGCGCCGACGCCAGCGCCTGTTCCACGCGATCGCTGAACAACAGGCGATTGGGCAGGTCGGTCAGCGGATCGTGGTGCGCCAGATGCGCGAGTTCGTGCTCGGAGTCCTTGATCGCACTGATGTCGGAAAACACCGCCACATAGTGGCTCGGCTGGCCGCTGTCGTCGTGTATGACCCGGATGGTCTGCCATTGCGGGTAAATCTCGCCACTCTTGCGCCGGTTCCAGATCTCGCCGCTCCATTCATGGGTGCTGTCCAGCGCCTGGAACATCGCATGATAGAAATCGGGCGGATGATGGCCGGACTTGAACAGGCTCGGCTTGTGGCCCAACACCTCTTCGGACGGGTAGCCGGTGATTTCCATGAAGGCCCGATTGACGTGGACAATCACCCTGTCGCGGTCAGTGACCAGCACCCCTTCACGGGTGCAATCGAACACGGCCTGTGCCTGGCGCAATCGTGCGCGATCTTCGTTACGGCGGCGCAATTTGGCGCCAATCCCGAGAAAACCCAGCAAACGCGCCCGGGCAATGAAGATCAACCCGGCGCTGAGCACCACCCAAGCATAACCGTTGATCAGTTGCCAACGCTGAAGATCAGCGGATTCATCGAATAAATTGGTCAATAAATAACCAGTCAATTCCAGCCAAACGACAGAAAACATCAGGTAAAGCAGCGCTGCACGCAAAGCATCGCGATAAGAAGCAGACATTCGGTCATCCATGTCCTTACAAAAAAGGTTGGAATTATAGATTAAAGAAACATCCGGCCACTCTTATCTGAAAGGGCGACTGGTTTTATCTGTGTGCTGAGTGATAATGCGCCTGCTGTTTTTTCTCTATCGAGGGCCATATAGCCTATGTGGTACGAAGGTTTACTCGGCTTGTCGCCCTGGCAACTGGTGGCAGTCACCCTGTTAATGACCCACATCACCATCGTGGGCGTCACGGTTTATCTGCATCGTTATTCAGCCCATCGCTCCCTTGAACTCAATGCCGGCCTGAAACACTTCTTCCGCTTCTGGCTGTGGCTGACCACGGCGCAGAACACGCGTGAGTGGACCGCCATCCACCGCAAGCACCACGCCAAATGCGAGACCCTCGACGACCCGCACAGCCCGGTGATCAAAGGTCTGTCCACGGTATTGCGCAAAGGTGCCGAGCTGTACCGCGCCGAAGCGGAAAACCCCGAAACCCTGCGCATCTACGGCAAGAACTGCCCCGAAGACTGGATCGAACGCAACCTGTACACCCCTTACCCGCTGCTGGGCGTGGCGATCATGGGCGTCATCGACCTGCTGCTGTTCGGCACCATCGGCATCACCATCTGGGCGATCCAGATGATGTGGATCCCGGTGTGGGCCGCTGGCGTGGTCAATGGCCTGGGCCATGCCGTTGGCTACCGCAACTTCGAATGCCGTGATGCCGCGACCAATCTGGTGCCGTGGGGCATTCTGATCGGCGGTGAAGAACTGCATAACAACCATCACACCTACCCTAACTCGGCAAAACTGTCGGTGAAGAAGTGGGAATTCGACCTCGGCTGGGCATGGATCCAGGTCTTCAGCTTCCTGCGCCTGGCCAAGGTTCAGCGGGTCGCGCCGATCGCCCACCGTGTCGAAGGCAAAGGCAGCCTGGACATGGACACCGCCATGGCGATCCTCAACAACCGCTTCCAGATCATGGCCCAATACCGCAAGCTGGTGATCGGCCCGCTGGTCAAGCAAGAGCTGGAAAAGGTCGACCATTCGGTTCGCCACCAATTCCATCGCGCCAAGCGTCTGCTCTCGCGTGAAACCAGCCTGCTGGATGACAAGCACCATGTGCGCATCCAGACCATGCTCGAACACAGCCAGGCGTTGAAGGTAATTTACGAGAAACGTCTGGCCTTGCAGCAGATCTGGATCAAGACCAGCTCAAATGGTCACGACATGCTGGCGGCCATCAAGGACTGGGTCCACGAAGCCGAAGCCAGCGGTATTCAATCGCTGCGCGACTTCGCCAACCAGCTGAAAACCTACTCGCTGCGCCCCGCCTGACACCGCTGATCGGTGCGCCCCGTTCGTGGGCGCACTCTTCGGAACAATCCAACTCAGCTTTTTCGCAAGCGCATCAACTCCGGCAAACCGATCTTGAGCAGGCGCGCCGTTCGGCTTTTGGCCAGTTCTTCAACGCCTTCATGCTCGGTCAGGCGACCGAGTTGCCCTTCCCGGTTCATCCCCAGCGCTTCACGGGAATAAACCCCGCCACCGAGCTGATAGACCGCCGCAATCAGCTCTCGCAGCTCCAGCGGAAGCCGCCAGCGGGTGCGCAACGCCGAACCATAGGCCGCGCCGAATTCAGCCAGCGCATCGCCGACCTCCTCCCACTCATCCAGCTCGCCCCCCGCCTGCTTCCATTCCTGCAAGCAACGCAACAGCGCCAGATCGCCGAGGCGATGGAGCATGCCGGCGCAATAGCAACGGTCCTGATCGAGATCGAGCAAGCGCGCCAGGGTTCGCCCGTATTCGGCGGTGTGCAGTGACAGCTCCCAGTAGCGCTCGGCGTAATCGGCCAGGCACGGATCACTCAGCTTCGCACTGCGCTTGAGGGCCAGGCCAAGGATCAGGTTCATGCTTTGCCCGGTGCCCAGGCGATTCAAGGCCTGGGACACGGTTTGCACTGTATCGCCAAGGTGCTGCGAGGCGCTGTTGGCGGCGGCGATCAGCACCGCAGTGATCTGCGGGTCAGTGCGCACTTCTTCTTCCAGCAGCTTCAGATCGAGGCCATTGGGGTTCAGGCTGCGCTTGACCGCCAGTTGCACGTCAGTGAGCAACGGCGCGCCGTCCGCCAACTCACGCCGACGCTCAAGAAAGGTCGACAAGGTCATGCCCGGCGCCAGCGCCGGAACGTCACAGGAAACTGTCTGGCCGGTGCTCAGGAGCAAGTCCTGCAGGCGCTGAGTCAGACCTTCCATGTTCAGGGGCTTGGTCAGATAGGCCGTCGGGACCAGCGGCAATACCTCACGCACGCTGGCGCTGTCGTTGCGGCTGCTCATCAGAATGAACGGCAACACCGGGTTACGCCGCCGCTGACGCACGCTGCGCAGCAAGCCCAGGCCATCGACGCCGGAAAGCTCCCAATCGGCGATCACCAGGTCATAAGGATTTTCACTCAGCAGCTCCAGTGCCTGCTGGCCATCGGCGCACAGATCCAGTCGCGCATCGCAGCGCACGTGCAGCAACACCTGCTTGAGCAGGTCTCGAGACCAAGGGTCAGCCTCGGCGATCAGCACTCGTGGTACAGCCGGTAAATCAACAGCGGTCATCAGTTCACTCCGAGACAATGCTTGCACCTTAGACAATGCTGGCCATTCGATACAGCGCAAAAGCCGCCGATGCGTTTCAAGAGACGAAAAAAACCCGCCGAACAGGCTGTGTGAAAACGCAGTCTGCTGCGGTTTAAAGCAA
>CAYNGZ010000387.1:0-4652 GCA_964396695.1 uncultured Pseudomonas sp.
GTGGTCGGTCCGAGTGGTTGCGGCAAAAGCACGTTGTTGGAGTTGCTGGCGCTGGTGCTGGCTCCGGATCAGGCCGGGCAGTTTGATTTTGCGCCCGACCAAACCAGGACAGACATTAGCGGGCTGTGGCGCGCAGATGCGCAAAGCGCCTTGGCGGACCTGCGCAGCCGGCACTTGGGCTACGTACTGCAAACCGGCGGCCTGCTGGATTTTCTGGACGTGCGCGGCAACATCGACCTGTCGCGCAAACTGCTCGGTTTGAAAGACGACGGCAGCGTGGATCGTCTGGCCGGGGCGTTGGATATCGCCGATCAACTGGGCAAAAAACCGGGTGACTTGTCCGTCGGCCAACGGCAGCGGGTGAGTTGCGCCCGCGCCCTGGCCCATGGGCCGCGTCTGCTGCTGGCCGATGAACCGACCGCCGCCCTCGATCCGCTGAACGCGGAGCGAGTGATGCAGTTGCTGGTGACCCAGGCCCGCGAACACGGCGTGTGCTGCGTTGTCGCCACCCACGACGAGTCGCTGGCACGCGCCAGCGGCTTGCAGGTGCGGCGCATCAGTTGTCGTCGCGACGTCGATGGCGGTGTCACCGCCACTCTCGGGGAGGCCAGCTGATGCGCAACACGCTAGTGGCTTCCCTGGCCTGGCAGGATTACCGCAACGATGTGTGGCTGTCGGCCTGTTCGGTACTGGCGTTAGTGGCGGTGGTCGCGCCGCTGCTGGTGCTGTTCGGCTTGAAATTCGGCCTGGTCAGCAGTTTGACCGAACGCTTGGAAAACGACCCGGCCACCCGGGAAATCATCCCCCTGGGTGGCGGCCGGTTCAGTGCCACGTTTATCGCACAGTTGAGCCAGCGCAGTGACGTGGCTTTCGCCTTGCCGCGCACCCGGCAGATTGCCGCGACGGCGGATCTGACCGCTGGCGCCGCGACGGTGACCGTCGAAATGATCCCCACCGCCGCCAACGACCCCTTGCTCGGCAGTCTTCCGGTGCCCCAAGGGCTGGATCAGGTACTGCTCAGCCAGACCGCCGCCGAAAAGCTCGGGGCCAAGGCCGGTGATTGGCTGGTGGCCAGTGTCGGCCGGCAGGTGGCCGGTCGTGGCGAAGCGCAACGCACTCGTGTCCAGGTGCTGCACGTTCTGCCGCTGGAAGCCTTCGCCCGGGACGGATTGTTCGCGCCCTTGACCTTACTGGAAGCAGCTGAAGATTACCGGGACGGCCGCGCCGTGCCGGCGTTCGGTTGGCCAGGCGATGCGGTGGGCGTGTCGGAGCAGCGGGTGTATCCGGCGTTTCGCCTGTACGCCCGCAGCCTCAAGGATGTCGAGCCGCTGCGCCAGTACTTTGCTGCACAGCACCTGCTGGTCTCGACCCAGGCCCAGACCATCGCTCAAGTGCAATCGCTGAGCCGCAACCTGTCGATCGTGTTCTGGATCATCGCCGGATTGGCCTTGGCGGGAGCGTTCGTGGCGATTTTTGCCGGCGCGTTGGCGGCGGTCGAGCGCAAGCGCCGAGACTTGTCGGTGTTGCGCCTTCTGGGGTTTTCCACGGCGGCGTTGCTTTTGTTTGTGGTGTTGCAGGCGCTGTACAGCGCCGGCCTTGCCGCCCTATTGAGTGTCGGGCTGTATGGCCTGGCGCAATCGGGCCTGAACCATTTATTTGTGCAGATGCCAGGCGAGTACGCCAGCCATCTGCTGGCGCGTCACTACGCGTTTGCCATCGTGACCGTGCTCGGCGTCAGCGCCGTGGCAGCGGCTTGTGGTGGCTGGCGAGTGGCGCGTATCCAGGCGTTTGAAGGAATCCGAGATGTATAAGTTACTGGGCGCCGCCTTGGCGCTGAGCCTGGCCAGCATGGGCATGGCCAGTCTGGTGGGGGCCGATGAAAGCACAGACAAACTGGACAACCCCAAGCCGTTACCCGATGACGTCAGCCTGCCGTTGCCGTGCGAAGGGCAGATGGTGTTTCGTTACGTCTACATCCTAGCCCAGGGCACTCTGGACGACCGCGAGATCAGCCTCGGCTATCCATTCAGTGAGGACGAGGCCGGTTATCAACAGTCGTTCATCTCCGGTTACCGCCGGGACTTTATCAACGGCCAGTTCACCCTCAAGGATCTGCCCAAGGATTGGGGCAAGACCATCACGCCGTTGATGCCCAGGACAGACAGCAAGACCCCGCTCAAACCGATGCTCTATTTCATCGGCAAATACGAGGTCACCGCCCGCCAATACGCCGAGGTCATGGCCCAGGCGCAATCGTTGGCCAGCGGCGAGCCGGCACCGGCCTGCGAGGCCTTGCAAGCCGACGTTCCGCAAGGCATGGCCGGGCGTTTGCCCAAGGTGAAATTGTCGCGATTCGAGGCCGAACGCTTCTCTGCGGTGTACAGCGCCTGGTTGACGAAATACCACAAGGACCTGCTACCGGTGAGTGGTCGCGGCACCTCGGCTGAAGAGGGCGGGCTGGGTTTTGTGCGCTTGCCGACTGAGGTCGAATGGGAATTTGCTGCCCGTGGCGGGCAGGCTGTTAGCCGCCAGGAACTGGAAGGGCGCCTGTTTCCCCGTCGTCTGGAAGGCAGCGAAGGCGACGGGCCACTGGCGGACTGGGCGGTCTTCAACCAGGTTGCCGGCGGCACTGGCCAGGCAGCGCGGCTGATGCCGATCGGTACCAAACGGCCTAACCCTATCGGCCTGTTCGACGTGATCGGCAACGCCGCCGAGATGGTCCAGGAGTCCTTCCAGCTCGTGCATGCCGGGCGTCGCCAAGGCGCCTACGGCGGCTTCGTGGTCAAGGGCGGTAACTATCTGGAAGGCGAGGGCACCTTGTTCACCGGGATGCGTCGTGAGTACCCGCTGTTCGCCCCCGACGGCACCGAGCAAAGCAACGAGACCACCGGGTTCCGGGTCGCGATTGGCGCGTTGTCGGCGCCACGTTCGCGCTACAAGGAACTGTTTACCCAATGGCAGAAAGAAGGTCGGCTGGCTTCGCTGACCGATGCCATCGACGACGCCCAGGACCCGACCAAACGCCTGGACAGCATCATCTCCGCCAGTATCGACCCGCGCCTGCAAGCCGAGTTGGGGCTGGTCAACGAAGAGCTCAAGCGCAACGTCTCGCTGATCGCCCAACAGCGCGAGGAAGCGGCCGGCAACCTGATCCAGTCGGCGGCCCTGGTGGCCGAGACCATCAACAACTACAACATTCGCCTGACCAATTTGCAGAAGAGTCGCCAGCAGGCCGTGGACGCCAAGGACGAGGCCAGCGCCAAGCTGTTCGCCACGGCCATCGACAACGGCCGCAGCGCGCTGGACGGCGCGGTGGCGATCTACATCGACAACCTGGCAACCGGCACGCGCTACACCGATACCGTGATCCAGGCGCAGCTTCAACGTATCAAGGAAGAGTTGGATCGCAAGCCAGTGCTGGGCAAGAGCCTGGTCACGCGCGCGACGTTATTCGTGCGCCATGTCGGTGATTATCGTCAGCAACGACGAGCCGACCCGGCGGCGATATTAAAGGAATTGCTTGCATCGAACGCTCAGCGGTCTTGATCGTTCGTTGTACAGCAAGCTTGGAAGGGACTCAGGCGGCGATGGGCCGTGCTGAGCTGGTCAAACTTAAAAGAGAACACAACTATGCTTTCCTCCCGTAAACCTTTTGCTTCGCTTTCCAAGCGTCATTTGGTGCTGATTGCCGTCGGCTTCAGCACCGTACTGACCGGTTGCGCCACGTCGCCGACCTCCAAGGTTGCCTCGAGCACCAAGGTCGAGTACTACCCCAACTGCTACGAGCCGGTGCAGCACCTGCGTGCCACCGATTCGAACATGACCAAGTCTGTTGTCACCGGCGCGGCTGTCGGCGCTGTCGGCGGTGCACTGTTGGGCGCCCTGACCGATTCCCAGAACCGTGGCCGCAATGCCGCCATCGGTGCAGCGGGCGGTGCCCTGGCGGGCGGCGCGGTCGGTTACTACAACGAGCGTCAGAAGCAGATCGCCGATGACAACCAGCGCATCGCGTCCTACGCCTCCGACGTCAATAAACGCGCCGCCGACATCGACCGCAGCACCGCGTACGCCAAGGCGTCCCAGCAGTGCTACCAGAGCGCGTTCACTAAACTGGTCGCTGACCGCAAAGCCAAAACCGTCAACGACATCGAGGGCCGCAAGCGCCTGGCAGAAATTGTTTCTGGCCTCAAAGAGTCCAACGACCTGATCGTCGCGGTGAACGGTAAAGCCAGCGAAGACCTGAACAACTACACCCAAGCCTACGAAAAAGACCTGCAGCAGGTTGGCGTTCAGCGCACCGACGTCGTCACCGTGGCGACCGCCGAAACCACACCGGCCGTGACCCCGACCAAGAGCAAAAAAGCGGTGAAACCGGCGAAAAAACCGGTACTGCCAACCGTGCCGCAAGAAGCGGTCACCACCGAGAAAACCCTGCAGACCGCACAAGCCAAACAGGCCGAAAGCAAGCAAGTCGCCAGCGCAGGCACCACTCAGGTCAACAGCATGTGCAAAAACCCGGACCTGGGCGACTGGGCACCGGTACCTTGCCCGAACGTTTGATTGAGTTTTTGTAGAGCTTTGAGCATCCCCACGTGTTGCGCTCATCGTTCTACATAACTCTCGATGAGCGCACGCTGGGCTTCTAATGCGAT
>CAYNGZ010000388.1:0-4652 GCA_964396695.1 uncultured Pseudomonas sp.
ACGGCCATCGACTGCATGCGCAGCTCGCCCGAGGCGATGCCCGGCAGCCAGCGCTTCTTCTGCTCGTCGGAGCCGTGGCGCAGCAGGCAGCCCATCACGTACATCTGGCCGTGGCAGGCGCCGGAGTTGCCGCCACAGCGGTTGATCTCTTCCATGATGACCGAGGCCGCGGTCAGCGACAGGCCCGAGCCGCCATAGGCTTCGGGAATCAACGCCGACAGCCAGCCGGCCTGCGTCAGCGCCTGCACGAAGGTTTCGGGGAAGGCGTTCTGCTCTTCCACGCGTTGCCAGTAGGCGGAGTCGAATTCCGCGCACAGTCCGCGCACGGCCTCGCGGATTTCGGGGTAGAGCTGTTCGGGATCCTGGTCTGCAAGCATGGGCGTGGCGAGTTGAGGTGGGATGGGAGGATTATTCCCGAGGGGGGGAAGGGGGGAAATTCGGATTTTTGGAAGAGCGGGTTCGTGGGGGGCTTAGGGGAAGGGGGCGGTTTCGTCGTCGGCTTGCCGCCATCGAAACGCTGCCGGACTGCCTGCACGACAATGCCCTGACGCACCGGCCCGCCACCCTCGGGCCGGTCGGCGTGGTCGGCCCGCTGTCACTGTTCTGAGGCGGCGCCGGCGAAGTAGCGCCCCGGCGACTCGCCGAAGGCGCGGCGGAACATGACGATGAAATTGCTGGCCGTGGCATAGCCCAGCGCGTCGGCGACGACGGCGACCGGGTCGCCGCGCGCCAGGCGCTCCAGCGCGTGCGTCAGGCCGGCCTGCTGGCGCCACTGCGCGAAACTATTGCCGGTCTCGGCGCGGAACTGCCGGCTCAGCGTGCGAGCCGACATGCCGCCCCAGTTGGCCCACTCGGCCAGCGTGCGCCCGGCGTCGGGCTGCGCCAGTATCGCCTTGGCTACGCGCAGCAGGCGGCGGTCGGACGGCATCGGCAGGTGCAGCGGCTGGTGGGGTGCCTGGCGCATCTCGTCGAGCAACACGGCGACTACCCTTTCCTGCTCCTGCGTAAGATGCGGCTGGCCGGCCCAGGAGGCGGCGCGGCGCACCAGCGCGCGCATCAACTCGTTGACGCCAATCACGCAGGGCCGCTGGGGCAGGGAAACGCAGGCGGACGGCGCCAGCAACATGCTCCAACCACTCATCGCGCCGCTGATGCTGACCTGGTGCTCCAGGCCGGGCGGTATCCAGCCGGCGCGGTGCGGCGGCAGCAACCACGAGCCGTGGTGGGTGCGCACGTGCAACAGGCCACTTTCAACGCAGAGCACCTGGCCGCGCAAATGACTGTGGCCTGCGTATTCGCGGGTGCCGAGGGCGAACTGGCTGTCCGCGCCGTCCTCGTTCCACAGGGCGATCAATGGCGGGCCACCGAGCTGCTCGCTGAAGTCGGGAACGGTGTTGGCAGGCATGGTTTGCGGAATGGCCAAATCTCAATATTTTATGGCTGGATAACGGTATCACCTCTTCGCTCCTCCGTCCAATAATGGCTGCTCGCATTACCAGCATTCGACAGGGAAAAACATGACGATTGCACCGTTGCACGTCGCCATCATCGACGCCGGACCGGGCGGGCTTTGCGTGGCCCAGGGACTGCAACAACACCGCATCGCCGTGCAGGTCTATGAGAGGGGCGCGGCGCCAGAGCAGCGCCGCCAGGGCTACCGCCTGCGCATCGGCCACAACGGCCAGGCGTCGCGGCAGGGCGGGCGGCAGTTGTACGCCGCGCAGAAAGAAAACCCAACGGAAGAGGCCAATCCATGCAATTGAATCACTTGAACTTGCAGGTGGCTGACGCGGCCGAGATGGCGGCGTTCCTGGTCGAGCACTTCGGCTTCGCGGTGACGCTGGAAAAACCTGACCGCAGCGTCATTGCGCTACAGGGGGACGGCTTCGACCTGGTGTTAAAGCAAGCCGCCGATGGCCCACCCACCTATCCACCGGGCTTCCACTTCGGCTATATCCTCGCCGACCGCGAGCAAGTCGGCGTCGCCCACGCGCGCCTGCGCCGGGCCGGCGTCGCCGTCGATGGCGAGATCGGCCAAAGCCGGCGCGGCTGCCAGTTTTTCCTCACGGCGCCGGGCGGCCTGCGGATGGAGGTTGGGAGCCATGGCTAACTGGCGATGCACGCATGGCATCGCTCGGACTCACCCCGCCATGATGTTCCGCTATGATGGCCCTGGAGTGGACGGCGAGAAGTACGCGTGCGCCTCTTCGTGCAGTGCGGGTTGTCTTTCGCACACCAAGATCTGGCAATGCGTTGCGGAATGCGGTACAGGAGCAGTCATTCTGGTGCCAAAGGACGGGAAACCCTCAGGGGATAGGGCGCCGCCCAGAGGCGCATGCCAGAAAAGGACTGCCGCGCGCAACGTAGCGCTTGGGGGGCAAGACGTGGAGACACGGAACTCTGACGATCCGATGGCGAGGTTGCCACGCCGAGTCGTAGCACTAACGCGGTTCACTCAGCTCGGAATGGATCCAAATCGAAGCGCAAGAATAGAAATTAACGTAATTAAAAAATAATCAAAAAAATGACTTCATATATGAAAAAACTATTTCTAGTATTTCCAGCTGGCTTCCTGTTCGGCTGCGCCAACCCTGTTTCCGACGGCGTCAATAATCTGAGAACATCCGTGAGAAATGGGTTTCAGGACATGAAAATTGAAGTGAGCCCAAGCGTCTCGCAAGTGGCAACGCTGGCAGAGTTGAAATTGCAAGCAAGCCTGGACGACAGGTTCAATCTGACCGGATTCGTCACCTACAGCAAGTCTTGTAAGAATTTTTTGACAATGGATGTGCGATTCTACAGCGCCGATGGTACCTCTCTAGGTAATACGCTCGCCATGTCGAAAGGGTATCGAGCCCAGGAGCGAGCGAAGATTCAAGCCTCGTTCAAACAGATCGCGCGAGATCGCAAAGAGTTGATCAGCAGAGTGTTGATCGATGACCTGAAGTGCATTTGATCATTCATCCTGAATGCATCCCTGATCAGCCACGCCACGCGATCGGTCATTTTTCTCGATGACTGTTGGCGAAAATTCGGCGCACGACAAGAAATACATTTAAAAAATATCTGTCATGCAAAAGCTAATTCTTTTGGCAATTCCAGTCGCGCTGCTTGGCTGTCAGGTCGTCGTTAGCACCCCTGACGGACAGACCACAGTCGTCAACCCCATGCGGCAAGGTAATACCGCGCAGCAGGCCAATCAAACCGGAGCCACCAGCACGCTGGCGTCGGGCGTTTATAGCTACCAATCGCAGTCGCAGCACAAAGATGGTAAAGGCAAGCTGCAGAAAGAAACCGCCAAGTTCAGTTATTCGGTTGCGGATATCGGCGGGGGGCGTGCGTTGGTGAAATTCCAGGGAGAAGCCAGCGCCGCTGACCCCGGTGGCTTTGGTGGTGTGAGCAGCGGTGCTGTTGAAACCTCCGGAGTCGCCACCTTCAGCAATGGGGTGTGGGTACTGAGCGGTAAGAGCGAGGATGGCAATTGCGAAAGCCGTTTTGTGGTCGAAGGCACGACCATCAAGCATCTCGGCGGCCGCTGCAAAGACGCCGGCAACATGGGCGAGATGGCTTGGCCGCGCGCGAATACCGTATTGCGCCTTGCCCGCCCGTTGCGCGATAGCGAGCGCGCTGAACTGAAGCGCAGTACCGGCGTCACGCAAAGCGCAGTGACCAGCCCCACACCGGCCAAAGGTGATGGCGCAGTGTCCGCTGGCTTGATCGGCAAGACCTTCCCCGCGATGCAGCTCCCTTACCAGGCGTTTGGCTTTGACGTCTATGACGCCAAGCTCGAACCCCTGTCACTGAACGAAATGCGCGAGGGCAAGGTCACCGTCTACCCAGTTCGCAAGGGGGCCGTGCGCTATGTGGTGGTGGCCGCTGCGGCGGGCAACGACACGCAGCGCGTGGTCGACGTACGTCAAGCTGCGCCCAATCTCGGCAAGCTGCGCTTTGTCGCAGTGAGCCCCGAGTCGGGGGACCTGATTACCGACTGCACGATCAATGGCAAACAGGTTGCCCAGGTGTTTGGCTTCGCCCAGGCCGGGAGGAAGCGGACCTATACCGGACAAGTCACCGCTGCCGGTGAATCAGCCTGGCTGGTGCAACCTGGGGGTACCAATGTCGTTCCCCTCAGGGCGGGTGACAAGCTGGTCTGCACGGATGTGACGTTCGGCGGTTAGTCGTTTCTCCCGACTGTCGGTACCGTTGCCGAGGCGCCCGGCAACGGTGGCTGCCAGAATCGACAGCGTGTCTCGAGGCCGTCATAGAAGTACGGAAGATATTGAGACAAGATGGATAGCACCGACAACGATGTCTGCGGCCCCGAAGGGGGCGTGAAACAGGCCCTTGCGTTCAAACGCCAACGTCGCCAGGAACAAACACCGAAGTCAGAAAAATTTCAGGTCTTCGCGTGAACCGTCCTCACCCTTCCGCAAATCGAAATTGCGCGCCCAAGCGATTGCTTTCACCCTGCGCAGGAATCTCCCCACTGCACGCGCTCCGGGGACCACCACCGACGCGCCACCAGGCGCGCACCGCAGGAGACACAGTCAATGACGCATCGACCACGGACGCATGGAGCGCCGCACGGCCGCCACGGAGCAGGTTTGCGCATGATGCTTGCTGCACTCGGCATGGCCGTGGCGGCCGTCGTG
>CAYNGZ010000389.1:0-4643 GCA_964396695.1 uncultured Pseudomonas sp.
ACGACCAGCGCGCCGGTCAGCGCAAAGGAGATCACGGCCGCCGGACCCGCGGCTCCGATGACGACACCGCTGCCGACGAAAAGCCCGGCACCGATCACGCCACCGAGTGCGATCATCTGCATGTGACGCCGCCGCAGCGAGCGGCGCAGCCCTCCGCTCGATGCCGCCTCGAGGCTGTGTGCGCCTTCCGCAGCCATCGTCAGGTGCTCGTCACCGCGGATGTGCCGGCCGTTGGGCAACACATGGAAGGGCAGCGTGGAGACCTCCAGGATGAAGTCCTGGAGTCGCGGCGTGTTTTCATGGTTGAACAACAGATCGCGAAATCCCCGTTCCTTCTGCACCCCTAGCTGATGGCTGAGGTTGTTGGCCGACTGGCTGGCATCGACCAACAGCACTCTGCCGCTGCTCATCTCCGACAGTTGCCTGGCCAGTGCCAGGGCGCTGGTGCTGATACCGTCGCCGCTGTTGGCGGCCGTCAGGAACAGGATTTGCAGATCCTGGTCGAGCACGGTCGAGGTCAGGTTGGACTCGCTTGGGTTTGCGATGGTCAAGCTTTTGGTGGTTGAACCGTCCATTCAACTTGCTCCGTGGCCGCTGAAAACCTTGAAGGGCGTCTTGAGCAGGATCTTCAGATCGAGCAGAAGGCTCTGGTTGGCGATGTAGCTCAGGTCGAGCTCGACCCGTTTATCGAAATCGAGGTTGCTGCGCCCGGAGATCTGCCATAGACCGGTCATGCCGGGGTAAATGCTCAGGCGGGCGAGGTGCGCGTCCTTGTAGCGATAGGCACTGAACGAGGTGGGCCTTGGGCCGACCAGGCGCATGTCACCGGTGACGACATTGATCAGGTTCGGCAGTTCGTCGAGGCTGCTGCGCCGCAGGAAACCGCCGACTCTGGTGATTCGCGGGTCCTTGTCGATCTTGAAGTCGATGGCGTCGACACCGTGTTTATTCAGATAGCGCAGCGACTCCTTGAGGTCTTCGGCATTGGCCACCATGGTGCGGAACTTGAACATGCCAAACAGCCGACCGCGGTAACCGGTGCGTCTTTGCACAAACAGCACTGGCCCGGGGCTGCTGAACTTGATGATCAGGGCCAGGACCAACAGCACTGGCGACAGCAGCACCAGCAGGATCAACGCACCGAGCGTGGCGATGACCCGATTGGTTCGCGACAGGGTCCAGGGACGACCACCGTCGCGACCGGCGATCCAGCCACGACCTTGCATGTGGATCGCCGCGTCGAGGCGCATGCGGTGTTCGGGATCAAGGCGCTTGTCGCGGCGCATTGTGTTGAGCGGTACACCTCTTTCATGACCAGTCATAGACTTCTCCGCTTTTGCACGAGCCCACTCAGGCGGGATGATTCGCCGGTGAGCGACGTGGGGATGACGGGCAGCAGGTAATACTCACGAAACCAGGCAACGAAACGTCTGAGCCCTTCGTCGAGTTCCACTTGTGGGTGAAAGCCTGTGTCGTGTTCCAGTTCATGGACATCGGCATAGGTGTTCAACACATCGCCCGGTTGCAGCGGCAGCAGTTCGACGTTGGCCTTGCGCCCCAGATGCTTTTCCATCAGCGCCAGGTAATCCTTGAGTTCAACCGGATGCTCACCGCCAATGTTGTAGATCCTCCAGGGAGCCATGCTGGTCGAAGGATCCGGGTGCTCGCGGTCCCAGCCTGCCGAAACGTGCGGTGCGCGATCGAGCAGGCGCGCAATGCTTTCGATGATGTCGTCGATGTAGGTGAAATCGCGCTGGTGCTGGCCATAGTTGAACAGCTTCAGCGGGCTGCCTTCGACGATCGCCCGGGCAAAACGGATGGGCGACATGTCCGGGCGACCCCAGGGGCCGTACACGGTAAAAAAGCGCAAACCGGTGCTGGGAATGCCGAACAGATGGCTATAACTGTGGGCCATCAGTTCATTGGCCTTTTTGGTGGCCGCATACAGTGACAACGGATGATTGACGCCGTCATGGGCCGAGTAGGGTGTGTGCTGGTTGGCACCGTAGACTGAACTGGATGAGGCGTAGATCAGGTGTTTCACCGGATGGTGACGGCAGCTTTCGAGAATATTCAGGAAACCGCCGAGGTTGCTGTCCAGATAGGCCTTGGGGTTATCCAGCGAATAGCGCACCCCGGCCTGGGCGGCGAGGTGAATCACCACCTCCGGTTGTTCGCGGGTGAACAGCGCAGCGATCGCCTCGCTATCGGCTACGCTCATCCGCATCATGGGAAATTCGCCGACCTGTTCCTCGACCCAGCGCACCCGAGCCTGCTTCAGGGCGGGGTCGTAGTAGTCATTGAAGTTGTCCAGACCAATGATCTGGTGCCCATCGCGCAGCAGCCGCAACACGCAATGGGCACCAATGAAACCGGCTGCACCGGTGACCAGGATCTTCATATGCTTGATCCTTGCACCAGGCACAGAATCCGACGTCCTGCATCTGCCAGTGCGGCTGCTTTTATCAGGTCAAAATAACCCGTTCCCAATACGTTCACGTCCATATTGGTGTGCCTCGTCAAACGGTGGATGTAACTTGGATGAGACTGTCAAAAGGGGTATAGCCCAGCGTTGGCAAACCATGTCAGCAATCTGACATGTTCTTCATGTTGAAAAACGGCCAGGTTTTAGGCTATTGGCCATCAAGCGCCGTCAGGCAGCGGCTTTGGCCCGTTTTTGAGGGGGCGAAGGGGCTTTAAAGAAAGCGATAAACGGTCGTATGGCTTGAATTACAAGGGCTGGCGGGAAGTTGGTGTGTCAGATTTGAGTCACCTGTTTTTTGACGCTTTTGCGCTTCAGATGGCATTTCTTGCGCTTTGAGGGCGTACTGCTAGTGTCAAAAAATGGCCAGTCATGAACTTGCCACCCCCTTCATCAGAAGCGACAACGGACTCATGGCTAAATACTTGAAGGAACTGCTGCTGGTTCTGTATTTGCTCAAGAGCTACGACTATTACCTTGAACGCCTGAATGCCATTGGCGTCGGCTTTGCCTTGGTGCTGTTCGCGGCGATGTTCGTCGTTCTGGTCGGTGCCCTGTGGCTCAGTGCCTGTATCCGCCAGACGCTGGTTCGTCATCTGTTCGCATTGGTCATGTTTGTCTCGGCGGTATTCTTTGACGTTTATACGCATGTGACTGCCGACTACCTGACATACGGCAGTTTTGTGTCACTGGTCTATTCCGGGGGGTTCATTCAAGAGGCGGCGTACCAGTATCGGGCGGTGATTGTCAGCGCCGCGGCCAGTGGGCTGCTGCTGTTGTTCGGCATTGGTCTCAAGCCACGTCGGCACCTGGCAGTGCCGGGTTATGTGTTGGTGGCGGCGCCGCTGCTGGGCGTGATGCTGCTGAGCACGGTACTGTTCGTGCGGGCCGGCGAGGGCGCCCGGGGCTTGCCGATCATGTACACGCCGCTGGCCTACCTGAATCTGTTCGCCTATGAATCGCTGCACAACACCGTCGGTCCGCGTGAGCCGGTCAGTCTGGCGCGGGGGAGCGCACCGGCCAGCCACGACATCGTACTGATCATCGATGAAAGCGTGTCCGGCAACTACCTGGACATCAACACCGAGTTTGGCGTGCACAGCAACCTCAAGGAACCGCACCCGGGCCTCGATATTTTCAACTACGGCTATGCCGCCTCCGTCGCCAATTGCAGCGCCGATACCAACGTGACCTTGCGCTATGGCGGTACGCGTACAGACTACATGCGTATCAACTCGACCCTGCCGTCGATCTGGCAATACGCCAAAAAGGCCGGGCTGCGCACGGTCTACATCGATGCCCAACGCACCGGCGGCAACCTGCAGAACCTGATGACCGACCTTGAGCGCAAGGACATCGACGAGTTCGTCCAGTTCGACCCAACCCGCGTGCGCGACCGTGACATGGCGGCGGCGCAGAAGCTGATCGATCTGCTCAACGACGACCGGCCTGCGCTGGTGGTGATCAACAAGGTGGGTGCGCATTTTCCGGTACACGACAAATACCCGGATGACTTCATGGCCTATCGGCCGGCACTGCCGCGCGGGCAGTTCATGGAAGTCGCCGACACGGGCAAACGGGACGGTTTCAATGGTCAGCCGGATGATTGGGTGCTGTACCGCAACGCCTATAAAAACACCGTGTTGTGGAACGTCGGCGAGTTCTTTGCGCGGGTGTTTGCCAAGGCTGATCTGAGCAACGCGACGGTGATCTACACCTCCGATCATGGCCAGGATCTGCACGAGCGCGGCAATCCGGGGTTGAACACCCATTGCGGCGGTGATCCGGTCGAGGAGGAGGGCCTGGTGCCGCTGGTGGTGATTCAGGGCAGCGGCTTGCACACGCTCGACTGGCAGAGCGCGCTGCCCGGCAACAAGGACCGCTCCAGCCACTACAACATCTTCCCGACGCTGCTCCAGTTGATGGGGTACGACCTGGCAGCGATCGAGCCGATCTACGGCAAGCCGCTGAGTCAGCCGACCGATGACGACTTCACTTTCAACTATCGCTTCAATGCGCGGTTGGGCGCCAAACCGGCGTGGCGCCATATCGATCTCAAGACCATCGTGACGCCGGGCCAGGCGCCGTCCAGCATTGCCTCGCAAACCCCGTAGGAGGGGCCGCCCCCTCTTCGAGGCCGCGCTGTCGCGTAAGGAACATG
>CAYNGZ010000390.1:0-4635 GCA_964396695.1 uncultured Pseudomonas sp.
AAATCAATAAGTTATTTTTTGTTCCATAAGAGCTGCCGCAGGCTGCGATCTTTGCGTTTCAAAGCAGGACACACCCGGACAAATCTCCTTACAATCACCCCTTTGTTAGCTGCCTAAGCAAGGATTCTGCATGCAAGCCGCCAACCCGCGTCGCGGGTACCTATTGGGCCTGAGTGCCTACATCATCTGGGGATTGTTCCCGCTCTACTTCAAAGCCATCGCCGACGTACCTGCCGTGGAGATCATCATCCACCGGGTACTCTGGTCTGCGCTGTTCGGCGCCTTGTTGCTGATGGTCTGGAAGCACCCGGGCTGGTGGCGTGAACTGCGCGAGAACCCACGACGGCTGGCAGTCCTCGCGCTGAGCGGCACATTGATCGCGGCCAACTGGCTGACCTACGTCTGGTCGGTGAACAACGGACGCATGCTCGAGGCCAGCCTCGGTTACTACATCAACCCGCTGGTGAACGTGCTGCTGGGCATGCTGATCCTGGGCGAACGGTTGCGACGCCTGCAGTGGGTTGCGGTCGGGCTGGCCACCGTTGGCGTCGCGCAGCAGGTCTGGCAAGTCGGCAGCCTGCCGTGGGTGTCGCTGGTGCTGGCGCTGACCTTCGGTTTCTACGGGTTGATCCGCAAACAGGCTCCGGTCAAAGCGCTGCCCGGGCTGGTGGTGGAAACCTGGATGCTGGTACCGATTGCCCTTGCCTGGTTGTTCTTCAACCCAACCGCTACCAGCGCACAAGCCGCATTCTGGAGCACTTCCGAAGCCTGGTGGCTGGTCGCCGCCGGTCCGGTAACGCTGGTGCCGTTGGTCTGTTTCAACGCCGCTGCACGGCATTTGCCCTACACCACCCTCGGCTTCCTGCAATACCTGGCACCGACGCTGGTGCTGCTGCAAGCCGTGCTGCTGTTTGGTGAACACCTGTCTTCCACCACGCTGGTGGCCTTCATGTTTATCTGGGCAGGTCTGGCGGTTTACAGCGTCGACGCCTGGATGAGTTTGCGTCGGCGCAGCTGATCAAAAAATACTCAACCCTTTGCAGGCCTCGGCCGTCGTGGCCTGCAAGCATCCTTCCCAAGGTTATCCACAGCGTGATCCCCGCCGTTTGTGCACAAGCCCTTGAAACTGCTGTTTTTTTGAACAACTCCTGAAGAACCGCGGCCCGCATGGGCTGGCGACGTGTCTCTACAGGTTATCCACAGGCGGGTGCACGCTTTACTTGGATAACCTGGTCCTATGGCTCGCTGCGCAGTACCAACTCCACCATCAGGTCATCGGCCAGGGTTTCCAGCCGCGACTGCAATACGTCAAGGGACAACGTCAGCGGCACCGCAAGAATGGCTTCGGCATGAAACAGCGGCTCGCTGCTCATCGGCGCTGGCCGTACGTCGGTGACCAAGCGCTCAAGGTTGACCCCCTGCTCACTCAGTAAACGCGTGATGTCACGCACAATCCCCGGCCGGTCGTTGCCCACCAGTTCCATGGCGATCGGCTTCCAGGTGCAGGATTGCTCGATACTGCTTTCGGCGATCAGCACCCGAATGCCTTGGGCGGACAACCCTTGAAGTGCGTCGACCAGTTCGTCATAGCCCTCGGCCGGCACCCCCACCCGAAGGATCCCGGCAAACTGTCCGGCCATGCGCGACATACGGCTTTCGAGCCAGTTACCACCATGCTCGGCGATGCATTGGGCGATGCGCTCGACCTGGCCGGGCTTGTCCGGGGCAAATACGGTGAGTACGAGGTGGTCCATGGCGCAGCCCTCTTGTCATGACTTTTGTTATGGAAAGGCAAGTATAGGCAAGGGACCCAATTCAGCGCGGCGCCGCTTTTGTGGCGAGGGAACCAAAGCCCCATAGCAGTGCATTGAATATTATGTGTACAAGTTCTTAGATTTATCTGGAACAATCCAATAGTTTTTTGAGAACATCCTGCTCCCCGGTGTGACCGGATAGCTTGGCCTGGTCGCTAAGCGACGTAATTAGTCTAATTTTCACAACCGCAATTCATCATGTAGTATGCCGCAGCGCGCACTACATAATATTGGATCGATGTCTGCCCAGGCGCCGTCGCAACTTCTCAAAGCCCCGTCAGCAAGGCTCTACGCCGTTGATTGGAACCACCCAGCCGCCCGCAATGGCATGTACTGGTAGAGAGGTTTGTGGTTTAAATGGCCAGAGGCTTCATTGTCAAATTGAAGAGCTGAAAAGCGAAATAGCTGAGCAGAGTGAGGCAAGCAATGACTGAACACGTTCAAGTCGGTGGCCTGCAGGTCGCCAAAGTCCTGTTCGACTTCGTGAACAACGAAGCCATTCCCGGTACCGGCCTCACCGCCGACAAGTTCTGGGCCGGTGCCGACAAGGTCATTCACGACCTGGCGCCGAAGAACAAAGCCCTACTCGCCAAACGCGACGACCTTCAGGCGCGTATCGATGCCTGGCACCAGGCGCGTGCTGGTCTTGCGCATGATGCTGTGGCCTATAAAGCCTTCCTGCAAGACATCGGTTATCTGCTGCCGGAAGCGGCCGATTTCCAGGCAACGACGCAAAACGTCGACGACGAAATCGCCCGCATGGCCGGTCCACAGTTGGTGGTTCCGGTGATGAACGCCCGCTTCGCCCTCAACGCCTCGAACGCCCGCTGGGGTTCGCTGTACGACGCGCTGTATGGCACTGATGCCATCAGCTCCGCCTGCGGCGCGGAAAAAGGCAAAGGCTACAACAAGGTTCGTGGCGACCAGGTCATCGCCTTCGCCCGTGCCTTCCTCGACGAAGCGGCACCATTGGCGGCCGGCTCCCACGTCGATTCCACCGGCTACAAGATCGTTGATCGCAAACTGGTTGTCAGCCTAAAAGGCGGCAGCAACAGCGGTCTGCGCAACGACGCACAGCTGATCGGCTTCCACGGCGACGCAGCGGCACCGACCGCGATCCTGCTGAAAAACAACGGCCTGCATTTCGAAATCCAGATCGACGCCAGCACCCCGGTCGGCCAGACCGACGCCGCCGGCGTCAAAGACCTGCTGATGGAAGCGGCGCTGACCACCATCATGGACTGCGAAGACTCCGTTGCCGCCGTCGATGCCGATGACAAAGTGGTGATCTACCGCAACTGGCTCGGCCTGATGAAAGGCGATCTGTCGGAAGAAGTCGCCAAGGGTGGCAAGACCTTTACCCGCACCATGAACGCTGACCGCACCTACACCGCCCTCGACGGTAGCGAACTGAGCCTGCACGGCCGCTCGCTGCTGTTCGTGCGCAACGTTGGCCACTTGATGACCATCGACGCGATTCTCGACAAGGACGGCAACGAAGTGCCGGAAGGCATCCTCGACGGCCTGGTCACCAACCTCGCGGCGCTGCACAGCCTCAACGGCAACACCACACGCAAGAACAGCCGTACCGGTTCGGTCTACATCGTCAAACCGAAAATGCACGGTCCGGAAGAAGCGGCGTTCACCAACGAGCTGTTCGGTCGCATCGAAGACGTGCTTGAACTGCCACGCAACACCCTCAAAGTCGGCATCATGGACGAAGAGCGGCGCACCACGATCAACCTCAAGGCCTGCATCAAGGCGGCGAGCGAGCGCGTGGTGTTCATCAACACCGGCTTCCTCGACCGTACCGGCGATGAAATCCACACCTCCATGGAAGCGGGCGCGATGGTGCGCAAGGCCGACATGAAGGCAGAGAAGTGGATCGGCGCCTACGAAAACTGGAACGTCGACATCGGCTTGAGCACCGGCCTGCAAGGTCGCGCGCAAATCGGTAAAGGCATGTGGGCCATGCCCGACCTGATGGCCGCCATGCTCGAGCAGAAAATCGCTCACCCGCTGGCCGGCGCCAACACCGCCTGGGTGCCTTCGCCAACCGCTGCTGCACTGCACGCGCTGCATTACCACAAGGTTGACGTGTTCGCCCGTCAGGCCGAACTGGCCAAGCGCGCTCGCGCTTCGGTGGACGATATCCTGACCATCCCGCTGGCCAGCAACACCAACTGGACGGCGGAACAGGTCCAGAACGAGCTGGACAACAACGCCCAGGGCATCCTCGGTTATGTGGTGCGCTGGATCGACCAGGGCGTGGGCTGTTCGAAAGTGCCGGACATCAACGACGTCGGCCTGATGGAAGACCGTGCAACGCTGCGTATCTCCAGCCAGCACATCGCCAACTGGCTGCGCCATGGCATCGTCAGCGAAGCCCAGGTGCTGGAAACCCTCAAGCGCATGGCGCCGGTGGTTGACCGCCAGAATGCCAACGACCCGCTGTACCGTCCGCTGGCACCGAACTTCGACAGCAACATCGCCTTCCAGGCGGCGGTCGAACTGGTGATCGAAGGCACCAAGCAGCCGAACGGCTACACCGAGCCGGTCCTGCACCGTCGCCGTCGCGAGTTCAAGGCCGCCAATGGCCTGTGAATAAGCGTTAACGACATGAAAAAGCCCTGATCGAGAGATCAGGGCTTTTTTATTTGAAACAGGATCAAAAGATCGCAGCCTGCGGCAGCTCTTATGGAACAAAAAATAACTTATTGATTTATATATTATTTTTAAGGGCTGGCTTGCCAGCCCTGGCCCATGTTCCTTACGCGACAGCGCGGCCTCGAAGAGGGGGCGGCCCCTCTTATGGAACAAA
>CAYNGZ010000391.1:0-4614 GCA_964396695.1 uncultured Pseudomonas sp.
TCTTTGCGCGTCTCGAGAAGGACTTGGCGCCACGCATCAAGGCGGCTTTTCAGGCCGGGCTTTGCACCCAGCCCGGGATATTCCGGTGCCTGGCCTTTCGAGGCCTCAGCCAGGCCATCGGGGGTCAGACGATTGAAGCCGGTGCCGATATCCAGTTGTTCAAGGCTGTCATCCTCGGCCCAGGCACTGATTTTCTCGAACCAGGGCTCGAAGTAACGTGCCTGCATCTTGCGCCCGTCAACAGACTTGCTGGCGACGCCTTGCAGACAGATCTCACGTAACTCCTGCGCCCATTGTCGCCAAGGTGCCTTGAGTTCCAGCAACGCGTCACGTCGAGCTTGCAGGCACTCTGTGATCAGTTCGGCAGGTTCTTTCCCTTCCTCGCTGTCACGCTCACTGGCGAACAACCCGCGCACCCGCGGCAGCAATGCGGCCGGGCCTCCCCAATGGGCGCGAACCCAGTTCAGCGCATCACCTTGCATCGGGTAGCAAAACAGCCGCCAGTAGTCGCGAAGTACTTCGCCGAGCAAATCGCTGTGGTCGGTTTCCAGGGTTTGGGTAAACAGGCTGCCACTGTCGAATGCGTGCTCTCGCAACATCCGTTGGCACCAACTGTGAATTGTCGACACCGCCGCTTCATCCATCCACTGTGCGGCAATATCCAGACGGTTAGCACAGCCGGACCAGTGTTCTGGAATGTATTGCGCACGTAACTCGGCAATCAGGCTGTCTGGTGCCGAAGTTTCATCGCGAAAAAATCGCGCAGCCTCTGCAAGACGAGTACGGATCCGTTCACGAAGCTCCTTTGTGGCAGCGTCGGTGAAGGTCACCACGAGGATTTGCGGTGGCAGAAGTTCACGATCAAAACCGGCAGACTCACCACCGTGACCCAACACCAGGCGCAGATAGAGCGCGGAAATGGTAAATGTCTTGCCGGTACCGGCACTGGCTTCGATCAGCTGGCTACCGCGAAGCGGGAAGGCTAATGCCAGAGGGACTTTCGCCGTCATGCGTGCGACTCCTCACTGGTCAATGAGCGCCAGGGAGCTTCGAGTAGCGGACGGTAGAGCGCGTCACACCAATCGACAAAGGTTTCATCGGCAACCAAGGCCTTATAATCAGTAAACTGGCGAGCCAGTGCGGGGCTTTCGCGGCGCTCGCCATCGGTAGTCTGACCGTCACCTTCATAGGCCTTGCGAGCGGCAGCTTCCGCTTTGACCGGATCAGTCTGTCCCAACCAGGCGAAAGCCGTTTTCACTGCTACGGGCAATGGCTGGCGCATACCTGATTGCCAGGCCTGCAACAAATTGCCGAGCGTTTTCAGCGCGGCGTCCTGCTCGATAGGGGCGAGCAGCAAGGTATCGTCACTGGCTACCAAGCCGGTGGTCATCGACAAGCCGCTCGCGCAGGCCACCAGGTGATTAACCCAAGGTCGGGTCAAACGATGCCATTTGCGCGTCTTGATCGAGCCAATGCTGTTGGGGATCGTAGTGACAGCCAGCAACCCGCCATCGCTGCGTTGATGAAGACCGCTGAGCCAGCCTTCCAGGCTCACGCCCTGCAACTGAAGCATCACCGGCAAAGCGCTGTTTTGCGGTGTCGGCCATAACATCAGCAGCTGTTGATAACGCTGCAGCAGATCCGGTAGCGGCTCGATCAACTCGCGTTGCAAGCACTCGCCGAAACCGGCCATCGGCAGCAGGCCGCTGTCCTGCAACCGTTTGGCCTGCGCATGCAGAGCAGGCTCAGGCTGATCCAGGTTAGTGAGCGCTGCTTCAAGCAAGCTGTCGCTCAGGCTGTAGCGTTGCAACGCGTCAAGCACGAAGGGTTCTTCGTCTGCCAAAGGCGCTTCAGCCGCTTCGAAAAACACCTTCAGGCGCTGACTGAAAAAATGGCGGACGGGGTTGCGCAGGAAGT
This sequence comes from uncultured Pseudomonas sp., assembly GCA_964396695.1. Taxonomy (GTDB): domain Bacteria; phylum Pseudomonadota; class Gammaproteobacteria; order Pseudomonadales; family Pseudomonadaceae; genus Aquipseudomonas. Next base: position 1,918 of record CAYNGZ010000391.1, read on the forward strand.
CCTGAAGCTGACCAAGACTCAGTGGCTCTTCCTGAACATAGGCATCAAGCATTGTCAGTACTGGAGCGCGGTCGTTGTGCTCATGCAACAGCTGCCACTCTCGGGCATAGCTGAACAGTTTATTGCCCTCATGGAAATAACGGGCACTGAAGGGTTGTAATGGATGCTCCTGAGTCATCGCCTCAAGAAGCTCCTCGCTTTCATCAAGGAGCTTCCAGCCGTTGGCCAGATGGTCACGCAACTGACCGATCAATACCGATGCGGGACGCTCGCTATTGTCCCGAATACTGCGCCCGACCCAACTGATATAAAGCTGATCCCGCGCCGAGATCAAGGCTTCAAGCCACCGATAGCGGTCATCCTCTCGCCGCGACCGATCACCGGGGCGGTAATCATTGCCCATCAGATCGAAATCCAGTGGCGGTTGCGCACGCGGATAATCACCGTCGTTCATACCCAACAGGCAAACGAGTTTGAAAGGGATCGCGCGCATCGGCATCAACGTACAGAAGTTCACTGCGCCTGCCAGGAAACGTTGGGACAAGCGCCCCTGATCGAGACCGGCCAACCAGGCTTCACGGACTACCGTCAGTGGCAATTCGTCCTGCAAGCCAACCGATTCGCAGGTCTCCAGCCAGGTTTCGCGGAGCAACTCGAGCTGGGCCAGCAGATAGTCGTCGTGCTCATTGCTCGCGAGGAAAAATAGCTGCATCAGCGCCTGAAGACGCACGCCCCATTGCTCGGGCGATGCCGGTTGCGTGAGCTCTTCGTGGGCGATCTGCAACGCATCGAGTAACGCTACCAACGGGCCGATCAGTGCCGCGTCCAGTCCGCCGATTTCATCATAAGGTTCGATGCCATCGCAGGAATGACCACTGCCAACGGCATAGCCCAGGAGCATGCGACGCAAGCCAAAACGCCAACTGTTTTGCTCAAGCTCATCCGGTAAACCAAGACCGGCGCGCTGTTCAGCGTTCATCCCCCAGCGAACGCCAGCCCCTTCGATCCAGCGATGCAATGTCGGCAGGTCGCGCTCCTCTACTCCGAATCGAGCGCGCAATGCCGGAACGTCCAACAAGTCGAGGATCTCACTGACCGGGAAACGGCTGTCAGGCAGCTTGAGCAAATGCTCGACTGCGATCAGTAGCGGATCGCGGCCACGCTGGCCCTGGTCAGTCAGCGTAAATGGAATAAAACGCCGGTCATCTCGCTCAAGCTGACCAAACACGGCACGGATGTGTGGAGCGTAGCTGTCGATGTCTGGAACCATCACAATCACATCACGAGGACGCAACTGCGGGTCAGCGCTGAAGCGCGCAAGCAGTTGATCGTGAAGTATCTCCACTTCACGCTGTGCGCTATGGGCAATGTGAAAACGGATCGACTCGTCCTGCTTCAAATCAACAGCAGGCCAGAGCAGGCGGGTTTCACTCAGTGGACGTAACTCGAGGATGTCGTCCTGTAATTGATTGAGCATGTTCGACGGCTGACTTTCGCTGAAAAGATCGATGCGCCCATCACGAAAAGCTGATCGATAGCTGCTCGGATCGTCATAGCTGTCGAGCAGGTTGATGTAGTCACGCCCTTGCTTTCCCCAGGCTGCCAGCAGCGGGTGCGCATGTTGATGCAGGTTTTGTGGGTCAAGTACGACCGGCATGCCGGTCTTGCGCGCCTGACGCTTGTATTGGTGCCTTAAAAGGTCTTTATCGGCAACGATGTCAGCCCAGTGGTGACGACACGGGTTGTGCACACAGAGCAGAACCTGGCTGAAGCGAGCCAATCCTGCGAGCGCTTCCAATGCTTGAGCGGGTAGCGAAGAAATACCGAAAACGATCACCCGCGAAGGTAACCCCTCAGGTGCTGTGCCCAGGTCAGCAATGGTCTCGATGAAGCGCTGGTGAACACCTGCACGGCTTTGCGCCATGCCTTGCTCACCGACGTCCAGCAACAGTGCACGCCACAACTCTGCCTGCCAACAGTTGGCCGGCGTGAGCGGTTTGCTCTCACCTCTCCCGTTACGCAGTTGATGCCGGCCTGCGGCCCAGTCTTCCAGCCAGTCTGCGCGGTACACCTGATATTGATCAAACAGGTCCGCGAGCCGTTCAGCAAGCTGATAGCGTTTACGCAGATCCGTATCGTGAGTCAGGAAGCGTTGCAGCGGTTCAAAGTGCGGTTGATCGATCAGCTCCGGCAACAGACGCATCAATCGCCAGGTCAGAGGCGCCTTGTCCAGCAAGGACTTCGCTGGAATCTCGTCACGACCGAGCACCGATCGATAAAGTTGCCACATAAAGCTGCCGGGCAACTGCACATCAATGGCTGCGGCTATGCCACAACCGCCCATATCGTCATCTTCAGAGTCTTCGGCCAATGCCAGCTTCAGCCATTGGGCAATGCCGTTGCTCTGCACCAGGGCGATTTCATTTTCCAGGGGAGCGAGCGGATAACGCCGCATCCAACTGACCACCAGGCTACGCAGTTCGTCCGGGCGGTTGCCGTGAACCACCATAAAACCTGCACTGAGGAACGTGGCGTCCGCCATAAGGGCTTCCTTGGAAAGATACAAAAGCTAGGGACGAACCTTAGCATTGTCAGGTGACAGTGACAGCCGGGAGCTGTCCGATGTTGCCGTACGAACTTTTTCGCGGGCAAAACAAAACCCCTACCTGCAGATGCAGATAGGGGTTTCGGAATTCA
>CAYNGZ010000392.1:0-4605 GCA_964396695.1 uncultured Pseudomonas sp.
GTGCCGCTCGACGAGGCGCTGTCGCGCGTGGTGATCGACTTCTCCGGCCGCCCTGGCTTGCAGATGCACGTACCCTACACCCGCGCCACCGTCGGCGGTTTCGATGTCGACCTGTTCCAGGAGTTCTTCCAGGGCTTCGTCAACCACGCCAACGTGACCCTGCACATCGACAATCTGCGCGGGCACAACACCCACCACCAGATCGAAACCGTGTTCAAGGCCTTTGGTCGCGCGCTGCGCATGGCTGTCGAGCTGGATGACCGCATGGCCGGACAAATGCCGTCGACCAAGGGTGTTCTGTAATGCAGACGGTCGCGGTTATCGATTACGGCATGGGCAACCTGCACTCGGTGGCCAAGGCCCTCGAGCACGTCGGTGCCGGCAAGGTGCTGATCACCAGCGATGCCAGCGTGATTCGCGAAGCCGACCGGGTGGTTTTTCCCGGTGTGGGCGCGATTCGCGATTGCATGGCGGAGATCCGTCGCCTGGGCTTCGACTCGCTGGTGCGTGAAGTCAGCCAGGACCGTCCGTTCCTCGGCATCTGCGTGGGCATGCAAGCCTTGCTCGAGCACAGCGAAGAAAACGACGGCGTCGACTGCATCGGCCTGTTCCCCGGTCAGGTGAAGTTCTTCGGCAAAGGTCTGGTTGAGGACGGCGAGCACCTGAAAGTCCCGCACATGGGCTGGAACGAAGTGAAGCAGACGGTGGATCACCCGCTGTGGCACAACATTTCGGACCTGGCGCGTTTCTACTTCGTGCACAGTTACTACATCGCCGCCGGTAACCCGCGGCAGGTGGTGGGCAGCGGTCACTACGGTGTCGACTTTGCCGCAGCGCTGGCTGATGGCTCGCGTTTCGCCGTGCAGTTCCACCCGGAGAAGAGCCATACCCATGGCCTGCAATTGCTGCAGAACTTCGCGGCGTGGGACGGTCGCTGGTAAATGGCAGTCAAGAAAACCAAGCCGTCGATCCTGACCCTCACTCCCGAGCAGGAGAGTGAGGCGAATCACAAGATCAAGCGTTTCATGGAAGACCGCTTTGAACTCGACCTGGGCTCGTTCGAGGCGGCTGAAATTCTTGAGCTGTTTACCCGTGAAATTGCTCCGCACTATTACAACAGGGCGATTTTCGATGTGCAGGCGCACCTCAAAGAGAGGTTCGAAAGCATCGAAAGCGACTTGTGGGCGCTCGAGAAAAACTGATTTCCGAGCAATGCTGAAAAATCGAATCCAAAGGTTTGCCAGATGCTGATTATTCCCGCTATCGATCTTAAAGACGGTGCCTGCGTACGTCTGCGCCAGGGCCGCATGGAAGATTCCACAGTGTTCTCCGATGACCCGGTGAGCATGGCTGCCAAGTGGGTGGAGGGCGGTTGCCGTCGTCTGCATCTGGTCGACCTGAACGGCGCCTTTGAAGGCCAGCCAGTCAACGGCGAAGTGGTCACCGCGATCGCCAAGCGCTACCCGAACCTGCCGATTCAGATCGGTGGTGGTATCCGCTCGCTGGAAACCATTGAACACTACGTGAAAGCGGGCGTTAGCTACGTGATCATCGGCACCAAAGCGGTCAAGGACCCGGCGTTCGTAGCCGACGCTTGCCGCGCCTTCCCGGGCAAGGTGATCGTCGGTCTGGATGCCAAAGACGGCTTCGTGGCCACCGACGGCTGGGCTGAAATCAGCACCGTGCAGGTCATCGACCTGGCGAAGCAGTTTGAAGCCGACGGCGTGTCGGCCATCGTTTATACCGACATCGCCAAAGACGGCATGATGCAGGGCTGCAACGTTCCGTTCACCGCGGCGCTGGCCGCTGCGACGAAGATCCCGGTCATAGCCTCCGGTGGCATTCACAATCTCGGTGACATCAAGACGCTGCTTGACGCCAAGGCACCAGGCATCATCGGCGCCATCACCGGCCGGGCGATCTACGAAGGCACTCTCGACGTCGCTGAAGCGCAAGCTTTCTGCGATTTGTACAAAGGCTGAGGACTCACCATGGCGCTGGCCAAACGCATCATTCCCTGCCTGGACGTGGACAACGGCCGGGTCGTCAAAGGTGTGAAGTTCGAGAACATCCGCGACGCCGGTGACCCGGTGGAAATCGCCCGTCGTTACGACGAGCAGGGCGCCGACGAAATTACCTTTCTCGACATCACCGCCAGCGTCGATGGTCGCGACACCACGCTGCATACCGTCGAACGCATGGCCAGCCAGGTGTTCATCCCGCTGACCGTCGGCGGTGGCGTGCGCACCGTGCAAGACATCCGCAACCTGCTCAATGCCGGCGCGGACAAGGTCTCGATCAACACGGCGGCGGTGTTCAACCCGGAGTTCGTCGGCGAAGCGGCGCAGCATTTTGGCTCGCAATGCATTGTTGTCGCCATCGACGCCAAGAAGGTTTCCCAGCCGGGCGAGGCCCCGCGCTGGGAGATCTTCACCCACGGCGGTCGCAAACCTACCGGGCTGGACGCGGTGGAGTGGGCGAAGAAGATGGAAGGTCTGGGAGCCGGCGAAATCCTGCTGACCAGCATGGACCAGGACGGCATGAAAAACGGCTTCGACCTGGGCGTCACCCGCGCCATCAGCGATGCACTGGGGATCCCGGTGATCGCTTCTGGCGGCGTCGGTAATTTGCAGCACCTGGCTGACGGCATTATTGAAGGTCACGCCAGCGCAGTGTTGGCGGCGAGTATCTTCCACTTCGGCGAATACACCGTACCGGAAGCCAAGGCCTACATGGCGCAACGCGGTATTTGCGTCCGATAAAGGCCAGTGGACAGCATGGCGGGCTCAGGGCAAGCTTGGGCACGCCATGGATTCCGGTAATCGTCATGCTCAAACGTCTTCTTCTCGTACTCGCCAGCGCCTCGATGTTACTGGCTGGTGCTGTGTGTGCCGCAGAAAAAACCGACCCCGACCTGGTGCTGCTGACGGAAAACTTCCCGCCGTACAACATGGCGAAAAATGGCAAGAATTTCGCCCAGGAAGACAACATCAATGGCATCGCCGCGGACATCGTCCGCGAGATGTTCAAGCGTGCCGAAATCACTTACAGCCTGACGCTGCGTTTCCCTTGGGAGCGAATCTACAAACTCGCCCTGGAGAACCCCGGGTACGGTGTGTTCGTCATGGCGCGGCTGCCGGATCGCGAGAAGCTCTTCAAATGGGTCGGCCCGATTGGTCCGGATGACTGGATCATGCTGGCCAGGGCTGACAGCAAGATCACCCTCGAATCGCTGGAGCAGGCGCGCAAGTACAAGATTGGCGCCTACAAAGGTGATGCGATTGCCGAGACATTGGCCAAACAGGGGCTAAAGCCCATCGTGGTGCTGCGCGATCAGGATAACGCGAAGAAACTGGTCAACGGTCAGATCGACCTCTGGGCCACCGGCGACCCTGCCGGCCGTTACCTGGCTCGTCAGGACGGCGTGACCGGACTCAAGACCGTGTTGCGCTTCAACAGCGCCCAGTTATACCTGGCGCTGAACAAGGACGTGTCGGACGAGATCGTCGCCAGGCTTCAGGCTGCGCTGGATCAGCTGCGCAAGGAAGGCGTAGTGGACGACATCATGGCGCGGTATCTCTAGCGATCTTTTCAGCGATAAACCTCATCCTTCCCGCGCCCAACTATCGCCTTGCCGTGTACTACTCAACCAGATCGAAACGTACTGCCGAGGGCTGTGGCCCGGAGTTGCCTTGTGCATAGCTGCAGATTTTGGTGGCTGAGGATATCCGGAGCGTTAGGCTACCTGCTACCGGTTGGTAGCGCGCATCATCGAAATCACCACATTGTGTGGTGTCAGCCGGGCCTGCGTGAAGGAAGTGGGAAGTGAACTCCGGGTACGCATCGCTCCATGTCAGGTGAGCGTTACGGTTGGCGTCTAGAGTAATGCTCGGTGCCGGGGCTGGCTCGGCTAGATGGACGGCGTGCGTGAAGGTGTTTCCGGGTAGCCTGCTGGTGAGTTGTTGCTCTGCTGACTCTACACCGATGATGCACAGGACGTGCATGCGTGTCTCAGGACCAATAGCGTTGTTGATGTAAGCGTTGGTGGCGCTGATAGCTGCGCTGTATTCGCTGGGGTCTTGGCAGCTCAAGGCATCACGTGTCGCTTTATAGCGATAATAGGGGGTATTGATTTCGAACCTGAAATCCCATGTGGGCAAGAGTTCCAGGCCCGCGCTCAGCTGAGAGCGAACGGTCGTTCTAAATAATGTCTGCAGATCGATTTTAATGTCGACTTCTTGCAATGCGCAGTTTCGTGCGTTGCTGCTGAAAACACCTTTGATGAAACAAGGTGACAGGAAACTGGTGGTGAAACTGTAGTTGGCCTCCGAGATAACACTGATTATTTTATTTGTTCGACGATCAAGTATCGGCCCACCGGAACTGCCATGTTGTATACCTTGGCATTGATTCACAAACCCCCCTGGAAATCGTTGAAGATGACCAAGGTTGGTTCTGACCAGTTCTTGAGTGCATGCGCTCAAACGAAGCCCTTTTTCAGGGAATCCGGCAGGTGCGCCAACAAACAGCACATCATGAGGGCCCAAGGCGGGCGCTCATCGTTCTACACAACTCTCGATGAGCGCACGCTGGGCTTCTAATGCG
>CAYNGZ010000393.1:0-4580 GCA_964396695.1 uncultured Pseudomonas sp.
AACACCCTGCGAAAGCGTAGCCCTCGCAGGGTGTGGGGGTGACCATCTCATTAAGACCCCGGCCTTTCGGCCGGGGTCCTTGTTTACAAGCAACGGAGTCAGTCAGGCATCAGTAACGCTTGATGTCTGCCTGGCTTTCCAGCTGCTTGCGATAGGCTGCAAAGTCTTGCTGGCCGATGCGCGATGCGAGGAAGCGACGATACTGAGCCTTCTCTTCTTCAGAAGGCGCTGCGGCTTCGTTCACACCGTTCAGACGTACGACCACCAGACTGCCGTCGGTCAAGGTCACGCTGCTGAACGTCGGCTTGTCCTTGGCGACAGGCTTGGGCATGCGGAACAACGCTTGCAGCACGGTTGGGTCAACCCCTTCCTGAGCACGAGTCGCAGCGTGGGTGACTTTCCAGCTCTGGCTGTCGAGCGGCGTCTTGCCATCACGCAGGCTGGCAATCAGCTCATCAGCCTTGGTCTTGGCAGCAGCACTGGCGTGCTCCTTGGTCAATTGCACACGGATGCTTGCAGCGACGCTCTCCAGCGGCAGCTGCTCGGGCTTGCGATGCTCTTTGACACGCAGCACCACGACCGTTTCCGGATCCAGCTCGATGCCGGTGCTGTTGGCACCCTCATCCAGCACTTCCTGACTGAATGCTGCGGTGACCACGGCACGATTGGCCGCAATGCCTTCGCCACCTTCACGGCCAAACGGCGCAGAAGTGTGAACGGTCAGTTTCAGGTCCGCCGCTGGCTGAGCCAGATCGGAGGCTTCGAACGACGAATCTTCCAGTTGCTTGGTCGCGTCGACAAAACGCTGCTCGACCTGCTGGGTTTTCAGTTCCTTGGTCAGCTTGTCTTTCAGGCTGGCGAAGCTCGGCACGGCCGGCGCTTCAACGCCCAACAGCTTGATCAAGTGGAAACCGAAATCAGTGCGTACCGGTGCCGATACCTGATCCTTGTTCAACGCATACAGCGCCTTTTCAAAAGCCGGATCGTACACACCTGGACCCGCATAACCGAGGTCACCGCCATTGGCTGCCGAGCCTGGGTCCTGCGAGAACTCCTTGGCCAGGGCCTCGAAGCTTTCACCTTTGGCCAGACGCGCCTGGATCTCTTCGATCTTGGCCTTGGCTTGCGCCTCATTCACCTTGTCATTCACTTCGATCAGAATGTGCGCTGCCCGGCGTTGCTCGGCCAGGTTAGCGGTTTCCTTCTGATACAGCGCTTGCAGGTCTTCGTCCTTGACGGCGACCTGATCAAAGAAGGAAGCCTTCTTCAACTCCAGGTAATCGATGACCACCTGATCAGGTGTCATGAACTCTTTGGCGTGTTCGTCGTAGTACGCCTTGACCTCTTCATCGGTCAGTTTCACGGCCGCTGGATCTGCCTTGACACTCAGGGTGGCGAAGTCGCGGGTCTGTTTTTCCAGACGGGCGAAAGCCTGCACCTGTGCATCCGTAACGAAACCGCTACCCGCCAGACCGGCACGCAGTTGGCCGATCAGCATTTCCTGGGCCAGCATCTGGCGGAACTGCATGCGGCTGTAACCCAATTGACGGATCACCTGGTCGAAGCGCTCGGAACTGAACTTGCCGTCAACCTGGAACTCAGGCGTTTGCAGGATCACTTGGTCCAGTGCCGCTTCGGAGAAAGCGAATTTGGATTTTTCTGCGCCTTGCAGCAACAGTTTGCGGTCGATCAGCCCTTTCAGAGCGGCGTCGCGCAGCATTTTCTCATCGAGCAAGGAAGCATCGAAATCCTTGCCCAACTGTTGCATGAGTTGACGGCGTTGCATATCAACCGCCTGGCTCAGCTCGTTCTGGCTGATGTCTTCACCATTCACCTTGGCCGCATCGTTGCGGTGGGTGGTCGCCTTGAAGATGGCGTCGAAACCGGTCAAGGCCATCAGTACGACGATGACCCCGATAATGGTCTTGGCAATCCAGCCTTGTGAATTGTCCCTGATATTCTGCAGCATGCGTCCCCCAGAAACGGTTGAACTTCAAATTAGGCAACCGTGGAGCGTGGGTAGAATCCGGATAGAAGAAAGGCGCATCCGAGGATGCGCCTTCTCGTAACTGGCGGAGCGGACGGGGCTCGAACCCCCGACTCCCGGCGTGACAAGCCGGTATTCTAACCGACTGAACTACCGCTCCGCTGCCAGGTCAGGAATGACCCCGACCCGGATAGGCAAAAAACCGAGTGAGGCTTAGTTAACAGCTTCTTTCAGTGCTTTACCGGCTTTGAAACCTGGTTTTTTGGCGGCTGCAATTTCCAGTGTCTTACCGGTCTGTGGGTTACGACCAATGCGAGCTGGACGATCAGTAACAGAGAAAGTACCGAAACCAACCAGAACAACAGAGTCGCCAGCCTTGAGAGCGCCAGTGACGGATTCGATTACAGCGTCCAGCGCGCGGCCAGCAGCGGCTTTCGGGATATCAGCGGATGCAGCGATAGCATCAATCAGTTCCGACTTGTTCACTCTAAGTCCCCTTATATCTATTTGAGATGATTCTAAGTTTTTTGGTGAAAGCAAAAACGAGTGCTGAATGGCCTACAGACACTTAAGAGCCGCTTTATAACAAGGGCTCTAAAAAGCTGTCAAGGAAGCCCCCCAGGCTAATACGTACTAGTGCGTGCTAATTCTTTCCTTAGAGTCAGACTCGCGCTTCTCATCCTTTGCAACTATCTCGGGAGCCACATCCGGCAAGGGCTCCGGCGCGTATTGCAGCGCAATTTGCAGGACCTCGTCAATCCATTTAACCGGTTTAATCTGAAGATCCTGCTTGATGTTGTCAGGAATTTCCTTCAGATCGCGAACGTTCTCTTCAGGAATGATCACCGTCTTGATCCCGCCACGGTGTGCCGCCAGCAGTTTTTCCTTCAGCCCGCCAATTGCCAGAACCTGGCCGCGCAAGGTGATTTCGCCGGTCATGGCCACATCAGCGCGTACAGGAATTCCAGTCAAAGCCGACACCAGCGCCGTACACATGCCTACACCCGCACTAGGACCATCTTTGGGTGTCGCCCCTTCCGGCATATGGATGTGCGTATCACGCTTCTCGTGGAAATCCAGAGGGATCCCCAGGCTTTTCGCGCGGCTGCGAACAACCGTCAGCGCAGCGGTAATCGACTCGACCATGACATCGCCCAGCGAACCGGTCTTGATCAATTGACCTTTACCCGGCACCACCGCGGCTTCGATGGTCAGCAACTCGCCACCCACCTGAGTCCAGGCCAGCCCCGTTACCTGGCCGATCTGATCTTGCTGCTCGGCCAGGCCGTAACGGAATTTACGCACACCAAGGAAGTGTTCCAGCAGCTCGGACGTGACCTTCACCGAGAAACGTTTTTCCAGTGCATGCTCTTTGACTGCCTTGCGGCAAACCTTGGCAATCTGGCGCTCAAGCCCACGGACACCGGCTTCGCGGGTGTAGTAACGAATGATGTCGCGGATCGCCTCGGCGTCGAATTCCAGCTCGCCTTTTTTCAAGCCGTTAGCCTGAATCTGCTTGGGCGAAAGGTATTTGACGGCAATGTTGATTTTCTCGTCTTCGGTGTAACCCGGCAGACGAATCACCTCCATCCGGTCGAGCAGCGCCGGAGGAATGTTCATCGAATTCGAGGTGCAAAGGAACATCACATCGGACAGGTCGTAGTCGACTTCCAGATAGTGATCGTTGAAATTGTGGTTTTGCTCAGGATCGAGCACTTCCAGCAACGCCGATGCCGGATCGCCACGCATGTCGCTGCCCATCTTGTCGATTTCATCGAGCAAGAACAGCGGGTTGCGCACGCCAACCTTTGTCATCTTTTGAATCAGTCTTCCTGGCATCGAACCGATATAAGTCCGGCGATGACCACGAATTTCCGCCTCGTCGCGCACGCCGCCGAGGGCCATGCGTACGAACTTACGGTTTGTCGCGTGAGCAATCGACTCCGCCAGAGAGGTTTTACCCACCCCCGGAGGACCAACCAGGCACAACACCGGGCCGCGAATTTTCTTCACGCGTTTTTGCACGGCGAGGTATTCGAGAATCCGCTCTTTGACTTCTTCCAGACCATAGTGGTCGGCGTCAAGAATGTCTTCTGCGCGCGCAAGATCCAGACGAACCTTGCTTTGAGCCTTCCACGGCACCTGAACCAGCCAGTCGAGGTAGGAGCGCACAACGGTGGCTTCCGCAGACATCGGTGACATTTGTTTGAGCTTGTTCAGCTCGGCCTGAGCCTTGGTCAGCGCGTCTTTTGGCAAGCCTGCGGCATCGATGCGCTTTTTCAGCTCTTCGACTTCGTTATGGCCTTCTTCGCTATCGCCCAGCTCTTTCTGAATGGCCTTCATCTGCTCATTCAGGTAGTACTCGCGCTGGCTGCGCTCCATTTGCTTTTTGACGCGGCCACGAATGCGTTTTTCGACTTGCAGCAGATCGATCTCGGCGTCCAGCAATGCCAGAACGTGCTCGACCCGAGCCGACAAATCGATGATTTCGAGGATTTCCTGCTTCTGCTCGATCTTCAGCGCCATATGCGCGGCCATCGTATCGACCAGGCGGCTTGGCTCATCGATGCTGTTGAGCGACGACAGGACTTCA
>CAYNGZ010000394.1:0-4564 GCA_964396695.1 uncultured Pseudomonas sp.
GCTCAGGCGTTGAATGGGCCGCGAGAGCAGTTTTGCGCCGTACCAGGCGGCGATCACCAGCGAGATGAGCTGAAAGGTCAGCGGTACGATCGGGCCACCAAACCAGGGTCGCGGCGGTCGTTTTTTGAAGTGCGGTGGCGGCGGCCCGTTGAACTCGGCGGAAAACTCCGGAGGCGGTGGGGGCGGTGGCGGGCCGTAATGGTGAAACCAGAAGAACGCCAGAAGGTGCGCCAGGAGAATCGCCAGCAACAGTACGCCAAACAGGCGACCGAACAGCGTATCGAAGCGCGCACGCATCAGCCGATGTCTCGGGCGTCGAACAGGTAACCTTCACCGCGAACGGTTTTGATCAACTGAGGTGATTTGGGGTCGTCACCGAGTTTTTGTCGCAGGCGCGAGACCAGCAAGTCGATACTGCGATCAAACGCTTCGATCGAGCGTCCACGGGCGGCATCGAGCAGTTGTTCCCGGCTGAGCACCCGTCGCGGGCGTTCGATGAACACCCAGAGCAAACGGAATTCGGCGTTCGACAGTGGCACCACCAGGCCATCGGCGGAGATCAGCTGGCGCAGTACGCTGTTGAGGCGCCAGTTGTCGAAACGGATATTGGCGCGTTGCTCGGTACGGTCATCGCGCACACGACGCAGGATGGTTTGAATCCGGGCGACCAGCTCCCGTGGTTCGAACGGCTTGGCCATGTAATCGTCGGCGCCCAGTTCCAGGCCGATGATGCGGTCGGTGGGTTCGCAGCGGGCGGTGAGCATCAGGATCGGGATGTCCGACTCGGCGCGCAGCCAGCGGCACAGCGACAGACCGTCTTCGCCGGGTAGCATCAGGTCCAGCACCACCACGTCGTAATGCTCCGCTTGCAGCGCCAGGCGCATCGCGGCGCCATCGGTCACGCCGCTGGCGTGGATGTTGAAGCGGGCCAGGTAGTCGATCAGCAGTTCGCGGATCGGAACGTCATCGTCGACGATCAGCGCACGGGTGTTCCAGCGTTTCTCTTCGCCAATTGCCGGGGATTTTTGATCGTCATTCAGAGGAGCGGGGCTATTATGCATGCGTACGTTCATCTGCCAGGGAGGCTGCCAACCACAAAAGATGGGCTGCGAGGTTGTGGCTTCAGCATAGGCGTCCGGCCGTGAGGCGGGAAGTGCTGTCGGGAGGTCTTGCGGTTGGCGAGGGTAGCTTTCGGGGGTGTTGAGGGCGTGTCGTGAGTGTATCGGCCATGATACAAATGCTATTCCTCAAGAGGACATCATCCGCCGATCGGCACGGTTGACGATGATTTACCGATCATCGGGTCCCGGACGGGCTCGTGTTCCGCTACAATGCGCGCCGATTTCGACTTGCCTGAGAGCCCACTCATGTCCGCCTGCCAGACTCCTATCATCGTCGCCCTGGATTTCCCTACCCGTGACGCCGCACTGAAGCTGGCCGACCAGTTGGACCCGAAACTGTGCCGGGTCAAAGTCGGTAAAGAGCTGTTCACCAGTTGCGCTTCGGAAATCGTCGGAACCTTGCGTGACAAGGGCTTCGAGGTGTTTCTCGACCTTAAATTCCATGACATCCCGAACACCACCGCGATGGCCGTCAAGGCGGCTGCGCAAATGGGTGTGTGGATGGTCAACGTGCATTGCTCCGGCGGCCTGCGCATGATGGCGGCCTGCCGCGAAGTGCTCGACCAGCGCAGCGGTCCAAAACCGCTGTTGATCGGCGTGACCGTGCTGACCAGCATGGAACGTGAGGATCTGGCCGGGATTGGCCTGGACATCGAACCGCAAGAGCAGGTATTGCGTCTGGCGGCACTGGCAGAAAAAGCCGGGATGGATGGCCTGGTGTGCTCGGCGCTGGAAGCCTCGGCGTTGAAAGCGGCGCATCCGTCGCTGCAACTGGTGACGCCGGGGATCCGTCCGGCGGGCAGCGCCCAGGACGATCAGCGTCGCATCCTGACACCGCGCCAGGCACTGGATGCCGGTTCCGACTATCTGGTAATCGGCCGTCCGATCAGCCAGGCAGCCGATCCGGCCAAGGCCTTGGCCGACGTCGTGGCCGAACTGGCCTGACCCTTACAGATCGTTCCCACGCGTGGGAACGATCAACCGATAGTCAGACCTTCAACACCAACTTGCCGAAGTTCTCACCGCTGAACAGCTTCATCAGCGTTTCCGGGAATGTCTCCAGTCCTTCGACGATATCTTCCTTGCTCTTGAGCTGCCCCTTGGCCATCCACCCGGCCATTTCCTGCCCGGCGGCGGCGAACTGCGCGGCATAGTCCATCACCACAAAGCCTTCCATTCGCGCACGGTTGACCAGCAGCGACAGGTAGTTGGCCGGGCCTTTGACCGCTTCCTTGTTGTTGTACTGGCTGATGGCGCCGCAGATGACCACGCGGGCCTTCATGTTCAGGCGGCTGAGCACGGCGTCGAGAATATCCCCGCCGACGTTATCGAAATACACATCCACCCCATTCGGGCATTCGCGCTTGAGGCCGGCAACCACGTCTTCGTGCTTGTAGTCGATGGCGCCGTCGAAACCCAGCTCATCGATCAGAAACCTGCACTTGTCCGCACCGCCCGCGATACCTACCACGCGGCAGCCTTTGATTTTGGCAATCTGTCCGGCAATGCTGCCCACAGCACCGGCCGCCCCCGACAGCACCACGGTATCTCCTGCTTTGGGTGCACCGACGTCGAGCAGTGCAAAGTAAGCGGTCATGCCGGTCATGCCCAGCGCTGACAAATAGAGCGGCAATGGCGCCAGTTTCGGATCGACTTTGTAGAAACCGCGTGGCTCGCCGAGGAAATAATCCTGCACGCCCAGCGCACCGTTGACGTAGTCGCCCACGGCAAAGCCCGGGTTGTTGGAGGCAATCACCCGGCCCACGCCGAGTGCGCGCATCACTTCGCCGATGCCCACGGGCGGGATGTAGGACTTGCCTTCGTTCATCCAGCCACGCATCGCCGGGTCCAGCGACAGGTACTCGTTCTTGACCAGGATCTGGCCTGCCGCCGGTTCGCCGACAGGGACTTGCTGGTAGGTGAAGGTCTCGCGGGTCGCAGCTCCCACCGGGCGTTTGGCGAGCAGGAATTGACGGTTGGTCTGGGCAGTCATGGCGGGCACTCAAGGTTGAATGAAGCCTGATTGATAGACCCTCATGGCCGTTGTCGCAAGGTTTGCCGATTCAGCGAATACATCCCGATCCAATGAAGTGATAGTTGAGCGGGGATATCCATCACCGCCACTCATAAGCCATCAACCGGTCCTCTGATAGTGCTGCCGCGTGACGGGGCAGGGTGGCTAGACTGCGATCACCCACTTTTTTCGAGGACATAACGATGAGCATGACGTTTTCCGGCCAGGTAGCGTTGGTGACCGGTGCGGCGGCCGGTATTGGCCGCGCGACCGCCCAGGCGTTTGCCGCCGAAGGGTTGAAAGTGGTGGTCGCGGACCTTGATGTAGCCGGTGGCGAAGGTACCGTCGAGCTGATTCGGGCTGCCGGTGGCGACGCGGTTTTCGTGCAGTGCAACGTGACCCTGGAGAACGATGTACAGAATCTGATGGCGAAGGCAGTGAGCACCTATGGCCGCGTTGACTACGCCTTCAACAATGCCGGGATCGAAATCGAAAAGGGCAAGCTCGCCGAAGGCACGGTCGATGAGTTCGACGCGATCATGGGGGGCAATGTCAAAGGCGTCTGGCTGTGCATGAAGTACCAGTTGCCGCTGATGCTTGCCCAGGGGGGCGGCGCCATCGTCAATGCCGCCTCGGTGGCGGGGCTCGGCGCGGCGCCGAAGATGAGCATCTACGCGGCGTCCAAGCACGCGGTCATCGGCCTGACCAAGTCGGCGGCCATCGAATATGCGAAGAAGAACATCCGGGTGAATGCGGTCTGTCCGGCGGTCATCGACACCGACATGTTTCGCCGCGCCTATGAAGCCGATCCGAAGAAAGCCGATTTCGCCGCCGCCATGCACCCGGTAGGACGTATCGGCAAGGTAGAGGAAATTGCCAGTGCGGTGCTGTATCTGTGCAGCGATGGCGCAGCCTTTACGACTGGCCACTCGCTGGCGGTGGACGGTGGGGTGACGGCGTTTTGATGGTTTGACGAAAAGCCGCGCTTGCCTGCAGCGAATCATCGGACATTGTGTTTCAAAGGGTTAGAAGAGCGCGTTTTGACGGCGTTGTCGCACATCTTCATCAGGGCGCTTGTGCTTAACTGCCCCCAGAAATACAACAAACCGTTGGAGTTGGTCTCTCATGGAATTGAGAATCGATCGACAGGCGCTGGTGCCCGTCGTGCAGCAAATTGTTGACGCCCTTGCCGGCTGGATTCGCCAGAGTGCCGTTGAGCCGGGAACACGATTGCCGTCTATCCGGCAACTGGCCCGGGATAACCTGCTCAGTCAGTCCAGTGTCATTGAAGCGTATGAGCGCATGGTCGCCCAAGGCATGCTTGCGTCGCGTCATGGCTCGGGCTTTTTCGTTGCCGGGGCTTCGGTTGAGACCTGTCGTTGCGCTCATAAACCGGGCCTCGCGGAGGCCGGGCCCAAAGGCCGCTGGG
>CAYNGZ010000395.1:0-4553 GCA_964396695.1 uncultured Pseudomonas sp.
CCCACCGATGACACAGGAGCCAGCCCGCATCATCCAGCACTGGCGGCTATAAACCCCCAACGCGGAAATCAGCAGGCCGCCGCACCAGCACACCGCCCAGACGACACCGGCCTTGCGAGGACCCGCGGGCTCCAGCCAGCCGCCCCAGATCGCTGCCGAGCAGCCGAGGAAGATGAAGAACAGGGTGTAGATCCAGCCGAGCATCGAGATCGGCCAATCACACTGGGACGAAAAGATCTGCGCGATGAAGCCCATGTCTGGCGAGCAGGCCACCGGCGCGGTCACGCCCAGGGCTTTGGACAGCGGCAACCAGAACACCGAAAAACCGTAGGCCATGCCGATGCACAGGTGGATGGCCAGCGCGGCCGGTGGAACCAGCCAGCGGTTGAAACCGGGCCTGGCGATGATGCGCTCCTTGGACAGGAACGCCGACTGGACGGGGAGAATGCCCGTCTCGGTACTGGTGCTCATTTGTATTTCCCCCAATTATTAGTATGGTTCGCCGGCCACTCTTCACCCTCGGCCTTGTTGCACGCAGGCATGGCCGTTTTATTGGGTAAAGCGCTACTCGGGCGCGACAACAGATCGCAGAAGGACCGACGAACGGGCAAAGATTACCATTTGCCCGTGACAGAAAAACCAAACTGATATCACCTTTCAGGTGACTTCTGTGCCGATCACGCACTAAAGAGCTGCTTCATCCGTTGGCGGGTAATACCCATACAACCTTTCACAGGAAACCTTATGCCCATCGCCGTCGAGTCGCTGACCCAACCCAACCATCAGGACCAGCAGGATCTACAGAAGATCTACCAGGATGCCCCGCAATGGCTGTTTGCTCCGTTCAACAATCAGCAACAACTGATTGAGACCAGCCTGCGCGATGGCTCGCTGATCGCCGCACGCTTCAATGACCGCCTGCTCGGCGCGGCACGCTTGCATCGACAACAGGACATCTGGCACCTGTCACAATTGTGCGTACGAAAAGTCACCCGCCGCCGAGGCGTGGCTGAACACCTGGTCAGCGAAGCGCAAAAAATGGCCGAGCTTGCGGGCGCAAGATTGCACTTGCTGGCTCCCGCCGGGCACCTCGAAGCCCAGGCACTGGCCGCCAAGCTCAAACTGCCGCCGAATCCACTCTGAGCGATCACTGACCAGTCGTCGGTTTCGGGGCGCTATACTCCCTGGCTAAATTTCGACATTGACTCACTACAAGGACTCGCCCATGAAAGCGTTCGGCAAAATCCTGGGTCTGGCACTTCTCGGGCTGTTGCTGATCATTGTGGCGCTGGGCTTTGCCCTGACCCACTTCTTCGATCCCAACGACTACAAAGACGAGATCCGCCAGATTGCCCGCGACAAGGCCCACATCGAGCTGACACTCAATGGCGATATCGGTTGGAGTCTGTTCCCCTGGCTCGGTCTTGAACTGCACGACGCCGGCGTCGCGACCCTCGCCAACCCCACCCAACCGTTTGCCGACCTGCAAATGCTTGGTCTGTCCGTGCGTGTGCTGCCGTTGCTGCGCCGGGAAGTGCAGATGAGCGATGTACGCGTCGAAGGCCTGAACCTGCGCCTCATTCGTGACAAGGATGGCCATGGCAACTGGGAAGACATCGGCAAGGTCCCACCTGTCGCCGCCGGGGCGGATGCGCCGGCTACCGGCACCCGCGAGTCGACCGCCGAAACACCCGCAGCCCCGGAAAAACCGGCCCAACCGGTTCGCCTCGACATCGACAGCCTGACCGTGAACAACGCTCGGGTTGAATACAACGATGAACGCACCGGCAAACAGTTCAGTGCCGAAAGCATCCAGCTAAGCACCGGCCCGGTGCACGACGCGACCAACACTCAGGTCAAGCTGACCGCGTTCCTGGCCAGCAACCAGCCAGACGTGCGGGTGCGTACCGAGCTCAACGGCGAACTGCGTTTCGAACGCGCCCTCCAGCGCTACAAATTCGAGGACCTGAAGCTTTCCGGTGAAATTTCCGGTGAGCCACTGCAAGGCAAGATCGTCACCTTTGCCGCTCAAGGTCAGTTGCTGCTGGACAAAGCGGCGAACGTCGCCGAGTGGACCGGAATCAAGATCTCCGCCAACCAGTTACGCGCCCTGGGCGAACTGAAGGTCAACGACCTGGACAAAACCCCGCAGATCAGCGGCGGTGTGTCGATTGCCCAATTCGACCTGGCAAAATTTGTCGACAGTATCGGTCAGAAACTCCCGGCCATGGCCGAGGACAGCCTGAGCAAGGTCGAGCTGGTCAGCCGTCTGACGGGCACCCCGACCAGCGTGGCACTGGACGATATCAACCTGAAAGTCGACGACAGCAACTTCAGCGGGCGCATCGCCGTCGAGGATTTCGCCAAACAATCGCTGCGCGTGCAGCTCAAGGGCGACACCTTCAACGCTGATCGCTACCTGCCGCCAACCTCCGCCGAAGCCAACAGCGCTGCGGTAGCCCGCCAGTCGGAAGTCAAAAGCACCGAGGCCGACGCGCTGGCCGGCGTCGGCAACACGCCGTTGCCAAACGCCCCCACCAAAGGTGCCTGGAGCAGCGACAAACTGATTCCAGCGGAACGCCTGAGCAAACTGGATCTGGACGCCGACCTGACCTTCGGCCAACTGACCCTCGACAAGCTGCCGATCCAGAACGCCGCGCTGAAAGCCACTGGCCTGGGTGGCCTGTTGACCCTGGAGAACCTGCGTGGCGAACTCTACAACGGCACCTTCGACGCCAAGGGCACGCTGGATGTACGTCAGCCCGTGCCGTTGCTGAATATGCAAACGCAAATCAGCAGAGTCCCGGTGGAAAAGATTCTCGAAAGTCAGGGAAAAAACCCGCCGGTCAAAGGCCTGGTCACGCTCAACAGCAACCTGACCGCCAGCGGCAATAGTCAAAAAACGCTGATCGACAGCCTCAACGGCACGGCCAGTTTCGCGATCAATAATGGCGTGCTGCTCAACGCCAACCTCGAGCAGCAACTGTGCAAAGGCATCGCCACCCTGAACCACAAAACCCTCAGCAGCGAACCGCGCGGCAAGGACACGCCCTTCCAGGAGTTCAAGGGCAACCTGACGTTCCGTAACGGCGTGGCCAGTAATCCGGACCTGAAAGTGCGCATCCCGGGCATGATCGTCAACGGTAACGGAGACATCGACCTGCGCGTGCTGGGCATGGATTACCGTGTTGGCGTCATCGTCGAAGGTGACAAGAGCGACATGCCGGACCCGGCCTGCCAGGTCAACGAGCGCTATGCCAGTATCGAGTGGCCATTGCGTTGCCGCGGCCCACTGGAACTCGGTGCCAAGGCCTGCCGCCTGGACAGTGAGCGCCTCGGTCAGATGGCGAGCAAGCTGGCTGGCGACAAGCTGGGTGAAAAAATCGATGAGAAACTCGGCGACAAGGTCAGTCCAGAACTGAAAAACGCCCTCAAGGGACTGTTCAAGCGATGAAAGCCGAGCAATTTTCAACCGCGGTGCTGGACTGGTACGACCGCCATGGCCGCCACGACCTGCCCTGGCAACAGGGCATCACCCCGTATCGGGTGTGGGTCTCGGAAATCATGTTGCAGCAGACCCAGGTCAGCACCGTGCTGAACTACTTCGACCGGTTCATGGCGTCGTTGCCAACGGTCGAAGCGCTGGCCTCCGCGCCGGAAGATGAAGTGCTGCACCTGTGGACCGGGCTGGGTTACTACACCCGCGCGCGCAACCTGCAAAAGACCGCGAAAATCGTCGTTGCCGAGTACGGCGGCGAGTTTCCCCGTGATGTGGAAAAGCTCACCGACTTGCCGGGTATCGGCCTGTCCACCGCCGGCGCCATTGCCAGCCTGAGCATGGGTTTGCGCGCGCCGATCCTCGACGGCAACGTTAAACGGGTGCTGGCACGCTTTATCGCGCAAGAGGGCTACCCCGGCGAACCGAAGATTGCCAAACAGCTGTGGGCCACCGCCGAACGCTTTACCCCCCACGACCGCGTCAATGCCTACACCCAGGCGATGATGGACCTGGGTGCTACGCTCTGCACCCGCAGCAAGCCGAGCTGCCTGCTGTGTCCGCTGCAAAAGGGCTGCGAAGCGCATATGCTCGGTCTTGAGACCCGCTACCCGATCCCCAAACCGCGTAAAACCGTGCCACAGAAGCGCACGCTGATGCCGATGCTCGCCAACCGCGACGGCGCCATTCTGCTTTACCGGCGCCCTTCCACGGGCTTGTGGGGCGGTTTGTGGAGCCTGCCGGAACTCGACGACCTGGCAGACCTGGAACATCTGGCACTGCAACACTCGCTGGAGCTGGGAAAACACGTTGAGCTGCCAAGCCTGGTACACACCTTCAGTCATTTCCAACTGGCTATCGAACCCTGGCTGGTTCAGGTCCAGGAAGCTGGCCATCACGTGGCCGAGGCCGACTGGCTCTGGTATAACCTCGCCACCCCGCCGCGCCTGGGCCTTGCCGCCCCGGTGAAAAAACTGCTGAAGCGCGCGGCCGACGTATTGAACGCAGGAGAGTCGTCATGACCCGCACCATCATGTGCCGCAAGTACAAAGAAGAA
>CAYNGZ010000396.1:0-4550 GCA_964396695.1 uncultured Pseudomonas sp.
GTCCGCTGTCGTCGTGCTCATAGCTGCACCTCGGTCGTACGCAGTTTGCGCATCAGGATGATGACCAGCGGGATCATCAGCGGCAGCGCCGACATGACCGCCGCCACGCCAAGTTCGGGATGGCCCATTTCGTAAGCATTACGGATACCCAACGTCGCCAGGACATGGGTCGAATTGGCTGGCCCGCCGCCGGTGACGAAAGCGACGGAGTTGAAGTCACCCAGCAGGAAGATCGTCGCCAGCAAGGTCAGGACCAGGTACAGGTTGGCCAGCAGCGGGAAGGTGATGTGCGCGAAGCTGCGCAGGCCGGTCGCGCCGTCGACCTTGGCGGCGTCCCAGATATCAGACGGGATCGACATCCGGCCGGCGAGCAGAATCACCGTCCAGAACGGCAACCACTTCCAGACATGCGAGCAGATCGCCGAACCGAGCGCCAACCAGCGCTCATTCAGCCAGGACGGCCCCTCGACGCCGAACACGATATAGAGCGCGTTGTTCAGCAGGCCCCATTCGCCGTTCAGCATCCAATGGATCGAGATAAAGCTGGGTAGCTCCGGCACCGCCCACGGTAGCACAAAGATCATCAGCAGCGCTTTGACCCACCAACCCTTACGCATGAAGAAGCCGGAGAGCAGGAGCGCAAAAAACAGCTTCAGGTTCACCCCGAAAGCAACGAACACGATGGTGTTGATCACCGTGTTGATGTAGATCGGGTCGGAGAACACCTCGGCATACAATTTTGGCTGGCTGCCCATCCACAACCCGTAGGCCACCGGGTAGGCGACAAAGGCGACAAACACCCCGATATACGCCTCATCGGGACGCGGGCACCAGGCTTCTTTGCCCTTCGCACGCAATGCAGCGTTGGCCCCGGCCAGCAAACCTTGGGCGCCAGCCTCTTCGTAACCGGTGGTGCCGTTGATTTGCCCGGCGAAGAACAGACCGCCGATGACTTTGGTTTCCAGGCTGTACTTCAGATCACGCGGATCGAAGTAGTCGTATTCGATGGCATAGCCCGGGCGAACGATATGGGCGTTTTCCATGCCGCGAATCGACTGCACGATCTGCAATTGCACGTCGAACGGCAAGGATGTGGATATCCCGTTCGGGTACAGCTCGTGGGTGGTCAAACCTTCCGGCTCGATGAAGACCTGATGGCTTTCCTTGTCGGCAAAGCGGTGGATCTTGTCTTCGATCGACGGGCAATAACGTGGGCCAATGCCTTCAATCTCGCCGGCAGCGGAATACATTGGCGAACGATCAAGGTTCGCGGCAATGATTTCGTGGGTGCGGGCATTGGTGTGGGTAATCCAGCAACTGACTTGCTGTGGATGCTGTTCTTTGTTGCCCATGAACGACATCACCGGAATCGGTGTATCGCCCGGTTGCTCGGTCATCACCGAAAAATCCACAGACCGACCGTCGATACGCGGTGGCGTACCGGTTTTCAGACGACCAACGCGCAGTGGCAGTTCACGCAGACGGTGAGCCAGTGCGATTGACGGTGGATCACCGGCGCGTCCGCCAGAAAAATTCTGCAACCCGATGTGGATAAGTCCACCGAGAAACGTTCCGGTGGTCAACACCACGGAATCTGCGAAGAAACGCAGGCCCATTTGGGTGACAACACCCCGCACTTGTTCCTGTTCGACGATCAGGTCATCGGCTGCCTGTTGAAATATCCACAGGTTCGGCTGGTTCTCGAGAATCTCGCGCACAGCGGCCTTGTACAGAACGCGGTCGGCCTGGGCGCGAGTAGCGCGCACGGCTGGGCCTTTACGGCTGTTCAACACGCGAAACTGAATACCGCCTTTATCGGTAGCCATGGCCATCGCGCCGCCAAGGGCATCGATTTCCTTGACCAGATGGCTTTTGCCGATCCCGCCGATTGCGGGATTACAGCTCATTGCTCCGAGGGTTTCCACGTTATGCGTCAGCAACAGGGTTTTTGCCCCCATACGTGCTGATGCAAGTGCTGCCTCGGTACCGGCATGACCGCCGCCGATGACGATCACTTCAAAACGGGAAGGGAAATCCACCACGCACCTCGTGCCTGCTTCAGTTGGGTAATCAGGAATGGTTTGAGCTCAGGTTTTCGGACCTGGTCGACAAGTATAGGGACTTCGCCCTTCCTAAAGAACCCTTTGCACAAAATTTAACCAGCTGTGGGTAAGTCACGAACAATAGAAATTAAAAAGAAAGAAATTTATTAAATCTTTGTTTTTATGTTTATTTCTATAGAGCACCCCTTCTGTGGATAGATCTACACAGCCCTTTATTTTCAATGTGTACAGGTGATTGAAAGCCTGTGGTCATGTGCCAAGGAGGCCCTTGGATAACCGGTGTAAGCCTGTGGATGAATGGGTCGCTTATCCACAGCGGTGGTTTTCCTCAGTTTTGGAGCCCTGTTATCAACTGTGCTCAGTGGCAGTTATTCACAGGGCTTAATCCACAGAAAAGCGCTGAACGGAGTAAATCCCGCCCACGGGGAAACCGCCAGGGCGGTGGATACGCATGGCAACAGAAGAAGAAAAAGGGATTTGATGCTGTACGCAACCCCGCAGGCTGCGATCTTTTAGCGGTTCTGCACCTGTAAATCTGAAACTAAAAGGCCAAAAACATCAAAAGATCGCAGGCTACGCCAGCTCCTACGTGAAGGAGGTGAGGCTATTTACCGATACAGAAGCTGGAAAAGATCCTGCCCAACAGGTCGTCGGAGCTGAATTCGCCAGTAATTTCACCCAACGACTGCTGCGCCTGACGCAAATCTTCAGCCAATAGTTCTCCGGCACCGGCCAGGGTCAGCTGCGCATGGCCATGTTCGAGTGAGGCACTGGCATGACGCAGGGCTTCCAGGTGACGCCGGCGAGCGCTGAAACTGCTTTCCGAAGTCTGCTCGTAGCCCATGCAGGCCTTGAGATGCTCGCGCAGCAGTTCCAGGCCTTCGCCGGCGGACTTGGCACTCAAGCTGATGGTCACGTGGCCATCGTCGCTGACTTCCAGCGCTATCGCTTCGCCAGTCAGGTCCGCCTTGTTGCGGATCAAGGTCACTTTGGCCGGATCCGGGCGCTGCTCGAGGAATTCAGGCCACAAGGCAAAAGGGTCGAGAGCCTCAGGCGCGGTTGCATCGACCACTAGTAATACTCGATCAGCCTCGCTGATGGCCTTCAATGCCCGTTCCACGCCAATCTTCTCGACCTGGTCATCGGTGTCGCGCAGGCCAGCCGTGTCGACCACATGCAGCGGCATGCCATCGATGTGGATATGTTCGCGCAGGATGTCCCGGGTGGTGCCGGCAATCTCGGTGACAATGGCCGCTTCACGGCCGGCCAATGCGTTCAGCAGGCTGGATTTTCCGGCATTCGGACGACCGGCGATCACCACGGTCATGCCGTCGCGCAGCAATGCACCCTGCCCGGCCTCACGCAACACGGTGGATAACTCATCGCGCACCGCATCGAGCATCGTCAGTACGTGGCCATCGGCAAGAAAGTCGATTTCTTCTTCGGGGAAGTCGATTGCCGCCTCAACGTAGATCCGCAACGCAATCAGTTGCTCGGTGAGGTTATGCACACGCTGCGAAAATGCGCCTTGCAACGAGCGCAAAGCGTTACGCGCAGCCTGTGCAGAACTTGCTTCGATCAGGTCGGCGATGGCTTCAGCCTGAGCCAGGTCGAGTTTGTCATTGAGGAACGCACGTTCGCTGAACTCTCCCGGCCGGGCCAGACGGCAACCCAATTGCAGGCAGCGCTGAAGCAACATATCCAGAACGACCGGACCACCGTGGCCCTGGAGTTCCAGCACATCTTCGCCGGTGAATGAATTCGGCCCGGGGAAATACAGGGCGATGCCTTCGTCCAGCACCTCTTCCTCGGCGCCGAGGAACGGGCCGTAATGGGCAAAACGCGGTTTGAGTTCGCGGCCACTGATGGCTTGCGCCGCACTACTCGCCAGCGGCCCGGAAATACGGACGATACCAACACCGCCACGGCCTTGAGCGGTGGCGACGGCGGCGATGGTTTCACGAGGAGCGCTCATGATTCGATATCCAGATAAAAATGACAGATAGCAAAACGCCCCACTAGGGGGCGTTTTGAGTGGTTATCCACAGAGTAAGTTATGCGGCGGCTTTTTTGGTAGTCGCTTCAATCTTACGAGTGATGTACCACTGTTGGGCGATCGACAGGCAGTTGTTCACAACCCAGTACAGCACCAGACCCGCCGGGAACCACAGGAAGAAGAAGGTGAAGATGATTGGCATCAGCTTCATGACCTTGGCCTGCATCGGATCCGGAGGTGTCGGGTTCAGCTGCTGCTGGATGAACATGGTTGCACCCATGATGATCGGCAGAATGAAGAACGGATCCTTGATCGACAGGTCGGTAATCCACAGCATGAATGGCGCCTGGCGCATTTCCACGCTTTCCAGGAGTACCCAGTACAGCGAAAGGAAAACCGGCATCTGCACGAGGATTGGCAAGCAGCCACCCAGCGGATTGATCTTCTCTTTCTTGTACAGCTCCATCATGGCTTGCGACATTTTCTGCCGG
>CAYNGZ010000397.1:0-4527 GCA_964396695.1 uncultured Pseudomonas sp.
GAACGAGTGTCCAAATGATCGTGGGCTGAGTGTCCAAGTGTCGTGGAATCCGCAGTCACCCGCCTGACGCCAGCGTCGGAGCAACTCGCGCTTCAACTCGTGCTGGCGAACTTCACTTTGGTCAGCGAACTGCTCTTTGAACGCGGCATCCAGTTCAGCATTGGCCGACAACGCCACCCAGGCATCCAGATATTTGATCGGTAGGGTTGCGCCATCCGCCACCGCTTCATGCAGGCGGTATTCGTCGATGTACTCACCACCGCCAAACTCGCCCAGGGTGTGTTTGTCCTCTTGCAGTAGCGGCGTACCGGTAAAGGCGATGAATTTGGCGTTGGGCAAACTGGCACGCATAAAGGCCGCGAGGAAGTCGTACTGACTACGGTGAGCTTCATCGACGAGCACATAGAAGTTGGGCTTAGTGCTCAACACCCTGAAGTGCACCTTCTCCCGGCTGATTTCGTCCCACTTGGCCTTCACCGGAACACCGTTCTCATTCATCTCCTGGTGGCAGACGTTGTGTTCATGCACGATGAAGAAGTCCTTCTCCTCACGAATCCGCCTGTGCCGCGTAGCTTGCAGGGCATCGTCTTCCTCGTCAGGAGTGACAGCAGGTTGTTCGCCGGGGTGCTCGTTCTCCTGGAACTTCTGTACCGTGCTGGTGAACGCACTGCCGTAGTCGTTCGATAACATCTTCAGCAATCCATCAACCGATACGGCCTGAATGGCATTGATACCCACCGCATGAAAGGTATCGAAAATCTGCTTGTCGAGGTCTTTGCGGTCGGTGAGTACCAACACCGTAGGGTTGTTCAAACCGGTGCTATCGGCACGCAGCATGCGCGCGAGCAGGGCCATGGTCAGCGACTTACCGCTACCTTGGGTATGCCAGACCACGCCGCCCATGGGTTTTTGTGCACATAGGCGATCCACCGTTTTGCGCACTGCCCGCCACTGTTGATAGCGCGGCAGCTTTTTTACCGTCTTGCCGTCGCGGGTTTCGAACAGCACAAAATGCGTGATCAGTTGCAGGAAGCGACTCGGCTCAAACAGTGCCCACAGCACGTTTTCCTGCTCACTGGGAGCATCACCTAACAAGGCAGCAACAGCGGCAGTCTCCTGCACCTGCAACCGATAGCGGGCGTAATAGGAAGGCTTGGTAAGGATCGCGCCATACAAGCCTTCGCGCCGGTTGAGCCCAACGCATACCTGGTTGAATACAAACTGAGTTGGAAAGGTACTTTGATAACCATCCAATTGGCCCAGGGCTTCATCCAAACGGTGATGACTGGCTTTGCATTCGATGATGGCCAGCGGCAAACCATTCACAAACAGCAGCAGATCAGGGCGGAAAACATCCCCATCCGCATTGCGCCCCACATACTGATCGACCACATGAAAGTCGTTGTTCGCAGCATCACTGGCATCGAAGAAGCGCACGCTGCGCGGCTTACCTTCTACGTCCTTCACCTGAATATCCGAACGGTGCACCACCTGTTCCCAGAACGTCTTGTTGGCGGGCAACAGCTCATCATTGACGCGTTTACGTAGCTCGATCAGCGCTGCACTGATGCCGCCAGGCGCTGTCGCCAGCCACGGGTTGAGGATCAGCATCCGAGCCTGCAATACTTCGTCCAGTACCGGAGCTAAGTGACGATGCTCAACCTGCAACTGGTTACCGGGCAAATGGGTGTACCCCAGCTTGATCAGCCAATTGATGGCGGGCAGCTCGACCCCGACCTTCTCAGGTGATTGGCTCATTACTTACTCCTGTTCCTTGGAGGTTTCCCTCGGACAACTTCGATACCAAACCACAGTAGGGCTATTATCGGCTTGGCTTTGCTTACGAGTTTCAAACTGCTGAGACTCATAGATGACATGTCGCCAACTACCGCAGCCGTAGCGCTTGGATGTCTGCTCGGGGTAAGTCTTCACCCATAGGCAAAAACTCAGGCAGTACCGGTAGAGCTATCGAGCTTGACTCGCCATTCACCAGTTAGCAGCTTTTGCATTAGGCCGCGTTTGATAATCCGATACTGTTCCCGCTTAGATACAATACTACGACGCTTTTGATCAACGGCTGCCAAAATTCCTGCGATTCGCTCCTGCTCAACAAGTGGAGGGACTGGAACCAGCAGTTTCTTCAAATTCCCAGCATTAATATTTTGCTGCGCTCCCCCTGCGGCCTGATGAAGCATGAGCCCTTTACCTTGTGGAGAGTTGAAATAGCTCGACGCAAAGCTTGGGCAGATTAGCTTCTGATTAGGTCGCGTGATTAGTGTGGTAAAGGTTTGAAGATATCCAAGCCCTTTAGGCACTACGCATGACACTCCCGGATAACCCGTTCTCACGGTTAAAATGTCACCTTCCAGCACCCTTTTTCTTTTATTTTTTTCATCAAACTCAGCAGAAATATTCAGTAGGTCAGACATATCAAGAAAGTCTTCCTTGATATTTTGATTACGAATAAGAGGTACACCGTCCGCGACGTAGTGCTCTGTCGTAGACGTTGCAATTCCAACTGTAATTGATTCGGCGAGGGTATCCAGCGGTTGTACCGACCACCCCTCAGGAATCGTCCCCAGTTCACTGTCCTTGAACTCGGTATGCGCCAACCAACGACCAGTAGCATCTTGGGTGCCAACACCCCGGCTGAACAGGTTCTGCATCAGCCCCTGCTTGAGGGCATAGGTGGCTTCTATCTGGCGGGAAATCACGTCTAGCTTGTCGTCAACCGCTGTGAGGATGGCGGCGATTTTTTGCTGTTCGGGAAGCGGCGGAGTTGCGATCACTAACCCATCAATAAGCCCTTTGCTCAAGTTGGGTTGCGCAGCTCCCTGGCACATCGAGAGCAGCTTTAGCGCACTGCTTTCTATCACCCAGAAAAGAAAATCATTGTCGAGTTCGCATCCAACAGCTCGAATGGAAAGCACCGCTTGATTAATAGCAGCATCGATTTTTAACCGAGCAACCTTTCCAGCTGTTGCTCCGTACATTGCGACCAGCACAGAGCCGCTTTCAGCTATCCTCGCAGCTGAGCTAGAGAGACCAATTTCTGATATTCGCTCTTCTGTGTGCGTAATCTTTCGACGATTCACTTCTCCAGACTTTACCCAAGGGATATCACCATCAAAATATTCAGGTTTGCTCCTGTCAGGCGTCCCCCCTGCATAACTGTTGGCCAAGGAAGATAAACGTTTAAATCGCCAATCTTGGGGTAGCTCTAATTGTTCAAGAGCACTCATTGCTTATCCTCTAGCAACCCTAACTCCATCAGATAGCCATTCAGCCGAAAATCAATCTGCGCTTCTTCCTCAGCCAGCGTTGCCAGCTGCGACAAAGTTGCAACCACGTCAAAGGTCTGTTCGGTCTCGCCGTTATCGATATAGCGCGCGATGTTGAGATTGCCGTCGTTGCTGCGGATCTCGTCCAGAGTCACCACCCGACAATAGCTTTCGATCTCAGTTTGCTGCTCGAATGCCGTCTTATGGGTGCTAACGATGCGGTTGATGTCTTCGACGCGCAGGCTGTTTTGCGCCTTGCCTTCGAGGTAGTCGCGGCTGCCATCTATTATGATGACCTTACTTTTAAGGGCTGCGGGTTTCTGCTTATTCAGTATCAACACACAAGCCGGGATTCCCGTGTTATAGAACAGGGCCGAAGGGAGGCCGACGATGGCTTCAATCAAATCACCCGGCTGACTACCATTCGCTGTATCGGTGCCAAATAGCAGCCCCTCGCGAATCTTGCCTTCCTCGCCGCTACGGAACAGCACTCCGTGCGGCAGGATAATCCCCATGCGACCATCAGCCTTGAGGCTGGCCAGCATATGCTGAGCAAAGGCGAGGTCGGCATAGCCCCTAGGCGGAATACCATAGACCAGCCGCCCGTAAGGATCACTGACCTGTTTGTAGTTGGGCGCTTTGGCCTTCTTACCGTTCTCCTGTTCGTTCTCGTTGCTTAACTCCAGCGGAGTCCACCAGGACTTGGCCGAGAACGGCGGATTCGCAATAACTCGGTCGAAGGACTTCAAGTAATCGCCGTCGAGATGCTTAGGCTCGACCAGCGTATCGCCGCGTTCAATATCGGCACGCATGTTGTGCAGGTAAAGGTTGAGCTTGGCGATAGCCCAAGTACCCAGGTTCTTTTCTTGCCCGAACAGCAGCACATTCGGCTTGCCCATCAGGGTTCCATTGGGCAAACCTGATACATGGTGGGCACTCTCTACCAACATGCCACCACTGCCGCAAGTGGGGTCATACACGCTGTGGCCAGGCTGTGGATCGATCAACTCAACCACTAATTGCACCACGGCCTTGGGAGTATAGAACTCACCGCCTTTCTTACCGGCATCGTCGGCAAACTGTTTGATCAGATACTCGTAGGCATCTCCCAGCATGTCGGCCTTGTATAGGTCGTCATTGCCCAACCTGTACTGGTTAAAGTGACGCAGCAGGCGCTGCAAGGTGGCATCAGCTAGTGTCCTGAGCGTCTAGTTCGACTATCCATCGACGCGACGGTAAAGTGATG
>CAYNGZ010000398.1:0-4526 GCA_964396695.1 uncultured Pseudomonas sp.
TTGCGGTACGGAACTACGTGGCGCTAATCCGATGAAGATCGGTTACTGACCCACGAGGCCGGCGAACTGGTCAGCGGCGCCTTGCCCTGGAGCAGTTCGGTGCGCCTGGGGGGCGTGCAGTTGTCGCGGGATTTCGGCGTGCGGCCGGACTTAGTGACGTACCCGTTGCCACAGTTTGCCGGTGAAGCGGCGGTGCCTTCTTCGGTCGACCTGTTTATCAACGGCTACAAATCCAGCAGCGCCGATCTGCAACCCGGTCCGTACACCCTGACCAACATTCCGTTTATCAACGGTGCCGGCGAGGCGGTGGTGGTGACCACCGATGCGCTGGGTCGGCAGGTCTCGACCACGGTGCCGTTTTACGTGACCAGCAACCTGCTGCAACAGGGCCTGACGGATTTCTCGGTGGCGGCGGGCACCTTGCGTCGGGACTACGGGATACGCGATTTTGGTTACGGCCCCGGTGTCACGTCCGGCAGCCTGCGTTATGGCCTGACGGACAGCCTGACCCTGGAAAGCCACGCCGAAGCCTCGGACTCGCTGGCCCTCGGCGGCGTCGGCGGCAATCTGCGGTTGGGCAACTTCGGGGTGCTCAACACGGCGGTCAGTCAAAGTCAGTTCGATGGCACCAGTGGTCAGCAGTTGAGCGTGGGTTACCAGTACAGCAGCCAACGTTACAGCCTGTCGTATCAGCGCATGCAACGCCGTGATCAGTACGCCGACCTGACGGTGATCGACAGCCCCTACGCGACCCTGAGTCAGCGCAGTGAACAGGTGACACTGAGCCTCAACCTCGACACCTGGGGCCGTGTGGGCGCCGGCTATTTCGATGTACGCGCCGGCGATGACTCGCGCACGCGGTTGCTCAACCTGACCTGGAGCAAACCCTTGTGGCGCAACACCAGTTTCTACCTGTCGGCCAACCGCGAAATGGGTGACAGCAACTGGGCGATGCAAGCGCAACTGGTGATTCCGTTTGACCTGCGGGGCAGTCTTGCCCTGAGCTCCGAACGCAGTAAAACCGGCGAGAGCCGTCAGCGCGTCAACTACAGCCAGGCCGTGCCCACGCAAGGTGGGCTGGGCTTCAACCTCGGATACGCCCACGGTCAGGGGCCGGATTACCGCCAGGCCGACCTGACCTGGCGTTTGCAATCGGTACAGTTGCAGGCTGGCGTGTATGGCAGCCGTGATGCCGAGACTCGCTGGGCCGATGCCAGCGGATCGCTGGTGTGGATGGACCACCAGGTATTTGCCGCCAATCGCATCGACGACGCTTTTGTCGTGGTCAGCACCGGGGGCTTTGCCGACATTCCGGTGCGCTATGAAAACCAGTTGGTTGGCCGGACGGACAGCAAGGGTCATCTTCTGGTGCCGTGGAGCAGCGCCTATTACCGCGCCAAATACGAAATCGATCCGCTGAACCTGCCGAGCAACGTGCAAAGCCCGAATGTCGAACAGCGGGTCGCGGTCCGGCGTGGCAGCGGGTATCTGCTGGCGTTCCCATTGACCCGGATCATCGCTGCCAGCGTGGTGCTGGTAGACACCCGGCAACAGGAATTGCCGCTGGGCAGTCACGTGTTACACCAGCAGAGCGGAGTGAACGCGGTCGTGGGGTGGGACGGTCTGGTGTATCTGGAGAACCTGCAAGCGCACAACACCTTGCGCGTGACCCTGGCCGACGGGCACACCTGCGGGGTGCAGTTCAGCGTGGACATGAAACAGGAGCAGGTGCCGTTGATCGGGCCGCTGGTGTGCCAATGACCGGCCATACACGTCGATGGGGTCGCAGAGGGATCGGGCTACTGGCGATGACTCTGTCGGCGCATGCCTGGGCGCTGTGCTCGGTGGTCAGCACCGTACCGGCAAGCTTTGGTTCAGTCAGTTCGATCACGGTGCGGACCACCTCGCAGCCCAGTTCGACCACCAATGCCGGGTTGAGCTGCACCGGCTCGCTGGCGTCACAGCTGACGGCCACTGACCACATATACGCCACGTTTACTGCGGCGACTTCAGGGCTGGTCGGCCCTACCGGAGACGTGATCAGCTACACGCTGTATGGCAACAACAGCACCAGTTACCCGATCACGCGTGGCACGGCGTTCGACTTCGCCCGCAACTCGATCGCCGATAATCTGGGGCTGCTGAGCAACCCGGTGGTGGCCAAGACGGTGCCGATCTATCTGGACAGCATCACCGGCAGCAATGTCGCGGCCGGCGTCTATTCGGAGACGCTGAGCGTTAACTGGAACTGGAACTATTGCTACCTCCTGAGTGTGGGGAACGTTTGTGCGTTGCGCGACATCAACAACGGTACAACCAGCCTGACGGTCACGATGACGGTGACCAACGACTGCCTGATCACCGCACCCAATATCAGTTTCGGTAGCGCCCCGGTCATCAGTGGGTTCGCGGCGGTCACCAACCAGACGGTCAATCTCACGTGCACCAAGGGCAGCGCTTACACCGTGGGCCTGGACGATGGTCAGCAGGCTGTCAGTGTCGGCGGGCGACGGCGGATGATTTCGGGCGGCAATTACCTGGCGTACGACATCTTCAAAAGTGCCGGCACCACTCGCTGGGGCAGCGTCGGCGTTGCGCGACGGGCCAGTTCCGATGCTGAAGTCAACCCCGGCAATGGTTTGGGGACCGGCAGTCAGGTCTTCAATTACAACGCGAAGATCTATACCGACCAGAGCACCCCTCCGGCCGGCACCTACCTGGACAATGTGGTGCTGGATGTGGGGTTTTGAGTGGCAAATGTCTACTGGTTCACGCGTGATCTTGCCGTTGCCGGGCTATTCCATGGCCGAGTGCGTTCAGAGGATGGGCGCTTGCTGGGGCCAGAGGATTGTCGACGTACCGCCGCCGAGTGAAAAATGGCCGCACGCCTTACAGGCACGCAGCCATTGAGGGACATCAGCGCAGCATGCCGACCATGTTCGCTACGGTCGACAACACGTCCTTGCCCAACTGCATCGAGCGTTTGCCCGACCAGCCAGTAAGGGCATTCGGTGCATCGTTGTTGTCCTTGAAGGGCATCTCAAGGGTCAGCGACAGGCAGTCGAATTTCTGACCGACGCTGTTACAGGCCAGGGTCATGTTGGCTTTGCCCGGTTCGTCGCGGGTGTAGCCGTGGGTGGTCTGGAAGTCGCGGGTCAGGTGTTTCAGATGACTGCGGAAGTGTTCTTCGAGTTTCGCGATGCGTGGCGTGTAGCCCGGGTTGCCTTCGCAACCGGCGGTGAACACGTAGGGGATTTCTTCATCGCCGTGAATGTCGAGGAACAGATCGACGCCGTATTTCGCCATCTGTTGTTGAACGAAGAAGACTTCCGGGCTGATGTCCTGGCTCGCGCTCTGCCAGGCGCGGTTGAGGTCCTGGCCCTTGGCGTTGGTGCGCAAGTGACCATGGAAGGCGCCATCGGGGTTCATGTTAGGGACCAGGTACAGATCGGCACTGGCCAGCAGTTTGTTTAACTCAGGGTCGATGTGCTGTTGCAGACGCTCGATGACGCCTTCCATGAACCATTCGGCCATGTGTTCGCCGGGATGCTGCTGGGCGATGATCCAGACTTTATGCTGACCTTCGGTGCCGCTGCCTTTGCGCAGCAACTGGATATCACGACCTTCGACGCTTTTGCCGGTGGCCAGCAGTTCGGTGCCGGCCTTGCTCAGCGCTTGATCGATCAGCCAATCGTGACGCCCGCGGCTGTAGGGTTCAAAGTAGGCGAACCAGGCGTGAGTCGCGGTGGCCTCGAGGCTGAAGCGCAGGCAGTCACCCTCAAAGATCGTCGGCACACGGAACCAGTTCACGTGGTCATACGAGGCCACCGCCTGATAACCATCCCAGGCCTTGTTGTAGGAGGATTTACTGGCGTTGTTCAGTCGAAACCCATGTTCCTGGCCGACGTGCAAACCGCTGGCTTTGAAGTTAAACCACTGGAAATGCTGACTGCGGGTGTCGGGTTTGATGGCCAGCAAGGCCTGCAACGGATTACTGAGGTCCAGTACCTCGATGTTGCCGCTGTCGAAGTTGGCAGTGATATCAAAGGAGCGGTGAGCCACGGTCATAATCTATTCCTGAGTATGATTTTTATGGCTGTTACTTTACACGCAGGTGGGGGGAAACCGAGGGCAATTTATGAGGGAATAAATGAGGGGGGGCGTCGTCCTTGACGCAACCGCAGCTTGGAGTTTATGCGATTCATTCTCAAGTGCTATTTTTTGCTGCCTCAAGCCCGTGCCTGAGCGGTATGTTGCAAATAGATGCTCTTTTGATATCATCCGCGCCATCGAATTCAGCAGCACCCGTCTTCATTAGCCTGAAGCCATAGCCAGAATAACTGGCAAAAAAAAGACCCGGCAAAAAGCCGGGTCAAAAACCGTGATTAGCCTGATGAGGAGATAGTCCAGGAGTCCGACCTAAGGCCTCTTGGTCTATCAACCGATCTCGCGACCAGTTGCGGTCAATAATCATCATTATCATTTGCAAGTCAAATGTTTTCATCCGCCTTATTGGAAATTTTTTT
>CAYNGZ010000399.1:0-4523 GCA_964396695.1 uncultured Pseudomonas sp.
CTGACCCCGATGAAAGCGACGGGCTGGCTGATTGGCCTCTTCTCGAGTGATTTTGTCCAGTTCGCGCATGTTGTCCGGAAGGCTCATGGTTTCTTATTGCTCAGGCAATGCCCAAATCGGGCCTGACTCGAGATTGCCATGAATACAATAATGCTCGTCAACAATCCAATTCTGGTCGTCGCCGGAATTTTTCTGGGTTTCATCCTGCTGGAAATTGCGTGCGCCTGTTTCCTCCAACCCAAAGGTCAGCGCCACGATGCGCTGATCGAGATCATCGGTTCATCGCTCCTGCTGGGTGTCACCTTTCCATTGGTGATGTTCCTCAGCAACCTGTTGCTCGACGGTCTGGCCCCACAACTCAAGAACAGCCTGGCCAACCTTCACTGGGTGGCGGGCCTCGCGTTGTTTCTGGTGTTCGATGACTTGACCCAGTACTGGTGGCATCGCCTGACCCATCGGGTGCCGTTTCTCTATGCCCTGCATCGTGCTCACCATTCGGCGCCCTACATGAGCATTCGCATCGTTTACCGAAACAACAGCTTTTACTACCTGCTGATGCCAGGCATCTGGCTGTCTGGAGTCCTCATCTACCTGGGCCTGGCACCGGTTTACTACGGTTACCTGATCGTCAAGATGACGGTGATCTTCGGTGCGCACAGCAGCGTCGCCTGGGACGAGAAGCTCTACCGCATTGCGGCCTTGCGTCCGTTGATGTGGGTCCTCGAACGGACCATTTCGACCCCCGCCACCCATGCGGCCCATCATGGTTTGAACGCCAATGACGGCGTGACCCACTACAAGGGAAACTTCGGCAACCTGCTGTTCTTCTGGGACGTGCTGTTCGGTACGGCCAAGATCACTCGGCGGCGGCCCTCAGCCTATGGCATCGAGGATTTGCATCCAGTGAAGTGGCAGCAGGAGTTGCTCTGGCCACTGGTACGTTCGCGAAAGCGCGCAGCACAAAATGATCCCAAGCAAGAGGTAGCGCAATGAGCCTGAATATCGTGTTGATCGCAGGATCCAGCCAACTCAACAGTCAGTCTGCCAAGGTTGCGAATTATCTCGGTCAACGGTTACTTACCCTCAGACTTTGCAAGCAGGTCGCAGTACTCGATCTGGGGAGCGATCCCCTGCCTCTCTGGCCAAGCGAAGACTCAAGCGACGCCTGGGAAAAATATTCGGCCACTTTGATCCAGGCGGACGCACTGGTTGTAGTAGCTCCTGAATGGAACGGGATGGCCTGTCCAGCCATCAAGAACTTCTTCGTGTATGCGACCCATAAGGAGTTGGGGCATAAGCCAGCCTTGCTGGTCGGGGTATCGGCAGGTGTGGGTGGTGCCTACCCGCTCTCGGAGCTTCGGGCATCAAGCTATAAGAATTGTCGGATTTGCTACCTGCCAGAGCAATTGATTGTTCGACAGGTGGCACAGTTATTTAACCCGGGACCTGACGCGAATCCAAAAGAAGAGAGTATCCGGGCTCGTGCGGACTGGACGCTGGAAATACTGGCCGAGTACGCAACCGCAATGAAAAACATCCGCTCGCGTATAGAGATCGACGCCGTGTCGTTCGCAAACGGTATGTAGTCGGGAGGCAGTGATTCTCGACCTAATGCGGAGCGATAAGCGATTAAACATAAGTGAATGTGCAATGTATGCATATTAGGTTTGAATAAACCCTGGTTGCTTAGATGTCTATAAAACCAGGGGGTATTCGATGTTCGCTGACCTGCACATAACGCTGCCACCGCCAGCTCTGCCTTGATGGCTGAGCCGGCGTTACTCCCCCTGGTTACTTAAGAAATGCCTGCATGTCGCTGTTCAGTTTGTGGATCGCCGCTTTGAAGTCATTGGCGGTAACCTGTTGGCTTGCATTCTTCAACTGTTCACCGAAGACCTTACGCACGACTTTGACCACAGTTTGGCCGTTGCTCGCGTCGATCATCTCAGCTTCGAGGTACAACTCGGTGTCTTGGTCGCGGTGACCGGTGGCCGCCTCAGTCGCGCCTATGGCGGCCGTGATCGGAAGCACTTCATACCATTTCATGCCTTCGTTCGTCGCGCTGACCCCGGTAATCGCGGCGCGTACCACCAGCACTCGCGAACCGGCAGGGGCCGATTGAACGTTCGGTACCACGCGGTACTTCTGGCTCAGCAAGCCCCTGGCATTATCTGTCATGTAGGTTTGCAACTGATCCAGAGTCTGAAGGTTGACCCGTTCATTGGGCTTCGGGGCCGGGTACAGTTCCAGCTGCTTGAAGGCTACGGTGTTGTAAGCGTTCGGGTTCCAGGACGGGATCACCCAACGCATGGCTTTCTCGCCACTGGGGGTGGTGACTTCCTGCAGGTTGTTGTAGTTGGAAAGGAACCCTGAGTACTGTTCTTTTTCGGTGATTTTTGAGGTGCAACCGCCGAGCAGCAGGCTTGCAAAGGCAACGCCGACAAGCAATTTTCTGGACAGGTCCATTTTTCACTCCATGGGTTAAATCGTTCTATTCGGGTTGCAGGACGTCAGAAGCGCCAGGTCATGTTGCCGGTCAACGCTTGAATCCAAGCCTTATCGAACTGCCCTGAAGTTCGAACGCCGGATACGGATTTGCTCTGGTCAACCGGTAGATCGCCCCCCCAGATCAAAGCCCAACTGAGGTTTACATCGGTGTCCTTGTTCAGTGCATAGGTGGCGCCGGTCGCCAGTCGCCAGGATTCACCCAACGGTGCGCTCAGGGTCCGGTTGGCGTCCGACACGGCACTGGAGTCGTAGGCGATGCCGGCATTCCATAACAGTTTAGGCGTGGCCTGGTATTGCGTACCCAGAGCCAACTGCCAGGTGTCCTTGTAGTGGGCATTGATCGTGGTCGATTGCGCGCCGATGGCTGAGGTGTCCACTTGTACGCTGATGTCACCGAACTGCGACCAGTCTTGCCAGTTGATCGTGGCCAGGAAAGCCCATTGCGGGTCAAGTTGCTGGAACAAGCTGAGGGTCGCAGTCTGCGGTACGTGCATGCTGAGCTTGGTGTCCAGGCCATTCAAACGATCCAGCAGTGGGCCGTTGCCTTTGATGTCCAGTTTGTCCTTGAAATCCAGATCGACCTTACTGGTGTAGGCCAGGCCGATTCGCGTGCCGGGTTGAGGGGCATAGATGACACCAAGGTTAGCGCCGTAGCCCCAGGTGTCGTCCTGGTACTTGAGTTGCCCGTCGCCACGATCGGTCAGGCCAAAGGGTGAGCGGTCGATGGCGCTCTGGGCTTTCAGCATGCCATACATGGCCTTGACCCCGAGGCCGACGGACCATTGATCATTGAAGCGGTACGCCACGCTGGGCACCAGAGACAGACCAACGAGGCTGGACTGCTCCGAAAAGTAGCGTCCGGACCAGCCATTTCGGTAATTGGCCGTCAAGCCAAAATCACCATAGGCGCCAAAGCCGACACTCCATTGGTCATCCAGCATGTGGCTGACAAAGAAACTGCCGCCCGGGGTCGGCTCGAGTGCATTGCCACTGCCGGGCCCACCGCTGTTGGTATTGGCGTCGCGATCGAACTTCAAACTGCCATAGAGAATTTGTGCACCCGCAGTGATCTGGGTGCCTTGCAGATAACTCAAGCCGGCCGGGTTGCTGGCAATGGTCGAGGGCCCTTGAGCTCGGGCAGCGGCACCGGCGTTGGCCAGGCCCGTGTTATCCGTGCCGACCTCATACAGAATAATTCCTCCTGCCTGAGCCAGACTGCAACAGAACGTCAGCAGGGCAAGGACTGAAAGCGGAAAACCACAATGTCTTGAATGCATGACAGCTCCTATAGCCGATGAGCGACTGCTCGCTCATCGGTCCATTACAGGTGTTTTTTATTTGCCCGCCTGGCTGGCCATGGCTTTTTGGATCTGCTCCTTGACTTGGTCTAGGTTGAAGCTGGCGCCTTTCTGCATCGGTGGAAATTCGATTGCAGTCTCCGCAACTTTAGCGACCTCCTTCTGAACGAACTGGAAGCGCCAGAACTCATACAGGAACCAGCTCATGTACTGATAAGAGCCGGTGAAGCCGGTCCGTTCCAAGGGGTCAAGACGCAAATTGGTCAGCACCGGCACATCGAGTTTCACGGTGCCGCCGATCCAGCCGTTGGGCTGATCGGTGAAGCGGTACTTGAAGTCATCGATCCGCACGGCCGCGAGGGTCCCTTCAGTGAAGTAGAAGATCTCATGACGGGTGGACGGGCCTTTGCCGGTGATCATGGCAGTCTGGTCGTAACCGTCGAGGTGAACTTTGTAGTTCCTGTCACCAATCTGTTTGCCTTTGAGCAGTTCATTCGTGATGTTCGGATTACCCGCTGCGGTGATAAAGGTCGGGAACCAATCCATGCCGGACATGATGCCGTTCTCAACCTTGTTTGCCGGAACCTGCCCAGGCCAACGTACGATGGCCGGTACGCGGAAGCCACCTTCCAGCGCCGTGCCCTTGCCGCCGGCGAACGGGGTTTGCCCGCCATCTGGCCAGGTAAAGTTCTCGGCACCGTTGTCGGTGGTGAACAC
>CAYNGZ010000400.1:0-4510 GCA_964396695.1 uncultured Pseudomonas sp.
TTGTTTTCCTGAGTTTCACCGTTGCCTTGGTCTTAGCCGGAATTTTCATGGCCTACGGTGAGAATGGCAGCCGCAGTTCGGTGAAGATCGCCTCCCGAATCTCAGGGCCGGACAAGGGACCGCAGATTGCCGCCTTGTGTACTGCCACTGTTCGAGCAGTCGCTCAGGGCGTGGTCGGTATTGCCTTCATTCAGACGCTGTTTGTCGGGGCCGGGTTCGTTGTCAAGGGCGTGCCCGGCGCTGGTTTCCTGGCGCTAGTGGTGCTGTTGGTCAGTATTGTGCAGCTACCCAGCCTGGTGATCATACTTCCGATCATCGGCGTGGTCTTTGCTCTCGAAGGGGCCAATGCCGCCACTATTGCCTTCGCCATCTACAGCCTTGTCGCCTGCCAGACGGACAATGTGCTCAAACCCCTGCTGTTGGGGCGCGGCGTTAATGTTCCGATGCCCATTGTGCTGATCGGTGCACTGGGCGGCATGGTCACCGGGGGCATCATTGGGCTGTTCACCGGTTCGGTGATACTGGCGGTCGGTTATGAACTTTTCTGGCAGTGGGTCGACGACTCGCAGCCGAACGGTGAGCCAGACGAGAAACCGAACTGATGGGGAGATTACCCAGCCCGGTCCAGGCAGTGTTGCTTGCTGTTCTCGGGCTTACCGGTTGCACACAACTGGGGCCGGACTTCCAGTCGCCACGCCCGGCTTGGATCGAGAGCTGGAACAGTCCGGCGATAAAACAAGCCAGCGAGCAGCACCCGCAACCCGACCTGCGCCAATGGTGGCAGGTGTTCAAAGATCCGAGCCTTGATGCGCTGATCGCCGAGGCCGACGCCCACAACTCCACTCTGGAAATTGCCGGACTTCGCGTGATGGAGGCTCGTGCTCAATTGAGTATCGCCCAGAGCGGGCGTTACCCGCAATTGCAGCAGGCGCGTGCCGACAGCCTGCGCCTGGATCGCCGTCAGTTTGGCGGCAGCAACCCACAGGACCTGCATATCTGGCAGTACAGCGCCGGCTTCGACATTGGCTGGGAGTTGGACTTCTGGGGGCGTTTCAGCCGTGCCATCGAGTCGGCCGATGCCGCCTACCTGGCGTCCCAGGACAACTATGAAGATGTGCTGGTCTTGTTGCGTGCCCAGGTGGCCACCACCTATTTCGCTTTGCGCACGAGCGAAGCTCGCCTGCGCATTGCCCACGAAAACGCCAACCGGCAGAAGCGCAGCCTGGAGATTACCGAGCGATTGTTCAAAAGCGGCGAGAATGCCGAGCTGGACTTTCAGCAGGCCAAAGCCCAGTACGTGGCCACCCTGGCAACTATTCCCAATCTTGAAAGCCAGGTGCTGAGCACTCGCAATGCCCTGGCCGTGCTGATCGGGCACCCGCCGGGGCCATTCGAGCA
Organism: uncultured Pseudomonas sp.; assembly: GCA_964396695.1. Classification (GTDB taxonomy): domain Bacteria; phylum Pseudomonadota; class Gammaproteobacteria; order Pseudomonadales; family Pseudomonadaceae; genus Aquipseudomonas. The sequence continues at coordinate 1,399 of CAYNGZ010000400.1, forward strand.
ATTGTCGAAAACCACCGAGCTGGCGCCGCTGCCGGATAGCGCCGTCCTACAGGACGTGCCGGCCAATCTGCTGTTACGTCGGCCTGACATACGTGCGGCCGAGCATGCGGTGGCGGCGCAGTCGGCACTCATCGGTGTCGCAGAGACCGATCTGTACCCCTCGCTGACCCTGCTGGGCAGTATCGGCTGGAGCGCCACGACTCTGAGCGGCGCTTCCAGCAACCTGGACTTCATCGCAGGTCCCAGCCTGTTGTGGAATGTGCTCGATTACGGCCGGATCAAGAACAACGTGCGGGTGCAGGATGCGCGCCTTCAGCAACTGATCGAAGCCTACCGCGACGGTGTCCGTCAGGCGGCGCGCGAGGCCGATGATGCTGCCACGGGGCTGACTAAGGCGCTGGAAGGCGAGCGCTTGCAGGCTGAAGCGGCGCAGGCAGCGTTACGTTCGTTGACCCTGGCCAATGCGCAGTACCGTGAAGGCTTCGCAGACTTCCAGCGCGTGCTTGATGCCCAGCGCGAACTGTTCCAGCAACAGGACAACTATTTGGTTAGCCATGGTAATGCCGCGGGCAGCCTGGTCGCCCTGTACAAGGCATTGGGTGGTGGTTGGTACAGCGAGCAGCCCAGGGTCAGGCAGGACACCCGCGAGCAGATGCGTCAGCGAACCGACTGGGGCGACCTGCTGGACGACGCCGCGCGCCCGTCCGCCAGGCGCGGGCAAACTCCGACAAGGTGACTGAACATGAGTGAACGAGCGCAACCCGACTCGCCAGAACCAGAGCTGGACAAGGCCCCTGCGGCGAAGAAGGACGATGCCGCCGGTAAGGGAATCAAGTGGGTGGCCGTGCTGATCATACTCAGTCTCGCCTGGTACTTAATGGCCGACCGCTTTACGCCTTACACCCAGCAAGCGCGGGTGCAGGCTTTTGTGATACCGGTGGCGGCAGAAGTGTCGGGGCGGGTGTCCAAGGTACTGGTACGCAACAACCTGGATGTTAAAGCCGGAGACCTGTTATTCGAAGTGAACCCGCAGCAGTACCAGATCACCGTCGAGCGAGCCCGTGCCGACCTCGAAACGACGCGCCGACAGATCGGCGCGAGCACGGCCGGGATCGACTCGGCGCAGGCGACGCTGCGCGCCGCCCAAGCCGCCGAACTCAGGGCGCGCCAGGACAGCGATCGGCTGGAGCGTCTCTACCGCGATGACCCCGGCACGATTTCCCTGCGCCGGCTTGAGTATGCGCATGCCACCCGTCAGCAGTCCATCAGCCAGGTTCAGGCAGCCCGGGCCGAAGTACAGCGCGCACGGGAGCAGCAGGGCGGCAGCGAGGGGGAAAACGCCCAGATCCGCAGCGCCACCAGCACGCTGGAAAAGGCCGAGTTGGATCTGGCCAATACTCAGGTGCATGCCCGTCTGGCGGGCCTCATCACCGACCTGCGCACGGAGGTCGGCCAATACACCGCCGCGGGAAATCCGGTGATGACCCTGATTGCCATCCATGACGTCTGGATCAGTGCCGACATGACCGAGAACAACCTGGGGCATGTCGAGCCGGGCACTCCGGTGGCCATTGTGCTGGACGCCTTGCCCGGCGAGGTCTTTGAAGGGCGGGTACGCAGTGTTGGCTACGGTGTCAGCGTTGGTCTGAACACGGCGCCCGGGACCCTGCCGAACGTGCAGAACAGTCGCGACTGGTTGCGTCCCGCTCAGCGTTTTCCGGTCATCATCGAGTTCGCCCAGGGTGAACTGACCGACCTGCGCGGTTTACGGGTCGGCGGTCAGGCGGAAGTCATGGCGTTCCCCCTCCCCGGCAACCCGCTCAACCCGCTGGGGCGACTGTTTCTGCGTTTGATGAGCTGGCTGTCGTATGCCTACTGAGCGCGATCCACGCAGCCAGCGCGCCTTGCGTCTAGCCAGTGGTACCGCGCTGTGCCTGGTCACGAGTTTCGGCCTAGACCTGCCGATTCCGTTTTTGGCCCCGGTGCTGGCCTTGCTCCTACTGGCCTTGAGCAATCAGCGATTGTCGTTGAAGGCCGGGCCGGTGCTGGTGCTCATGGTCTTGCTGACCTCCAGTGTCGGCCTTCTACTGGTTCCCCTGCTGCGTCATGCCGCCTTGAGCGGTTTTTTGTTGGTCGGGCTGGGTCTGTTCCTGTGCTTTCGTTTCGAACAGCTCGGCGGCAATGTGCTGCTGTCGACCTTGCTGGTGATCGGTCTGACGCTGGTCTCTGCTTCCGGCACAGCTAGCTTCAAGTTGGCCCTGCTAGTGGTAGAAGCCCTGACCAAGGGCATGCTGCTGGCAGTCCTGTTCGTGATGCTGGGCCATTGGTTGTTCCCGGAGCCGATCGATACCCCGGTCGTTCCACCGCGTCCCGCCCTGACGCCGACGGAAGCGGCGTGGGTGGCCCTACGCGCCACGCTGGTGGTGCTGCCGGCTTTTCTCATGGTCCTGATCGACCCGGCCAGCTATGTTCCGCTGATCATGAAGTCGGTCAGCCTCGGCCAACAGGTCAGCAGCACTGATGCCCGCGATGCTGGTCGCGAGCTGCTGGGTTCGACCCTGCTCGGTGGTCTGCTGGCCATCCTGTTCTGGGGGGCACTGGGTCTCTTTCCGCATCTGTGGATGTTCTTACTGTGGATGCTGCTGTTCTGTCTGTGGCTGGCGCGCAAGCTGTACGGTCTCGACCCGAGCCGGCTAAGTCCGGGATTCTGGTTGAGTACCTTGTCGACCTTGATCATCCTGCTGGGGCAATCGGTCCAGGACAGTATCGTCGGCAAGGATGTCTATAGTGCATTTGCCGTGCGCATGGGGCTGTTCATCGCGGTGACCCTGTATGCCTGCGGCGTGGTCTATGTGATCGATAATCAACAGGCTCGTCGACAACGGCGCTCCATTCGCGCTGGTGACGCCCCCTGATCTGCCGGATCACCTTGTCCGGTTCACGGCAGTGCTACGTTTGGAAGAACCGCGCCACGTACCTGAGGCAGGAGCCGTATGCGGTAGTTCGCAGGTACGGATCTATTGCGGGGGGGTAGATAACTGCCATTACTACCGCGACCCTAGCTACAACACTCGATACAACGCTTCAGCGGCGCAGTACTACTACGCCGGCT
>CAYNGZ010000401.1:0-4498 GCA_964396695.1 uncultured Pseudomonas sp.
TGCCATCGACAAGCACGGCGTGCCGTTGGCCGACGAAACCCTGGCTCGCGCACGCGCTGCCGATGCGGTGCTGCTGGGTGCGGTGGGCGGTCCGAAATGGGACACCATCGAGCGTGACATTCGCCCTGAGCGCGGCTTGCTGAAGATTCGTGCACAACTGGGCCTGTTCGGCAACCTGCGTCCGGCGATCCTGTACCCGCAACTGGCCGAAGCTTCCAGCCTGAAAGCGGAAATCGTCGCGGGCCTGGACATCCTGATCGTCCGTGAGCTGACCGGCGGTATCTACTTCGGCGCGCCACGTGGCGTGCGCGAACTGGAAAATGGCGAGCGTCAGGCATACGACACCCTGCCATACAGTGAAAGCGAAATCCGTCGTATCGCCCGTGTCGGTTTCGACATGGCGCGTGTACGCGGCAAGAAGCTGTGTTCGGTCGACAAGGCCAACGTTCTGGCCTCCAGCCAGCTGTGGCGCGAAATCGTCGAGCAAGTGGCCAAGGACTACCCGGACGTCGAACTGAGCCACATGTACGTCGACAACGCCGCCATGCAACTGGTGCGTGCACCGAAGCAGTTCGACGTGATCGTCACCGACAACCTGTTCGGCGATATCCTGTCCGACGAAGCCTCGATGCTCACCGGTTCCATCGGCATGTTGCCGTCGGCTTCGCTGGATGCCAACAATAAAGGCATGTACGAGCCGTGCCACGGTTCGGCGCCGGACATCGCAGGCAAAGGCATCGCCAACCCGTTGGCGACGATTCTGTCGGTGTCGATGATGCTGCGTTACAGCTTCAATCAGGTGGCGGCCGCGGATGCGATTGAAAAGGCCGTCAGCCTGGTATTGGATCAAGGGCTGCGCACCGGTGACATCTGGTCGCCGGGTTGCGCGAAAGTGGGTACGCAGGAAATGGGCGACGCAGTAGTCGCAGCGCTGCGGAATCTGTAATCTCTTGGGCCCCGCTTGGCGCTGATGCCGGCAAGCGAGCCCACTTTTTGTAAAGGTGTAGTTGCGATGAAACGTGTAGGTCTGATCGGTTGGCGCGGTATGGTCGGTTCCGTGCTCATGCAGCGGATGCTGGAAGAGCAGGATTTCGATCTTATTGAGCCGGTGTTTTTCACCACTTCCAATGTCGGTGGCCAAGGCCCGTCCGTGGGTAAGGAAATTGCTCCGCTCAAGGACGCTTACAGCATTGAAGAGCTGAAAACCCTCGACGTGATTCTGACCTGCCAGGGTGGCGACTACACCAGTGAAGTCTTTCCGAAACTGCGCGAAGCCGGTTGGCAGGGTTACTGGATCGACGCCGCTTCCAGCCTGCGTATGCAGGATGATGCGGTGATCGTTCTGGACCCGGTGAACCGCAAGGTCATCGACCAGCAGCTCGACGCGGGCACCAAGAACTACATCGGCGGCAACTGCACCGTCAGCCTGATGCTGATGGGCCTGGGCGGTCTGTTTGAAGCCGGTCTGGTGGAGTGGATGAGCGCCATGACCTATCAGGCAGCCTCCGGTGCCGGTGCGCAGAACATGCGTGAGCTGATCAAGCAAATGGGTGCGACCCACGCCGCTGTCGCGGATGATCTGGCCAACCCGGCCAGCGCCATCCTCGATATCGACCGCAAAGTCGCCGAAGCCATGCGCAGCGATGCCTATCCGACTGAAAACTTCGGCGTGCCATTGGCTGGTAGCTTGATTCCGTGGATCGACAAGGAACTGCCGAACGGTCAAAGCCGCGAAGAGTGGAAAGCCCAGGCCGAGACCAACAAGATCCTCGGTCGCTTCAAGAACCCGATCCCGGTGGACGGTATCTGCGTGCGCATCGGCGCCATGCGTTGCCACAGTCAGGCGCTGACCATCAAGCTGAACAAAGACGTGCCGATCGCCGATATCGAAGGGCTGATCAGCCAGCACAACCCGTGGGTCAAGCTGGTGCCCAACCAGCGTGAGATCAGCATGCAGGAGCTGAGCCCGACCAAGGTTACTGGCACTCTGAACATTCCGGTTGGCCGTCTGCGCAAGCTGAACATGGGTTCGCAGTTCGTCGGTGCGTTCACCGTTGGCGACCAGCTGCTGTGGGGCGCGGCCGAACCGCTGCGTCGCATGCTGCGGATTTTGCTGGAGCGTTGATCCGCTGATGCAATGAAAAAACCCGCGCCTTGAAAGAGGTGCGGGTTTTTTTATGGTGGGTGGCCTGAGGTTTGTCGGATGCCTGATAGGCCGCCTTCGCGAGCAAGCCCGCTCCCACATTGACCGCATGAACACCGGAGATCCAATGTGGGAGCGGGCTTGCTCGCGAAGGCGGTGGGTCGACCACCGCAAATCCGCGGCAGAATTGCCTGCATGCCAGCCACCCGGTAAAGTGCCGCTCCCCCCGTTTCGCCTGAGGTAAAACCATGAGCCAGTCCTTTGATATCGCCGTCGTCGGCGCCACCGGTACTGTTGGCGAAACCCTCGTTCAGATTCTTGAAGAGCGCGATTTCCCGGTTGCTCACCTGTACCTGCTGGCCAGCAGTGAGTCAGCCGGGCATTCGGTGCTGTTTCGTGGCAAGAACGTGCGGGTGAGCGAAGTCGATGAATTTGATTTCAGCAAGGTGCAACTGGTGTTCTTTGCCGCCGGTCCTGCGGTCACCCTGAGCGTTGCACCGCGTGCGACGACCGCCGGTTGCGCGCTGATCGATTTGTCCGGCGCCTTGCCGGCCGCACAGGCACCGCAAGTCGTGCCGGAAGCCAACGCGCAGGTGCTGGCCGGTTTGAAAAAGCCGTTTCAGGTGAGCAGCCCAAGTGCATCGGCCACCACGCTGGCCGTGGTGCTGGCGCCGTTGCGCAATCTGCTCGACGTGCAGCGAGTCACCCTGACGGCGAGCCTGGCGGTTTCTGCCCAGGGTCGCGAAGCGGTCACCGAGCTGGCCCGGCAGACGGCGGAACTGTTGAATGTTCGCCCGCTGGAGCCGCGTTTCTTTGATCGACAAATGGCCTTCAACCTGCTGGCACAAGTCGGCACACCGGATGCTCAGGGCCATACGCTGCTGGAAAAACGCCTGGTTCAAGAGCTGCGCGAGGTCGTGGCGCAGCCTTCATTAAAGATTTCTGTCACTTGCATTCAAGCGCCGGTGTTTTTCGGCGATAGCTTTAGCGTGACCTTGCAGTCAGCCAAGGCTGTCGACCTGGCGGCAGTGAATGCTGCGCTTGAGGCGGCGCCGGGTGTCGAACTGGTCGAGGCGGGTGATTACCCGACACCGGTAGGCGATGCGGTGGGGCAGGATGTGGTCTACGTCGGTCGGGTTCGCAGTGGTGTCGACGACCCGGCGGAACTTAATCTGTGGCTGACGTCAGATAACGTACGCAAGGGCGCAGCACTCAACGCGGTGCAGGTGGCTGAGTTGTTGATAAAAGACCTTGTGTAAAAGATACTTGGCAACAATTTGCAGAATGATTCTGGTCGAGCACTGTGCTTGGCCTGAATGCTGGAGGCGAGCCGCCATCAGGGGCTTCCAAGGGCATCAGTGAAATACGCGTGCGCAGGGTCTTTCGAGGCTGCGCGCAATGCCTTACGGCAGCGGTTATCAACACCTTCTCGCTTGCCGAGGAACGTTCAACAAAGGATGAGGCTATGGTGGTTCAAGTTCGCAAACTGGTGTTAGCAATAGCGGCCGCCTCGGCGCTGTCCTCCGGTATGGCGCATGCCCTCGGGCTTGGGGAATTGACCCTGAAGTCGACCCTGAACCAGCCCCTGGTAGCAGAGATCGAGCTGCTTGACGTCAAGGACCTCACCGCTGCCGAAGTGGTGCCGAGCCTGGCTTCGGCCGATGACTTCGCCAAGGCCGGGGTTGACCGTCAGGCATTCCTCAATGACCTGACGTTCACGCCAGTGCTCAATGCCAGTGGTAAAAGCATCCTGCGGGTGACTTCAAGTCAACCACTCTCCGAGCCCATGGTGAAATTCCTGGTCCAGGTGATGTGGCCAAACGGTCGACTGTTGCGCGACTACAGCGTGCTGCTCGATCCGTCCAAATTCTCGCCGCAGACGGCTGACGCGGCCGCGCAACCCGCGCCGTCTCAAGTGCCGGCAGTCAATGCACCGGTCACTGGTGCGAGCAAGAAGCCTGCGCAGCACATCACCACGCCACGCGACACCTTGTGGGAAATCGCTGCGAAGGCGCGCAATGGCGGCTCGATTCAGCAAACCATGCTGGCGATTCAGGCCCTGAACCCGGACGCCTTTATCGATGGCAACATCAACCGACTGAAAACCGGCCAGGTCTTGCGCCTGCCGGACGCCACACAAAGCACCAGCCTGCCACAGCCTAAAGCGGTTGCTGAAGTCGCCGCGCAGAACACCGCCTGGCGTCAGGGGCGTCGCTCGGTTCACCGGGTGCAGGCGCAACAGCTTGATGCAACGAAGCGCGGGCATGATGTTGTCGCGCCGCAGGGTACTGCCAAGGATCGCCTGAGCCTGGTCTCGGCCGAGTCCGGCAGGAAACACGGCAAGGGTGCCGCCGG
>CAYNGZ010000402.1:0-4461 GCA_964396695.1 uncultured Pseudomonas sp.
ACGAACCAGGGGCACGTTGGAAAGCACCGGCAAGGTCTTTCGGCGCTCGTCGACGCCTGCGACCAGTTGCAGGGGTTTCAACAGGGCTTCGCGTTGAATGGTGAAATGCATGGTCTAGTCCCTTGCCTTAATAAGCTGCGCTGGTGTTCATCAAGTGGTCAGCGTGCGCAGCAGGTTCTTGTAGTCCTCGCGGATGTCCGCGTCGGATTCCTTAAGTTCGTTGATCTTGCGACATGCGTGCAACACCGTGGTGTGGTCGCGGCCGCCAAACACATCACCGATTTCCGGCAGGCTGTGGTTGGTCAGTTCCTTGGAGAGGGCCATGGCCCCTTGCCGTGGACGTGCGACCGAACGCGAACGACGCTTGGACAGCAGATCCGAAATCTTGATCTTGTAGTACTCGGCGACGGTACGCTGAATGTTATCCACAGAGACCAGTTTGTCTTGAAGCGCCAGCAGGTCCTTCAAGGATTCGCGAATCAACTCGATGGTGATATCGCGGCCCATGAAGTGCGAGTGGGCGATCACGCGTTTGAGCGCGCCTTCGAGTTCACGGACGTTGGAACGAATACGCTGGGCAATGAAGAACGCGGCATCGTGCGGCAGCTCAACTTTAGCCTGGTCGGCCTTCTTCATCAGAATCGCGACACGGGTTTCCAGTTCCGGTGGCTCGACGGCGACCGTCAGCCCCCAGCCGAAGCGCGACTTCAAGCGCTCTTCAAGGCCTTCGATTTCTTTCGGGTAACGGTCACTGGTGAGGATGACCTGCTGGCCACCTTCAAGCAGGGCGTTGAACGTGTGGAAGAATTCTTCCTGGGAACGTTCCTTGCGGGCGAAGAACTGAATGTCATCGATAAGCAGTGCATCGACCGAACGGTAGAAGCGCTTGAACTCGTTGATCGCGTTCAGCTGCAAGGCCTTGACCATGTCGGCCACGAAGCGCTCGGAATGCAGGTACACGACCTTGGCATTCGGGTTCTTCTTTAATAGGTGGTTACCCACAGCGTGCATCAAGTGGGTTTTACCCAAGCCAACGCCGCCATAAAGGAACAGCGGGTTGTAACCGTGCTTCGGATTGTCCGCGACCTGCCAGGCTGCCGGGAGGGCCAGCTGGTTGGACTTGCCTTCGACGAAGTTCTCGAAGGTAAAGGTGCGGTTCAGGTAACTGGTGTGCTTGAGCGCGCCTTCGACCTGCACGGTGCGTTGTTCCGCACGTACCGGGGCCTGTTGCGAGCTGGCGCCGGCCATTGGATCGAAGCTGTCGCGGGACGGCTCTTCATTGACCTCGGCGACATTTTGCGTGGCACGCTTGGTCGGCGCGGCAGGCGCAGGTGCACTGACCGGTGCCGGTGCGGCAGCTGCCTGGGCTTGAGACGCCGCTGCCGCCAACGGTGCATTCGGCGCAGCACGAGGTGCTGAACTGCGTTTGCTGCCTATTAATAAGGAAAGCGCGGGCGCCATGCCGTTGCCATGCTCATCCAACAGCTCGAGCACACGGCTCAGGTACTTTTCGTTGACCCAGTCGAGAACAAAACGATTCGGTGCGTAGACACGCAACTCGTCGCCTTCGGCTTCGACCTGTAGTGGACGGATCCAAGTGTTGAATTGTTGGGCAGGCAGCTCATCGCGCAAAAGCTCCACGCACTGCTGCCAAAGTTCCACTGACACGGATATCCCCTAAGTTGAAAGCCGGTGAGGCAAAAACAAGCGGCCATTGTAGCGACCAGACGCCGACTTATCCACACGTAGGTTGCTCACGGGTGTCGAAGAATCAACGTTTTATACGTAAAAAAGACGACCAGTGGTCTGTGCATAAGCCCTGTGGATAAACCTGCTTGAGGTCGTTGCACAACTGGGAGGTAAACTCGGTGGATAACCGCCCTGTGGGTAACCACTCCTTTCACACACAGCTTATCCGACATCGCAGCACAGGCTAAACACCGCTTTCCAGCGTAGTTGTCATTCTCTGTACAGCCCGTTGTAGAAGGGCTAAAGGTAGTTATCCACAGAAGGTGGCAGGGCTAGCTTTTATAGGCTTTACAGAAAAGCTTTAAATAATTCCCTTCTTTATTTTTATATCTGGTCATCCACGTTTCAAAGGCGAACAGCCTGGATAGCCATTAAGAAGGAAACGCTGGTTGGAAATTGACCTAGAGGCTTGCTTTCTCTAGAATCCCCGGTCTCTTAAAACGGGGGCCATTCCGGCCCGTTGTGGACGAACCAGGTAACACGACATGAAACGTACTTTCCAACCAAGCACTATCAAACGCGCTCGTACCCACGGTTTCCGTGCTCGCATGGCTACCAAGAACGGTCGTGCCGTCCTGTCGCGTCGTCGCGCCAAAGGTCGTGCGCGTCTGGCAGTTTGATAATCCGGCACTGGAGGTGAGTCAGGACTTCAGTCGGGAAAAGCGTTTGCTTACCCCCCGGCATTTCAAGGCAGTCTTTGACTCCCCTACCGGCAAGGTTCCGGGGAAAAATCTCCTGCTCCTTGCACGCAACAACGATCTCGATCACCCCCGTCTAGGGCTGGTTATCGGGAAAAAGAGTGTGAAACTCTCCGTTGAGCGCAATCGCCTCAAACGTCTGATGCGCGAATCCTTTCGCCTCAACCAGGATTCTCTGGCTGGCTGGGATATTGTTATCGTCGCGCGCAAAGGTTTGGGCGACGTAGAAAACCCCGAATTGATTCAGCATTTCGGCAAACTCTGGAAACGTCTGGCACGCAGCACGCCGGTACCAGCAGTCAAAACCGAAACTGTAGGGGTAGACAGCACCGATGCGTAAACTGGCGCTCGTTCCGATCCAGTTTTATCGCTATGCCATTAGTCCTCTGATGGCCAGTCACTGTCGTTTCTACCCCAGTTGTTCCTGCTACGCGTATGAAGCCATTGAAAATCATGGCCTTCTGCGCGGTGGCTGGCTGACCTTTCGTCGTTTAGGTCGCTGTCATCCGTGGAATCCCGGTGGTTATGACCCGGTTCCACCTATCCCTACCTCCCGTTCTTCTTCGATGGCCGAGTAATCATGGATATTAAACGCACGATCCTGATCGTCGCCCTGGCAATCGTGTCCTACGTTATGGTTCTGAAATGGAACCAGGACTATGGCCAGGCTGCCCTCCCGACTCAGAATGTTGCTGCCAATCAGTCTGCCCCGGCTATTCCGGACACGCCACTTGGTACCAATGCTGCTGCCAGTGCCGATGTACCCAGCGCGAACACCGATACCAGCGCCCCGGCCCTGGCTCCGGTAGTCACCAACAAAGACCTCATCCACGTCAAAACGGATGTGCTCGATCTGGCTATCGATCCCCAAGGCGGTGATATCGCCCAGCTGATGCTGCCAAAATATCCACGTCGTCAGGATCATCCGGAAATTCCGTTCCAGCTGTTCGATAACGGCGGCGAACGTACTTATCTGGCCCAAAGCGGCCTGACCGGTACCAACGGTCCGGATGCTCGTCCTACCGGTCGTCCGGTTTACTCGACCGAACAGAAGACTTATCAACTGGCTGATGGCCAGAACCAGCTCAACGTTGACCTGAAATTCAGCGACGCTGGCGTCAATTACATCAAGCGCTTCACCTTTACTCGCGGTCTGTACGATCTGAAAGTCACCTATCTGATCGACAACACCAGCGACAAGGCCTGGACTGGCAACCTGTTTGCCCAGCTCAAGCGCGATGCAAGTGCCGATCCTTCTTCCACGACAGCCACCGGTACTGCGACTTACCTGGGCGCTGCCCTGTGGACAAGTGCAGAGCCGTACAAAAAAGTGTCGATGAAAGATATCGACAAGGCTTCGCTGAAAGAAACCGTTAACGGTGGCTGGGTCGCCTGGCTGCAACACTACTTCGTGACCGCCTGGATTCCGGGCAAGAACGACAGCAACGTGGTGCAGACTCGCAAAGACAGCCAAGGCAACTACATCATCGGCTTCACTGGCCCGGTATTGTCCGTTGCGCCAGGCGCCAAGGCTGAAACCAGCGCTACGTTGTACGCAGGTCCGAAAAGCCAGGCAGTGCTGAAAGAGTTGTCCCCAGGTCTGGAACTGACTGTCGACTACGGCATTCTGTGGTTCATTGCCCAGCCGATCTTCTGGCTGCTGCAACATATCCACGCGCTGGTCGGTAACTGGGGCTGGTCGATCATCTTCCTGACCATGCTGATCAAAGGGATCTTCTTCCCGCTGTCGGCCGCCAGCTACAAATCCATGGCACGCATGCGTGCAGTGGCACCGAAACTGGCTGCGCTGAAAGAGCAGCATGGCGATGACCGGCAGAAAATGTCGCAAGCCATGATGGAGCTGTACAAGAAAGAGAAGATCAACCCGCTGGGTGGCTGCTTGCCAATCCTCGTGCAGATGCGGGTTCTCCTTTCGCTGTACTGGGTACTCCCGAAAACCTTTGAAATGCGCCAGGCGCATTTCAGTGCTTGGATTACCGGCCTGTCGACGACG
>CAYNGZ010000403.1:0-4411 GCA_964396695.1 uncultured Pseudomonas sp.
GATACGGGCATTTTCTTTAACCGGCCAGCAGATTGCTAGGTTTTCACACAGCCTGATCAAGGCCGGTTTTTTCTTTACCTGGATCCCCCGTCAAAAAACGACGTGAGACTGAAGTCTGATTGGAGCGGGTGAAGGGAATCGAACCCTCGTTATCAGCTTGGGAATCTTGGGCGGGTAGTGTTTCATGCAGGCACGGGATGTATGCTTACGCCCCGCAGAGCCTGCAAGAACGGGGCTTTGCGAAGAGTCACTCATTTCATGCTGTTTCACCGGCAAACCCCTTATTTCAGGCCAACGGCCCCCAGTAACGGCCCCCAAATGCTCACAGAGAAGCAAATCAAGGCAATGAAGCCTGCGGAAAAGGAATACACGGTATCGGATGGCCGTAGCGCCAGAGGCGAGGGCGTATTGATACTGAGGGTCCGTCCGAACGGCACAAAAGAGTTCTATTTCCAGCGGCGGGTGAATGGTTCTAAGCCGAAAAGCAAACTCGGCACTTGGCCGACACTCGGTTTAGCCGCGGCTCGTGACCTGTGCCGTGTAGAGAAGGAAATCGCGGTATCGGCCGGCACCTTCCAGCACCTGCTGGATGCTTACACGTCCAAGCTGGCGGGAGAGGGTGCTGCCTCCGCTGATGATGTGAAGTGGTCATTCAAACACTACGTGTCCGAACCCTTCCCCGACCTGGTCAAACGGCCGGTGTCGCTGATCGGCCCGGGGGACATCCGCGACATCATCTCAAAGATGATCGGCGACGGTGTGACCACCTACTGCAACCGACTCCGCTCGCAGCTGCACGCTGCCTTCCAGATGGGCCTGGAACAGGAGTTCAACCCCCGTAGTTACCAGAAAACGGATCTGAAGTTCGGGCTCAAGAGTAATCCGGTGGCCAGCGTTCCAGTGCAGGCTGATTGGGAGCAACCTGGTGATCGGGCGTTGTCGCCCGAAGAGCTGGCCCATCTGTGGCAGTTGTTGCCTGAGCAACTGAGTGTGGTCACTGCGGAGCTGATCAAGTTCCTGATTGCCTCCGGTGGCCAGCGCCCCGAGCAACTGTTGGCGACTGAGCGCCGACAATACCTCAAGGATCACCTGATCATTCGGAACAAGAAAGGGAAGGGGGCTGAGGGTGAGCGCTCATTGCACGTCGTGCCCTATAACAAGCTGATGCGCGAGAGCTTGAAGGTGATGGACGAAGTTAGCGCGATCAGTGCGTATCCATTCGAAGGCAAGGTAGAGGGTAGTGCGCTGCATGCCAATTCACTGTCTCGCGCCGTTACCAAGCTCTACGGCCGGCATTCTGACAAGTTCAACGGCCCGTTTACCCTGCGGGATATACGTCGAACCTGCAAGACGCTGATGGGAGTTGCGAAAATCAGCAAAGAGCTGAAGGACCGTATCCAAGGCCATGCCTTTGGAGACGTGGCGTCGAAGCACTACGACCGCTATGACTATTTCGATGAAAAGCGAGCCGGGCTTCAGCGTTGGGCGACCTGGCTGCAAAAGAACGTCATTACAGCGAAGCTGGAATAGATGAAGCCGCTTACGCGGCTTCGGTCTTGGCATTGATCTGCCAGTTTTCGGGGTTGTTCTGCCAGGCTTCGATCGCTGATTCCCTCCAGCCGACACGACCTGCTGAAATTACGACTGACCTGGGGAATCTCCCCCGTTTGATTTCGCGCCAGAGCGTGGTTCGGGAGAAGGAGGTTACGCCCAGTACCTCCTTTTCTCGCATGAAGCGGTCTAGCTTGTTGGTCATGGCGTCACCCGCTTGAACTCAACGGCCCAAACCCATGGGTTGGTGTTCCACGACTCCATTCCGTTTATTGATGTCCACAGCATCGAGAACAGTTCGTAAGGCGAGTAATCATTTCCGACTGGATCTAGGTCGCGCTCGCAGCTCTTCACGCCTTCAGCAAGGGCTTGTTCTGGCGTGATGTCCTGCAATCGCTCGACACGAACGTCGGTGATTTCCAGCAGGATGCGGCTGGCCCAGCGCGGCATATGGATACTCGGCACCTTGTTGCGTTTCCACATCCACGGTGTACAGGGAAGCCAACTGCCGTCAGCGGGATAGCCGACAGCCACGCCGTTTGCTTTTTCCAATGTCTCGCGCACCCACAACCGATCTCCTGATACGCCGTAGGGGCACAGGTTTGTTTTGATGGTGTCGCCCAACGACTCCAAGGCAATGCCACGACCGCCGGGGGCAATGATTGCACCGCCGAACTTGGGCTTGATCACGCGCCGCGTAACCGTCTTTCGACCTTCCAGGGTGGCGCGCACCATGGGGGCGCTGAACAAGATTGGACGCTCTTTAGTAGTCACTGATCCTGCCCCTTTTCAAAGTCGAAACGATTGGCGTGTGAGTTTTGGTTGAGTCTGCTGCTCGTCGTTGAGCTGCACATCGATGTGCGGATCACAAACAAAGCGGTGTCGCGTTCGATTTTTGGCAGTCAGGGCAGCTGTCTGCTCTGAAGCAGTTGTAATGCACCGCTCATAGGCGTCATGCGCGGTCCATTGCTGAGCCGGCACGACCTGGCAACTGATACGTGTTGCGTCCGTGCACAGGTACAAAAGAAGGAACACGGTCATACAGCCTCCCTCTGCGATACGCTCAATGCCACGGCCACAGGCTGGACCCATATCGGCATGCTACTGAGCATGAACGTCTCACCAGCGCCGGCCAGCAGCAGGGTGGTGCCCATAACGTGCCCGATAGCCTCGGCCGCATCCGGTGGCACGGCGTTGCCAATCCGCTCACGCCAAGCCTGATCGCTCAAGCCATCCAGCTCCAACCAATCCTCTGGCTCAACAAGGCTTTGCAGCGCGGCAAGCTCCAAGGTGGTGAAGGGGCGGTGCCAGGTGCCGTCGAGGCTTTCGATCACACAGGTCAACTTGTCATTGGGCTCTGGCATGCGCGGATCAGCCACAGACCAACGGCCGTTGTCCTGCCGAGCACTGGCCGAAACCGCGCGACACTGATCATTCCAGCCGACAACGCCGTAGTGTCCGCCAGTGAGGTAAGCATCTCCCTTTACCCGTTTCATGCCGGGCCGCGGATCTTGTACGGCGAAAGCGCCCTGACCGGTGGTGCTGCCGGCAATGACAGTTCGTGAAACACCGTCCCACTGAGCCACGTTGTATTTGGCGTGGCCGATGCCTGGGTCACGCGGGTCGGCGACGCTGAACGTCCCTTGCCCGGGCGACTTCACGCCGATGACAGCACCGCTCGTTTCGTCCCAACGGCGAACGCCGTATTGCTGGTATTGCAGGGCACCGGCCCGGGCACGAGGATCTGCAACCGAAAACGCACCATTCGTTGGACTGCTGCGGCCAGCAACGGTACCAGCGGTGTCGCGCCAGCTGTGCACACCGAGATAGCCTGCGCGGTATTCGGGCACGATTACCAGGTCACGCAGATAGCCGTCCTCGATCGCTAAATCATTCAGGCTGCGCCAGTCTTTGCCAGCTGTCACCAGAGCAAGGCGAACCCATGTTTTCCATTGCAGCGCCGGTACCCGGTGCATCGGACCAGCGGCCTCTACGTCACCGGCCATCGGCATGCGACCAAGAATTGAACCGACAGACTTGAGCGTCTTTTTTTCCGGCTCATATAGGAAAGGGGGCACCTTTTCGATATGGCGGGCTACCAGCAGGAAGCGCTTGCGGCTCTGGGCCAAGCCGCCGATGACGCCACAGTCGTGAGTGGTCTCGGCAACGGCATAGCCGAAGTGGCTGAGCAACTTGTTGATCTGGTCGAGCAGGTGGCGCCCGCGAGTAGCGAGACGTGGCACGTTCTCGAACACCAGCAGTGGAACCGGGTCGTCTTTCCAGGCCTCACCAAACAGCCAGATGCAGCGTAGCGTCAGTTCGTTTAGCGCCTGATATTTCGGTGTCAGGCTCATCTTCTCAGACAGCAAGCCCGAGGCACCTTTGCACGGGCTCGAAATGAATACCGCGTCGGGGCGCTGATAGTTGGCGGCGCGGCGGACGTCTTCGACCGTGGCTTCACGCCAACCTGGTGGCGGCTCTTTCCCGTGGAAGCGGATGTACTGATCGCGGGTGAACAAATCGAGCAGCGTTCCTTTCACACCGCTCAAACGCTCGAAATCGGCCAGGCCGGCTGCATCAATGTCGATACCACCGATGCACTGCCATTCGGCCTGGATGTTGCCAACGATTGGTTTGGCCTTGTTGAACCCTTTTGCGCCGCCACCGAGACCGCAACAGAAATGAAAGTGTTTGAGTGTTCGCTTAAGCCTTTACATGGTGCTTCTCCTTTGGGACGAAGGGGAGTTGCAGCTCCCCAGGGGTACGCCCTATCTATTGATTCAGCGTTGGTAACGACGCGGTTTGTCCTTTCTGGCCTCGACCCGCGCTGTCATCAGTTCGGGCCACCCGGCCGACTTGT
>CAYNGZ010000404.1:0-4393 GCA_964396695.1 uncultured Pseudomonas sp.
CCGTTACCCGGTGTACGAGGATTGTTCGAGAAACATGGACATCAGCCTTGGCCAAGCCATGCTCAGCCAAGTCAACGAAGAACTGGCGCCGCTGATGCGCATCAATCAGTGGCTGATCAAAGCCATCGCGCATCAACTCAATCAGGCCTACATCGAGGCCTGGGAACAGCGCCAAACTGCCAGCCCCGGCAAACCGGTTGACTTTCTCGACCTGCTCAACACCCTTAGCCCTCTGTTGCCTGCACTTGAAGCGCGCATCATCGCCGACCTCGATCAGTGCCTGGAAAAGGCTTGGATGCAACTGCTGCAGGACTTCCCGGACCATCCCGAGGTGCAACTTTGCGCTGCGGACATCAAGCGCCTGATCACCCTGCTTAACTCCGATCTGGACGTCGCCGGCTTCGAGGTGTTCGGCAGCGACTATCATTCTCCGGATATCCTGCTCTCCAGCGCGTCGGTCGAGGCCTTCAATCGCGGCGACTACGAAATCATCGTGGGTGAAGTGCATCCGGCAGTCCATACTCTGAGCCAGCCCGTTGCCGCGCCGTTCGGACCGTTCAATACTCAAATAAACCAACAGGTAGAGGCAATTTTCCAACGCCCTCGCCTGGTACTGGCTGACTCGCCCGACAGCTATCAACGCTCCCACATCGACTGGCCATTGCAACCCTCTTACTTGCAATTGGTGCTGCCGTCTGGCGGCGGTTGTGTCGCGGCGCACCAGCAGTTTGCCGCCGGCAGGGCAAAAGTGCTGCGGGTGAACGGTCGCCTGCAAGTAGTCGACGCCCTGGGTCAATTCAGCGAAGACTTGCTGTGCGTGTATTCCACCCCCATGCATCGGCTGGGCTTCGCCCTGGCCGGCAGCGCCGTGGCCAAACACGAGCACCGACGTATCTGGTTGGGCCGTACCCTCTACAAGCGCGCTTCCTGGCTATTCGCCAGCGATCGCCTGCCAGAGCCGAAGGGCTCGGTCGACGAGCTTGAACACACCCTGCAATGGCGTGCCTGGGCCGCCGCTCACGGCTTGCCCCGTTATGCCTTCGTCAAGATCGATACCGAACCCAAACCGCTGTTCCTCGACTTCGATAACCCGTTGTCCTTCGACGGTATCAGCAATGCGCTGAAGAACGCTGGCCACGTGAAATTCTCGGAAATGCGACCGTGCCCCGATGAACTTTGGCTTGAAGAAGTACGGGGTCGTTTCTGCTGTGAAATACGCACAACCTTTTCCACATGCGAGGCTCTTGCGACATGAGTAATGAGAATACAGGCTCTTGCGCCAAGGCCGACCAGGAAATCCAGCACACGTTTTTGTACCTGTTTTTGACCATATTCATCCCCTTTGGCCTCGGCCATTTCGTGTCGTACCTGTTTCGCACGGTCAATGCCTTGATATATGTGGACCTGGAACGGGAACTGCACCTGCCCGCCAGCAGCCTGGGCCTCCTGACCGGCGTATATTTTCTGACCTTCGCCGCGGCGCAGATTCCGCTCGGCGTCATGCTCGACCGCTACGGTCCACGCAGCGTGCAGGCGCCCATGCTGCTGTTCGCTGTATTGGGCTCGCTGATTTTCAGCTTCTCCCATACCGAACTGGGTCTGATCATTGGTCGCGGTCTGATCGGCCTGGGTGTTGCCGGCTCGCTGATGAGTGCGATCAAGGCGTGCGCCATCTGGCTGCCGGTCGAACGTCTGCCGCTGAGTACGGCGTGCCTGTTATCGGTAGGCGGCCTGGGCGCCATGGCGTCCACCACACCGTTGCATGAACTGCTGAAGTGGATCTCATGGCGTGAAGCATTCTTGATTCTGGCGCTGTTGACGTTGTTCGTCTGCGTGGTCATTCATCTCAGCGTGCCGCGCACCTACAAACCCAAACACACCACTCTCGCCGAAATGTCCAAGGCCGTGGGGACGCTTTACTCCTCGTGGGTATTCTGGCGACTGGCGTTGTACTCGGTGTTTGCCCATGCGATCTACATGTCGGTGCTGTCGCTGTGGATGGGGCCCTGGCTACGCGATGTCGCGCAGTTGAGCGAGTCCAGCATGGCCAATATCTTGCTCTGGGGCACCGTGGCGATGGTGGCAGGCTCGCTGACCTTCGGCTCGATCACCGACTACCTGCGGCGCTTTGGCGTGCAGCCGATCATGGTGTGCGGCGCCGGGGTTTCGATCTTCATCGCATTTCAATCGCTGATGATCAGCGGACTGCCTGTATCGCCGCTGCTGATTGCTATGGGTTTCAGCTTCTTCGGTACCTCCACCACCATGAACTACGCGATCGTAGCTCAGTCGGTATCGCCGGAACTGGCCGGGCGGGTCAGCTCGTCGTTTAACCTGGTGGTGTTCGTGCTGGCGTTCGTCTTGCAATGGTTGATGGGGGAAATTCTGAACCTGTGGCCGGCAACTGGGCATGGGCACCCGGTAGAGGCTTATCAATGGTCGCTGGGAGTGATGATTGCATTGCAGGTACCCGGGGTGTTGCTGTGGCTGAGTTTTAAACCGTGGAAATTGAAAACAGCGGCGGCGCGGTAAAACACCCCCATCAATGATCTGAGGCCCCCAGGATGAATCGAGCCAGATGCGTCCTGAGCCCCACCTCGCGCAGAGTCCTGGAAATCGCGACAGACTTTTTCTTTTGCGACAGACTTTATTTATTAAGATCACCAGGACGGTATGCTGTGCGTCGAGCCCCTGCCCGCCAGCGGCTATGCTCCGTTCAACGCGAGCCAACTCGTAACCTGGCACCGCGCTGTAGCTTCTACACATTTCGCAACGTCTACCTGACGAGGCCCACCATGACCAGCCGCCTGAAACCCGACGACCAGCAGCGTGTCGAAGAGTACCTGCAACTGTCCCAGCACCGAGTCGAGCGCCGGCCTTTCCGGCCGTGGATGCTCCTCGTGGTGGTACTGGCAGCGACGATTGGCCTGGGTCTGCTGAGCCGACTGATCAGTTACCTGACGCTATGAGCTGCTCAGGGTCTGTTGATGTTTGGAGACGACCGCGACGGCGGCCCATTTGGCGCAGGGCAAGGCGCGAGGAACGAAGTTTGGTTGTTCCAAATAAGTTCCGAGCAACGCCGCCCTGCGCCAAATGGGCCGCCGTCCCTTCGGGTTGCGCGCCAACACGGTTCGTCACCAAACATCAACAGACCCTGACGCTCGCTCGGGTAATTGCACCGATTTCCTTTAGCCTTGCGAGATATCCCTATGACTCATCGTATTGTCATCGTTGGCGGCGGCGCCGGCGGTCTGGAGTTGGCGACCCGTCTGGGTAAGACTCTGGGCAAGCGTGGCACGGCCAGTGTGATGCTGGTCGACGCGAACCTGACACACATCTGGAAACCGCTGCTGCATGAAGTGGCGGCGGGTTCGCTGAACTCTTCCGAAGACGAACTCAACTATGTCGCCCAGGCCAAATGGAACCACTTCGAGTTCCAGCTGGGGCGCATGAGCGGGCTCGATCGTGCGCAGAAGAAAATCCAGCTGGCCGCTACCTACGACGAAAACGGCCTGGAACTGGTGCCGGCTCGCGAGGTGGCTTATGACTCGCTGGTGATTTCGGTCGGCAGTACCACCAATGATTTCGGTACTCAGGGCGCG
Source organism: uncultured Pseudomonas sp. (assembly GCA_964396695.1). GTDB lineage: Bacteria > Pseudomonadota > Gammaproteobacteria > Pseudomonadales > Pseudomonadaceae > Aquipseudomonas. Next base: position 3,603 of record CAYNGZ010000404.1, read on the forward strand.
GCGCAGCACTGCCTGTTCCTCGATACCCGCAAACAGGCCGAGCGCTTCCATCAGCAATTGCTCAACCACTACCTGCGCGCCCACGCCGGGCAATCCGATGCCGTTCAACAGATCAGCGTGGCCATCGTTGGCGCGGGTGCCACCGGTGTCGAACTGGCGGCGGAACTGCACAACGCGGCCCATGAACTGGCGGCATACGGCCTGGACCGGATCCTTCCGGAAAACATGCACATTACCCTGATCGAAGCGGGCCCACGGGTGTTGCCTGCCCTGCCGGAGAGGATCGGCGGCCCTGTGCATAAAACCCTGGAGAAACTCGGTGTCACGGTGCTGACCAACGCGTCAGTCAGTGAAGTCACCGCCGATGCACTGATCACTGCCAGCGGCCAGGAGATCAAGGCCAGCCTGAAAGTCTGGGCGGCCGGGATTCGTGCGCCGGGTTTCCTAAAGGATATCGATGGCCTGGAAACCAACCGGATCAACCAGCTGCAAGTGCTGCCGACCCTGCAAACCACCCGCGATGAAAACATCTTCGCCTTCGGTGACTGCGCGGCCTGCCCGCAACCCGGCACTGATCGCAACGTACCGCCGCGTGCGCAAGCCGCGCATCAACAAGCCTCGCTGCTGGCCAAATCGCTGAAACTGCGCATCGAAGGCAAGCCATTGCCTGCGTACAAGTACACCGACTACGGGTCCCTGATTTCGCTGTCGCGTTTTTCGGCGGTGGGTAACCTGATGGGCAACCTGACCGGCAGCGTCATGCTGGAAGGTTGGCTGGCGCGGATGTTCTA
>CAYNGZ010000405.1:0-4389 GCA_964396695.1 uncultured Pseudomonas sp.
CCATGTTCCTTACGCGACAGCGCGGCCTCGAAGAGGGGGCGGCCCCTCCTACAAAGCGTGTCGGTGTTAGCCGACGTTGTATGTCTGGCCGGTCTGCAAGCCTTCCACGCTTTTTGCGTAGGCCAGCGCCACGTCGGCGGCTGGAACCGGTTTGAATCCACGGAAGTACGGTGCGTAACTGCCCATGGCTTCAACCAGTACGTTAGGGCTGACCGAGTTGATCCGCAGACCGCGCGGCAATTCGATTGCTGCCGCACGGACGAAGCTGTCCAGGGCGCCGTTGACCATGGAGGCCGAGCTGCCGGTGCGAATCGGATCGTGGCTGAGAATACCGGTGGTGAAGGTGAACGACGCACCGTCATTGGCGAATTCCCGGCCGATCAGCAGCAGGTTGACCTGGCCCATCAGCTTGTCCCGCAAGCCCAGCTCGAAGTCTTTTTCGGTCATGCTGGCCAGCGGCACGAAGTTGACGCTGCCGGCGGCACAGATCAGCGCATCGAAGTTGCCGGTTTTTTCGAACAGTTTGCGGATCGAGGCGCTGTCACTGATGTCGACCTGGAAATCACCGCTCTTGCGGCCGATACGGATGATTTTGTGGCGCTGGGACAGCTCTCGGTCAATGGCCGAGCCGACGGTGCCGGAGGCGCCAATCAAAAGAATTTTCATCGTGTTGTTCCTCAAGTGGGTGAATGTGGTTTCAGTTTAGTGTGGTTTTTTTCATTGATAAGCGTGCTAATTGGCAACCTTTGGTTTTCAAATGGAAACAATTCATGAGCGAAATGGACGATCTGGCGGCGTTTGCAGTGTTGATCGAAGCCGGGAGTTTCACGCTGGCAGCGCAGCAATTGGGGTGTAGCAAGGGGCAGTTGTCCAAGCGCATCAGCCAGCTGGAAGCACGTTTCAGCGTGGTGCTGTTGCAGCGCACCACTCGACGCCTGAGCCTGACGGCGGCCGGTGCGGCGTTGTTGCCGCAAGCTCAGGTACTGGTGATTCAGGTCGAGCGGGCACGTCAGGCCCTGGCACGTTTGAAGGACGATATGGCGGGACCCGTGCGCATGACGGTGCCGGTGTCGTTGGGGGAGACTTTTTTCGATGGGCTGCTGCTGGAGTTTTCCCGGGAGTACCCCGAGGTGCAGATCGAACTTGAGTTGAACAACAGTTACCGCGACTTGTCACGGGATGGCTTCGATCTGGCGATTCGTTCAGAGGTGGCCAACGACGAGCGAATGGTGGCCAAGCCGCTGTTGGCCTGGCACGAGATGACCTGCGCCAGCCCGGTTTATCTCGAGCAGTTTGGTGAGCCGCAGACACCGGCGGACCTGGCCGATCATCGTTGCCTGCTCAACAGTCATTACAGTGGCCGCGAAGAGTGGCTGTATCACCAGCAACATGAGCTGTTGCGGGTGCGGGTCTCGGGGCCGTTTGCCAGCAACCACTACAACCTGTTGAAGAAGGCGGCGCTTGCCCATGCGGGGATTGCACGCCTGCCTTCTTACTTGCTACAGGCTGAATTGGCCGATGGCCGTTTGCGCTGGCTGCTGCGCGACTATCAGACCCGCAGCATGCCGATGTATCTGGTGCACCCGTATCAGGGCGGTTTGCCCAAACGCACGCAGGTGTTGTCCGACTACCTGACAGGGTGGTTCAAGCGCAGCGGCGAAGCACTGGATCGTCTTCAGCGATAACGCTTGGCGATCAGTTGATCGATCGACAGCACGCCTGGACCTCTGGCCATCAGGTACAACAGAACCGCCGCCCAGGTGCCATGAGTCGGATAGGCGTCCGGGTAGACGAAGGTTTGAATGGTCAGCGTCATGCCCAGCAGCGCCAGGGCCGAGAAGCGAGTGGCCAGGCCGACGAGGATCAGGATCGGGAAAAAGTGCTCGGCGAAGGCGGCCAGGTGCGCCGCCAGCTCCGGGGACAGCAGTGGCACGTGATATTCGCTTTGGAACAACGGAATGGTCGAGTCCGCCAGGTGCGGAATGCCAAGCTGGAAGGTGCCGTCGAACAGGTCGATGGCCAGGCCCTCGACTTTGGTCTGGCCGGACTTCCAGAACACCGCCGCAATGGAGAAGCGTGCAATGAAGGCGATCAAGCTGTGGGGGATCCTCTCGAACATATCGATGATCCATTCGATCAGACGGATGATGGCGTTCGGGTGTTCGGTGCGCGCGTTCATGGCGATACCTTGTCGTGTTGCAGGTGGATGATGGCGTTGTGGCGGATCAGCAGCGCCAGGCACTGGCTCAGGTCGAACGCCGGTGCGGCGCTCAGGGCATCGGCGACGGCCTGCCCGAGAGGACAGTCGTTTTGCAGGCTGCGGATGAAGGCCGCCGTGCCGACGTCGATGGCGAAGACCTCGACCTCCATTGCGTTGCGCAGCACCAGCGCGCTTTGCGGGTGATACGGTTCAAGGTTCTGAGGGGGCGTGTCAGTCTGATGGGCGGCCCACAACGCAACCACGGCGTACGTCGAGTTCAGCGTGAACGTTGCGGGGTGCAGATGAATGCGCAGCTCTGCGAGGGCTTCGGGGGTGCCCAGCGTCGCAGCAATCTGTGCCGGCTCGACGGCGTTGGCATCCGCTGCGTGATAGGCCATCACCCGCAAGCGCTCCAGGCGTGCGACATCCGCCAGGTACGGCACCGAAGCGGCTGGGGCAAAGTGTTCGATGAACTCGGCAAAATCGTTGCCATAGTCGTTGATCAGCGGACTGCACGGCGCAGATGTCTGTACGTAGAGCTGGGCCATGGCCCGAAAAAACTCATCCCCGACCAACTGCGAAACCACCGGATAGCTGTCGGTCAAGGCGTTGATCAGCGAGCTCTGCACGTTGTTTCGGTACACCGCGAAGCGGCTGGCCGGATCAGCCCCGTTGGCGCTGAACAACCCGTCAGGGCAGGGGCGTTGAGGGTCGAGCAGGGCGGCAGCGAAATCGGCGTGAGTGCTCATGGGCGAGCCTCGGTGTAACCCAGCAGCTCATCGGCCTGACGGGCCTCGGCGTGCAGCACGGAGAACGCAGGTACCTGGTTGTCGCGCTCAATCAGTGTGGCCATCGGGCCAATACGCGTCAGAAGATGTGTGTACAGCGCCCACACTGCGTTATCGATGGGCGCTCCGTGATCGTCGATCAGCAGGCGATCACCCAGACTATCGGTGTCTTCGGCAAATCCGGCCAGATGAATCTCGCCCACCGCGTGCAACGGCAATGCGTCGATATAGGCCAATGGATCGCGTTGATGATTGATGCAGGAGACGTAGACGTTGTTCACATCCAGCAGCAAGCCGCAGCCAGTACGGCGAATGACTTCAGTGATGAAGTCGGCTTCTTCCATGCTGGAGTGCTGGAACTGTAAATAGGTCGCCGGGTTTTCCAGCAGCATGGGACGTTTCAGGTGTTGCTGGACCTGGTCGATATGCTCGCAGACACGTTGCAGTGTCGGTTCGTCGTACGCCAGTGGCAGCAGGTCATTGAGAAACACCGGGCCGTGGCTCGACCAGGCCAGGTGTTCGGAAAAAGATTGGGGTTGATAGCGTTCGATCAGACTGGCGAGGCGGTCAAGGTGCTCGGTGTTCAATGAACCCTCGGCACCAATCGACAGGCCGACACCATGCAGCGACAGCGGGTACTGCTCGCGGATCAATCCCAGGTAGTGGTGAAACGGGCCGCCGGCCACCATGTAGTTTTCGGCGTGAACTTCGAAGAAGCCGATGTCCGGACGAGTACCGAGTACTTCACCGAAATGCCCGGTCTTGAGCCCCAGCCCCGCACGGGACGGGAGCTTGGACGCCAACGCCTGAGTGTGAGGATGTACGCTGTGCAGCAATGAAGTGGTCATCATCAACACTCAGGCGCAGGTGGGGGTTACGACTTGGCTTTGTAGGCGGCCAGTTGACCGAAGCCGGTCGGTGAGGTCGGGCTGGCAGTCTTCTCGCAAGTACCTTTAGGCACCAGCTTGAAGTGGTTGCTCTCGTAGTCGACTTTCGAGGTGCCGGCACAGGTGGTGCCAGCGCCTGCGGCGCAATCGTTCTTGCCTTTCATGGCGACGCCAAAGCATTTCTCCATGTCGGAGGCTGCGGCATGGGCGGTGGTTGGCAGAGCTGCGATGCTCAAGGCAGAACCCAAGGCCAGGGCGATGGCGGCAGCGGACAGGGTGCGAGTGGTAGCAGTCATGATGTTTCTCCGGTAGTGGGTTTGGTCAAGAAAGCGTGTGCGCTTGCTTACCCTAGTAGAGAAAGGTCATACGGGTTCGTTACAGCCTGCTCAAAATATTTTCAGGAATGCGTATATCCCCCGTAGGAGCAGGCAAAAAAAACGGCCCGCAGGCCGTTTTCTTATGTGCGCCCAGCATGGGCGCAATCTTGTGGGTGAAAGTCCCGCCGTAAGCTGAC
>CAYNGZ010000406.1:0-4388 GCA_964396695.1 uncultured Pseudomonas sp.
CGGGCGCTTCCCGAACCGCCGCGAAGGCGAAGGCGTGTTGCCATCGCCGGGCTGGGAGGGTCGTTACGACTGGGACGGTTACGCCGACCCGATGCTCCACCCTTACGACCAGGACCCGGCCCAAGGCTGGATCGGCACCGCCAACCAACGGGTCATCCCCCACGGTTACGGCATGCAGCTGTCCAATTCCTGGGCCGCACCGGAGCGTGGCGAGCGCATCGCCGAGCTGGCCGGTGCCGGCAAGCACGACAGCCGCAGCATGATTGCCATGCAGTACGACCAGACCACGCTGTTCGCCGCCAAGTTGAAAAAGATGTTTGAAGCACCAGGCATGTCCCAGCCGCTCAAACAGGCGATCAGCGCGCTGCCTGCCGCTGAAGCCGGCAAAGCGCGCGAAGCTTACAGCCGCCTGATGGCGTTCGACGGCAAGCTCAGCCCGACCTCGACCGATGCAGCGATCTACGAATTGTTCCTGCAAGAAAGCATGAAGCAGATCTTCCTCGACGAACTCGGCCCGGAGTCCAGCCCAACGTGGAAAGCGTTTATCGCCAACGGTAAATTGTCCTACTCAGCCCAGGCCGATCATCTGCTGGGCCGCGAAGACAGCCCGTTCTGGGATGACATCCGCACACCGCAGAAAGAAGACAAACCGACCATTCTCGCCCGCAGCCTTGCCGCCGCCATCACCGCCGGCGAGAACCGGATGGGCACCAACCACAGCACCTGGCAGTGGGGCAAATTGCACCACTATGAATGGAAAAACACCCGCGGCCAGACCGTGCGCGGCGCCCTGTCCGCTGGCGGTGACCACACCACATTGAACATGGCCGCCTACACATGGGGTCAGGACTTCAACGTAACGCTGGTACCGGCCATGCGCTTCATTGTCGACTTCGGCCAGGCCGAACCGTTGATGGGGCAGAATGGCACCGGCCAATCCGGTAACCCGGCCAGCCCGAACTATCTCAACAGCATCGACCCGTGGCTCAAAGGCCAATACATGAGCTTGCCGATGCAACCACAGAACTTCGACAAAGCGTATGGCAAGACGCGACTGACCCTGGTGCCGGGCAAGTAACACAACGCAATCGTGTGGCGAGGACGCGTGCGCGCTCGCTACAGGTTGCGCTACTTTGGTGCGATAAATTGCCGATGCCCATTTTCGGGCACAAATCCAATCCAGACGCGTCTTGAATCATCTTTTAAAACGCTTGTTCGGGACTCTGGTTCGGAAATTGCTACTTTCATAAGGTCTTACGCTTTCCAGTAACAATAATTTCGCGCCACAAGCGCTCAAATTGGTTCTTAGGGATTTAATAATGAAAAAAGCATTGCTGACCCTTTCTGCACTGGCGTTGTGCATGGCCGCAGGTGTAGCCACGGCCAAGGAATACAAAGAACTGCGTTTTGGCGTTGACCCTTCCTATGCTCCGTTCGAGTCCAAAGCGGCCGACGGCAGCCTGGTGGGCTTCGACATCGATCTGGGCAACGCGATCTGCGCCGAGCTGAAGGTCAAGTGCAAATGGGTCGAGAGCGACTTCGACGGCATGATTCCGGGCCTCAAAGCCAATAAATTCGACGGCGTGATCTCTTCCATGACCGTTACCGAAGCCCGCGAAAAAGTCATCGACTTCTCCAGCGAGCTGTTCTCCGGCCCGACCGCTCTGGTCTATAAGAAAGGCTCCGGCCTTTCTGACGTGGCCTCGCTCAAAGGCAAGAAAGTCGGCTACGAGCAGGGCACCATCCAGGAAGCTTACGCCAAGGCCGTGCTGAACAAGGCAGGCGTGACCACTCAGGCCTACGCCAACCAGGACCAGGTCTACGCCGACCTGACTTCCGGTCGTCTGGACGCCTCGATCCAGGACATGCTGCAAGCCGAACTGGGCTTCTTGAAGTCGCCACAAGGTGCTGCTTATGAAGTCAGCAAGCCGGTCAACGATCCTTTGCTGCCAGCCAAAACAGCTGTCGGTATCTCGAAAGGTAACAAAGAGCTCAAAGCCCTTCTCGATAAAGGTATCAAAGCGTTACACGATGATGGCACCTACGCGACCATTCAAAAGAAACACTTCGGTGATCTGAATCTGTACAGCGGCAAATAATGCCCGGCGCCCATCCTCGTGATGGGCGCTTTTTTCACGCTATCAGGTTGCAGATTTTATGTTCGAACAACTGCTACAAAACCTCGGGCTTTCTGCCTTCAGCTTGCAGGGCTTTGGTCCGCTGCTGATGCAAGGCACCTGGATGACCATCAAATTATCGGTGTTGTCGCTGCTGGTGGCCGTGTTGCTCGGCCTGCTCGGCGCCAGTGCCAAACTGTCCAGCGTCAAACTGCTGCGAGTTCCCGCCCAGGTCTACACCACGCTGATTCGCGGCGTGCCGGACCTGGTGTTGATGCTGCTGATTTTCTACAGCCTGCAAACCTGGCTGACCTCTCTGACCGACTTGATGGAATGGGAATACATCGAAATCAACCCGTTCAGCGCCGGGGTCATCACCCTGGGCTTTATCTACGGCGCCTATTTCACCGAGACCTTTCGCGGGGCGATCATCGCCGTCCCTCGCGGCCAGGTCGAAGCCGCCACGGCCTACGGCCTCAAACGTGGCCAGCGGTTCCGCTTCGTGGTGTTCCCGCAAATGATGCGCTTCGCCCTGCCGGGCATCGGTAACAACTGGATGGTGATGCTCAAGGCCACCGCGCTGGTGTCGATCATCGGCCTGGCGGATTTGGTCAAAGCCGCTCAGGACGCCGGTAAAAGCTCCTATCAACTGTTCTTTTTTCTGGTGTTGGCGGCGCTGATCTACCTGGTGATTACCAGCGCGTCGAACTTTGTCCTGCGCAGGCTTGAACGCCGTTATGCCGCCGGTGCCCGGGAGGCCGTACGATGATCGAACTACTGCAGGACTACTGGAAACCGTTCCTTTATACCGACGGTTACCACATCACCGGCCTGGCGATGACCCTGTGGCTGCTCAGCGCCTCGATCTTCATCGGCTTTCTGGTGTCGATTCCGCTGTCGATTGCCCGGGTTTCCAACAAGCTCTACGTGCGCTGGCCGGTGCAGTTCTACACCTACCTGTTCCGTGGCACGCCGTTGTATATCCAGCTGCTGATCTGCTACACCGGGATCTACAGCCTGGCTGCGGTCCGCGCGCAGCCAGTGCTCGACGCGTTCTTTCGCGATGCGATGAACTGCACCATCCTGGCCTTTGCCCTGAACACCTGCGCCTACACCACGGAGATTTTCGCCGGGGCGATTCGCAGCATGAACCATGGCGAAGTCGAAGCGGCGAAAGCCTACGGTCTGACGGGGTGGAAACTCTATGCCTACGTGATCATGCCGTCGGCCCTGCGCCGCTCGTTGCCGTATTACAGCAACGAAGTGATCCTGATGCTGCATTCGACCACCGTGGCCTTCACCGCGACCATCCCGGACGTCCTGAAAGTGGCGCGGGATGCCAACTCGGCGACCTTCCTGACCTTCCAGTCGTTCGGCATTGCCGCGCTGATTTACCTGACTGTCACCTTTGCGCTGGTCGGCCTGTTCCGCCTCGCTGAACGCCGATGGCTGGCCTTTCTCGGGCCGACCCACTAGGACTTTCCCTTCATGCGCCACCAGATCCATGACCTGCTTGCCCCGCTGCCGGGCACTGCACGACAGATCCACAGCTTCCACTTCGGCCCGACCCAGGCCAAAGGCAAGATCTCCATTAGGTCCTCGCTGCACGCCGACGAAATGCCCGGCATGCTGGTGGCCTGGCATCTCAAACTGCGCCTTGCGGAACTCGAAGTCGCCGGCCGCCTGCGCAGCGAGATCGTGCTGGTGCCCGTGGCCAACCCGATTGGCCTGGAACAAGTGTTGATGGACGTGCCACTGGGCCGCTACGAGCTGGAAAGCGGACAGAACTTCAACCGCTGGTTCGTTGACCTCAGTGAAGAGGTCGGCAATGAGATCGAAGGTCAACTGAACGACGATCCGCAACATAACCTTGAGCTGATCCGCAGCGGCCTGCGCAACGCGCTGGCTCGGCAAACCGCCAGCACTCAACTGCAATCCCAGCGTCTGACCCTGCAAACACTGGCCTGCGACGCCGACATGGTGCTGGACCTGCATTGTGATTTCGAAGCCGTCGCACACCTTTACACCACGCCCGAAGCCTGGCCGCAGGTCGAGCCCCTGGCGCGCTACATCGGTGCCGAAGCCAGCCTGCTGGCTACCGACTCCGGCGGCCAATCGTTCGACGAGTGTTTTACGCTGGTCTGGTGGCAAATGCAGGAGCGCTTCGGTGAGCACTTCAATATTCCGCTGGGCAGCTTCTCGGTCACCGTCGAATTGCGCGGTCAAGGCGACGTCAATCATCCGCTGGCGAGCCTCGACTGCCGCGTCGAG
>CAYNGZ010000407.1:0-4373 GCA_964396695.1 uncultured Pseudomonas sp.
ATGTAGCGCTGAGCGCGGGCAAGGACCTGACGCTGATTTCCAGCCGCATCAACGCAGGTGACGAAGCTTACCTGGTGGCTGGTGGTCAATTGGATGTGCTGGCTGCGCAAGACAGCGACTACTCGCTGTATGACAAAAAGGAAAAAGGCGGTTGGGGCAGCAAGAAGACCCAGCGTGATGAAGTGACTCAGGTCACTAACGTAGGCAGTGAAATCAAGACCGGTGGAGATCTGACACTGGCCAGCGGTGGGGACCAGAAGTATCAGGTGGCCAAGCTGGAAAGCGGTAAGGACCTGACGCTGCAAAGCGGTGGCGCCATCACCTTTGAAGGGGTGAAGGACCTGCATCAGGAGAGTCATGAGAAGAGCAACAACAATGCGTTTTGGGTCTCGTCCAAAGGTAAGGGCAATACCGACGAAACGTTGCGTCAGAGTCAAATGGTTGCCGCCGGAAATATTGCGATCAAAGCCGTCGATGGCCTGCACATCGACGTCAAGCAAATCAACCAGAACACTGTCAGCCAGACCATCGACACAATGGTTAAGGCTGATCCAAAGCTGGCGTGGCTCAAGGACGCTGAAAAACGCGGTGATGTGGACTGGAAGTTGGTCAAGGAAATCCATGAGTCGTTCAAGTACGACAACTCGGGACTCGGGCCCGCTTCGCAAATAATCATTGCGATCATCATGGCGGCTGTCGTCGGCCCCGCTGTTGCCGCTATGGCAGGCGGTGGTGCTGTGGGGGCTGCGGCGGGTGTCGTAGCTGCCAATGCATCAACAAACGCCACCGTTAGCGCAGTCAACAATCGCGGCAATCTAGGCGCTGTATTCAAGGACGTGACTTCTTCCGATGCCATCAAGGGTTATGTCATTTCAGGTGTTACAGCGGGCCTGACGGCAGCCTATTTCGACGGTTGGACGGGGACCAAGACCGACGAATTAACAGGCAAGGTCGTCGGGCCAGCGCTGAATACCTGGACAGGCGCGGCTCAGTTTGCCGGGAATCAGGTGTTGCAAAATACGACCTCCACGCTGCTGAGCAAGGCGTTAGGGCAGGGCGGCAGCATGAGCGATGCCCTGAAGAGCGCTTTGTTCAACACCTTGGCGGCGGCTAGTTTTAACGCGGTAGGCGATTACACGAAAGGAGTGGTTGCCGATGGCTCCCTGCCGAAGGTCGCGATTCACGCCATGGTGGGTGGACTACTGGCTCAAGCAACCGGTGGGGACTTCAAGACGGGAGCCTTGGCGGCTGGAGCGAATGAGGCGCTGGTCGGGCATCTGGACAACTTGGTCAAGGGTGACAAAACCCTGTTGACCATGAGCTCTCAGATCGTTGGCGTTCTGGCTGCCGCAGCACAAAAGGATGTCGATGCGAGCAAGCTCGAGAAGGGGGCTTGGGTTGCCAAGAATGCAACGCAGTACAACAGGCAACTGCACAAGGAAGACAAGGATCTCGCCAAACAACTGGCTGAGCGCAGTGGTGGAAAGTACAGCGCCGAGCAAATCGAAGAGCAACTTCGGCTTTCCAACGTCAACGGAACCGACATTGTGGCGGGAACCGACACGGTTGCCACCAAAGACGAGATCTATGACTCCTCGGCAAAATGGGTGGACTTGGGGAACGGTCAATACGTTCAACAGCAAGCCAAGCTTGATCTTGATGTGGTGGCTTACATTCGGGAGTCGACCAACAATTACAATTGGGCCGCGTTCCCTAAAGCGCCTGATCATGATTGGAACAAAACGCCAACGGTTGGCGAGGAGGTACGTGATCGGCTTTCTGGTCGTGTGCTCGATGCTCAAGGTGGCTTTCGCTCATCATTCCAGGTAGATGGAGCAACGTTCAATCCACGTTTCATGCCCTGCGGCGATGCCTCTTGCGTGGCAGTGGGGGCTAACATAGATTTGAATGATCCAGAGACCAAGCGTTGGATTGAAGCCGGGGATGCAAAAGCCAAGAGTGACGCGCTGGCCATTGGGTCGCTTGTGCCGTTGCCGATGTCTTGGGTTGGAAAGGCTCTTGGGTCGATTCTTGGCAAAGGGGCTTTGAGGGAAGCGATTGTTGTTGGCGAGGTGGCGGGGGGTGTAAAAGAGGCAGTAATTCCTAGTGGTTTTGCAAGCGCAGATGACTTCGCACGTTTTGGGTCGGATATGCGGGATGGCCTATCCCGTGCGGGTTATGGAGATGTAGAGCCCATTCTTCAAGGTAGCTCCGTAACGGGGCAAAGCTTTAAAACTGGGCAAGCATTTGATGCAGGAAGGGTTAGCGATTTCGATGTGGCACTGGCAAGTCCAGAGCTGTTGCAACGTGCTCAATCTTTAGGTATCGGGGTTAGAAGCGGTGGAACGCGTACTGGCCCATTGAGTGCAAGAGATTTGCAAGCTCTCGGATTGAGGGACCTGGCTAGCGAGTTAAGTTCACAGGCAGGTCGTGAAGTTAACTTTATGATTTATGACTCTTCGGCTGCAGCTACAAGCCGAGCACCAAGCGTAGTGCTACCAAAATGAAGACTTATGATTTGTATGGAACGAAATGTTTGAGCCTGGTTTTGGCAAGGGCACAGGTAGAAGAACTTGTAGGGGTTTTACTTGAGGAAAGAGACAGTACTTATCATGGAGGTATTTATTACCTTCATGGCTCCAATAGTTCGGAGCACTTCGTTCTGAAGAATAATATTGACCCTTTTGATGGCGAACCTGTAGAGCAAGCATTTTCGGATTACCCGATTCTGCTTTATGTAAATGCGACAAATCGCTCTCTTGAGTTAATGGATGCACTAAAAGTAGAGGGAGGATTTAGTTTGCTTAGGCACGAGATTTTTTGATGTGTCGATGGTGGATCTTTCACGTCTTGCCTTCCGATGGCGCGAAAAGGGGACAGATTTGAATGGCACTTACTTAACATGTTTAGCGTGCCCATTTTTCCTGACATCTGCCCTTGCTGACCCGTGCGAAAAGGGGACAGATTTATTTTCAGCGAAAAGGGGACAGATTTATTTATTGATAAACGATCTTTGTCGTCGAAAATAAATCTGTTCCATTTTTTAAAGGTCAAGGCAGACCAAGGGAAAAGTCTGAGATGGGAAAATAAATCTGTCCCCTTTTTTAAGCAGACCGTCATCTTTTTGAATCCGCAATTGCCACCGGACCTGGCCCAGCGACAGGTCAATCCGCTGGCTCTGCCCGGCTTCAGCCTGCCCACTGGGCAAAACGGCCTGTTTCGCTTGAGCGGGCAAGGTGGGGCGGCTCAGCAGGCGACCCAGGCCAACATCGGCCCGCAAAGCTGGACCATGGGCAGCGCCTCGGTCAGCACCGCTCAGCGTCAACAAAGCCTGCCGGATGTGCAGGCACGTAGCATCCAGATCGGTGACATCGCCCAAGTCGCCTCCAGCGACCGGCAACTGGGCCGGATCACCCGCCAGATCACCGACAGCAACGTGGGCGCCAGCGCGATCAATGTCAGTGCTCCCGCCGACAATGGCGGCACCCTGCTGTTGCCCGGCCATGACAGTAATGTTGGGGCTATCACCCAGGTAGGTGCCGTGCATGTCGATGGCGCCAGTCATAGCGCGCTCGCTACCGGTCCGGACCTGAGCGTACCAACACTGCCGCTCAACCAACGTGACCCGTTGGCCACCGTGACCGCTCCTGTGGTCGCGCCTCTTGTGCCGCCCGTGAATACTCAAACTCCCGGCGCCTCGATCACTGCCCCGACAGTCAGCACTCCGCTGATCGGTACACCCGTGGCCAGTCAGACCGTGGCCCGTGTTCAGGGCCTGCCGGATACCTCGTTCAAGTCCAACCCGCAGAAATACCTGATCGAAACCAACCCGGTGCTCACCGACCTCAAGCAGTTCATGAGTTCGGACTACCTGCTGGCGAACCTCGGCTACGATCCGGATAAAAGCGCCAAGCGTCTGGGTGACGGCCTCTACGAGCAAAAGCTGATTCAGCAAGCCGTGGTCGCCCGTACCGGCCAGCGTTTCATCGACGGCCAGACCTCAGACGATGCCCTGTTCAAGTACCTGATGAACAACGCCATCACCAGCAAGCAGCAACTCAACCTGTCACTGGGCGTGAGCCTGACCTCCGAACAGGTCGCGGCCCTGACCCACGATATTGTCTGGATGGAAAACGCCGAGGTGAACGGTGAGCAGGTGTTGGTGCCAGTGCTGTACCTGGCCAACGCCAACAATCGTCTGGCTCCTAATGGCGCGCTGATCCAGGGTAAAGACGTCAGCCTGATCGCCGGCAAGGACCTGAACAACGCCGGTACCTTGCGTGCCAGCAACAACCTGTCGGCGGCCGCCGGCAACGATCTGGTCAACAGCGGTCTGGTGGAAGCCGGTAATCGTCTGGACCTGTTGGCGGGCA
>CAYNGZ010000408.1:0-4360 GCA_964396695.1 uncultured Pseudomonas sp.
CTCGCATCGATGCAGGGTTACCTCGAAATGCTGCTGCTGAAGGCCGAAGAGCTGACGCCTGATGACCGCAATGGCTACCTGCAGGTGGCCACCAGGCATTGTGAGCGCCTTGGCAAGCTGGTGCAGGATCTGTTTGACCTGACCAAGCTGGAAGCGCGGGAGGTCCACCCGCGCCTGGAAAGCTTCCCGCTGTCGGAACTGGCGCAGGACGTAGTCCAGAAGTTCGCCCTGGCGGCAAACAAGCGCGGGCTCGCCCTGTTGGCGACCTCGGGACCCGCCTGCCCGCCAGTCAGCGCCGATATTGGAATGATCGAACGGGTGCTGGAAAACCTGATCGAGAACGCCATGCGCTACACACCTGCGGGCGGCGAAATCAGCGTCGATGTCCAGCCCGCCGGCGAGCGTGTCGAACTGACCGTGCGCGATACCGGCCAGGGCATAGATGCGAGCCAGGTGCAGGGCGTGTTCGACCGCTATTACCGGGTGGAGCGTACGGAGTCTGACAATGGCAGCAACGTCGGCCTCGGGCTGGCCATCAGCCGGCGCATAGTCCAGTTGCACGGCGGCGAGATCCGTGTGCGTAGCGCGCTCGGCAAGGGCACTGCCTTTACGATCGACCTGGCGCGGGGATAAGGCAGGCGGCGCAGGCGTCGAAGTCAATGATGGTCGCGTCCAGGATGCGTCGCTGGATAAAGTCGGCCAGCGCGAAGCCGGGCGCAGCCTCCAGCGCCCGCTGATATGCCGGCTCGAGCGCGGCGCCGCCGGCCAATGCATCGAGCATGACGTATTCGCCGACCGCCAGGTACTGCACTTCGACGACAAAGCCGCTTCGCCTGACCAGCAGCCAGTCGCCGCCGATGTCGGCGTCGATCCCGGTATCGTCCACGGTATCCGGCTGGTTGGCCCGCCAGATATGCAGCACAGGAAACGGCGACGCAAGCAGGCGGCAGGCCGGGTTCAGCGTGAGGTGCAGGACCGTGGCGTCGGCCTCGGCGAGCGCGCCCAGGCGCTCCAGCGCGAGCAGGCCGGCATCAGCCGCATGGAACACCTCATGCATGAGCCATTCGAGCCTCGCCACATCGGGCAGGTAGCGCAGGCCCGCCGCCGGCCCGAATTGCGCGAGGAAGTCGGGAAAGCTCTTGCCAAAGCGCTGGATGTCGCCGCTGGTGGAAGGGCAGGCACGGATATACCGGCCCGCCGTCGCATCGAAGAAGGATTCGCCCACCAGGCGCTCGATCACGGGGAATACGGCGCGCAGGGCCTCGCACAAGTTGTGGCGCACGTTGGCGGCATAGATGCCGAGGCATCGCTGCGCGTCGATGGCGCCGCCCACAATGTGGCCGGACAATGCGGCCGTATCCTGCTCGAGCACCGCACGGGCAAAGCATTCCTGGATTTCATGTAATGAAGGCATCGGTGGTCTCCAGCATCTGGTCGGCTTTGCGCGCCTCTTCGAGGAGTACCTCGAGCGGGGGAATGTCGGTATCCCATTCGATCAGGGTAGGAACCGGGCCAAAGCGGGCAAGTGCACGCCGATAGAGGCTCCATACCGGCTCCGCCACGCGCTGCCCATGGGTGTCGATCAGCATGCCGTCGCTTTGGTCAAAGCCGGCCAGGTGGATCTCGTTCACGGCACCCACGGGAATCGCATCGATATAGGCCGATGCATCGGTGCCGTGGTTCACCGCGTTGACGTGGACGTTGTTGACGTCAAGGAGGATGCCGCAGCCCGTGCGCGCCACCAACGCCGCGATGAATTCCGGCTCGGGAATCGTCGAGTGGGTGAACCGGAGATAGCTGGTGATGTTTTCCACCAGCAACTGCTGTTGCAGGTAGTCCTGTACTTCCGCCACGTGCGCGCACACGAGCGCGAGCGATTCCTCGGTGTAGGGCAGAGGGAGGAGGTCGTTGAGGTAGCGCTCCCCGATGCGACCCCAGCTTAGGTGTTCGGATACCAGTCCTGGCTGGAAGCGCCGGATCAGGGCGCCCAGGCGATGCAGGTGCGTGCGGTCCGGCCGGTCCGTCGCACCCAGGCACAGGCCGACCCCGTGCAGGCTCAGCGGGTAGTTGGCCCGCACCTGTGCGAGGTAGTGCAGGGGCTGGCCGCCATCACCGAAGTAGTTTTCACTATGGACCTCGAACCAGCCCGTGAACGAGGCTTCCGACAGGACTTGCCGGTAGTGGGGAGCACGCAAGCCGATCCCGGCTCGTGGCGGGATCGCGGCTCCCGGATCTGGGTGGAGAGTGGTGGCTGACATACGGGTCCTGTCGACGGCGATTGCACTGAGTGTCACTCTGGCCGACAAAGCTCACGAAACTCTCACGCGGCAGTCAAATTAGTCCGCCAACCCGCACCTGCGCAGGTGCCGGTATGCCTCTGCAGCACTGGTTGGTGGCGGAATCGTGGGCTATGTTAGGTAAGGCTCGCGCCAGCAGGGTCACGTGAGGTGGTGTAGGCGTGGCATGCCTCGATCATGGCCGGGCAAGGCGTAATGCAAAGGCCATTTTGTTGCGATCCGAGTCGGACAGGGGTGGTACCGGAAGGGAAATCAAGATGGGCCTGAGGGGAAAGCTGCTGCTTCCGCCGGCGGTGATCAGCGTGCTGCTGATTGGCTACTTGTTGCTCGGTTGGGTGCCTGGCGCAAGCCCGCCGGGCACTCGCACGGGTGTCGCGCTGGTTGCGGCAATCGGGCTGGCACTGTTGCTTGGCGTTCTCGCACTTGCCATTCAGGTCTTCATCGGTCGTCCGCTCGGTGCCCTGTTGCGCAACTGTGCTGCGCCCGAGGTCACACGCGATGATGCCGCTGGCCGCGGCACACCTGTCGAATTCCATCAGATTCGCCAACTCGTCACGGACCTGCGTGACCGCGTGGCTTCCGCCCAAAACGAGCTTGCATTGTCGGTGGAGCAGCGCAGACAGCAGGAAATCGCGCTGCGCTCGAGCGAAGAGCGTTACGCGCTGGCGATGCGCAGCGCCGATGACGGTCTTTGGGAGTGGAATTTCCAGACCAACCAGGTTCACCTGTCGCAGCGCTGGAAGGCCATGCTCGGTTTTGGGGAAGAGGAAGTCCCGGACAGCCTGGAGGCCTGGAAGGAACGGGTGCATCCCGCGGATTTGCCAGCCGTCGAGCAAGCATTGGCACGGCATATCGAAGGGGCCAGCCCGCGCTATCAACAGCAGTGTCGGCTGCTGCACAAGGACGGGCGTTACCGGTGGGTCAATTCCCTGGGAAGCGCCATTCGCCATGCCAATGGCAAGCCGTTGCGGCTGGTCGGCCTGGACACGGATGTTACCCAGATCAAGCGCGTGGAGGACATTCTCAGGCACATCGTCGAAGGCACTGCCGGCACCTGTGGCGACGAATTCTTTCGCGCTCTGGTGCGCCACTTCGCCGCTGCGCTGGACGTTCCCTGCGCCTTTGTCACGGAGTGCACCGGTTGGCCACCACGGCGTGTCCACACCCTGGCCTTCTGGTTCAAGGACGATTTTCGCGAAAATATCGAATATGACCTCGCCGGTACACCATGCGAGGCCGTTTTTGAGCACGGCGCGCCAGTGTTCTATCCGGAAGGGATTGGTGCCCAGTTTCCGCGGGAGCAGGGCTTCGAATGCTATTACGGCTTGCCGATCCAGGACAGCCGAGGCAAGGTGATCGGACATATGGCCTTCCTCAATATGCGAAAAATGAAAGAGGAAGAAGTCTTGATGGACTATGTCTACCGCATCTTTACCGCGCGTGCTGCCGCCGAGATAGAGCGCAAGGCCGTTCTCGAGCACCTGACTCGCGCGCAGGCGGCGCCGAGTGCCCAATAGGACAGCGACGCGCGGGGGAGAACGCTGCGCATTGGCCATGCCGCCCGGGGGAAAGCCTCAGTGGTGCGCCGTGATGAAAATTTGATCTTTAGCGGATCAATGCGTGAGTTCTATTGCGCACACTACATCCCAAGGACAAGCGATCGTCCTGTCCGAGTCGAAACCTTGCGGCGTCCCGGCTCAGCTCCGCAACGCACAAGTCGTAGTGAACGGAACCTTGTAATCACCCGAAAAGGAGTGGACATGTTGAAGAACGTCATTTTGCTCGTTGCGGCAAGTGCCGCGCTTTCTGCTGGCGTTGCCCATGCCGGCAATGGCATGCGCGACGTCTTTACCGATGGCGCGGTGAAGGGGGCGAATCCCTATTCCAGTGGGGGCAAAGCTATTACCGATCGATTTGATGTGTTTACCGACGGATCGAGAGTCACCAACCGCGATGGGTACGTCGAAGATCGCTCACCAAGGTAAGTGCAGACGGACTTGAGAAGCTACCAGGTTGATGGACGCGGCCTCAATGCGACCATTTGCAGCCCCCCGGGAGAATCC
>CAYNGZ010000409.1:0-2692 GCA_964396695.1 uncultured Pseudomonas sp.
CCGCGTTCACACCCATCCCTCCTAGACCCCGGCCGACCCGGACACCCACGACACTCCCGTTCCTCCGATACAGGTCGCCACCAAACTCGAATCACCCGGCGATCAACGCCGCGCCGATCCCGATCACAAAGCCCATGTACGGCACGATCGCTGCCAGACCGGCAATCAGACCGATCAACAGCCCCAGCTCCAGCCCGACCAGCATCAGGCCCGCCGCGTAGATCACACCCAACGCCAGCATCACCAGCAATTGTCCGCGAACAAATGCGCCGAGCACCTCGTGACACTCGTCCGCCAGCGATACCACACGCTCTTCGCGATTACGTGGCAACAGGCTGCGGATCTTCGCCATCATCAAGTCCCAGTCGCGCAACAGGTAAAAACTCACCACCGGGATCAACACCAGATTGGCCAGCCAACCGATCAACGCCAGGCCCGATGCCGTTGCCTGGCTCAGCACGATACCGACGATGTCAGTGGCCTGCCCCATGTGCTCGGTGATCGCGGCCTTGACCTTGTCGAACTTCCAGAACCCATTCACCAACCCGAGTTTCGACTGCGCCCAAGGCATCGCCGTGTGCTGCAACCAATCGAGCATTTGTGGTGCCAGCTCATACAAACGGAACAGCTGTTTGGCCAGCATCGGCACCAATACCAGCAACAATGTCATGACGACCAGGGTGAACAGCGCGAACACCGCAACCACCCCCCAGGTTCGCGACAGGCCAAATGCTTCCAGGCGATCCACCAGTGGGTCGAACAGATAGGCCAGCAACAGCGCCACCAGGAACGGTGTAAGGATCGGATGCAACAGGTACACAAATGTGCACAGCAGGGCTACCCCACCAAGCCACACCCAACGCCGCGTATCGGCCATGAATCACTCCAGCTTCTATATAAAGAAAGAAAAATCTACCAACGGAAACTCAACTGCGCCTTGGGCGCGGGTGCCGGGGCAACCGCAGGTGCCACACCACCGACCGCAGACTGAACCGGTGCAGGTGCAACGCCCGCCGGCACTTCTTGCAACTTCGCCAGACTCAACTGCGCTCGCAGTTGCTCGGCACTGCCGTTGACTCGATACACGATCCGGTCACCCTCGACACTTTGCAGGTGCGCACCAAACGGCTCAAGCAAGCGCCCCAGCACTGCGTAGCGCTCCAGATTCATGCCTTGCACCTCAAGCAACTGCTCGGTGGACGCTCCTGGCCTGGCAACAAAACGTGGTGCCAGGCGCTGACTCACCGCCAGCAACACCGCATCGGCAATCGCCGCATTGTCGGCCCCCTGTACACTGCCTTGCTCGCGCTGGTCACCCAACCATAAATGCCACTTGGCCTGCCACTGACCGCCCTCTTCCCGCGCATGCACGGCCAACAGAGCGTCCGCGCCGTAACGTTCAGAGATGCCATGCAGCGGCGCCGGATCGTTACCTTCAAGATGCGGCGCAGTGGCGACGATCTGCTCATTCAGGTCACCCAGGGGCAGCCGCAACGGCAAACCGCGATGCTGGGCCGCACGCCGCAACGGCGTGGCACTGGCCTGACCGTCGCCCACCAGGCTGGAGCCTTCGGTCGAGTCGTTCAGCCACCAACCGAGAATCGACGGCCGATTGGCGCCCCACAAGGCCAGCCCCGCCTGACGCAATGCCCGATCGGTGCTCACCGGATCGAAGTCGACTTGCAGGCTTTCCGGCGGGCCGGCGTCATAGCCATATCGGCTGATGATCTGCTGCGGGTCCTTGCGAATCGCCGCCAACCCCGGGCTCTGCGCAGCCTTGGCGTCACCGGTCAGACGCAACACCAGGGTTTCCAGTGCTCGCTGGGTGGCCTGATCGCGCTCTTCCGGGGCCTGACCGCTGACCGGCTCGCGCACTTGATAGAGACCGTTAACGGTTTGGGCGTGACTCGCCAGGCTGACCAACGACAAACAGCCTGCAAAAAGCAATGTACACAAACGCATGGAGAATTCCCGACGACTATAAGCGGCTGGAACAGACCACATGAACAGACTTGAGCAAGGCTGTGACCACACGCCCAAGCAGAACATTCACGCAGTCGATGGAAGTTTTCACTCTGTCATAACGATAGCCGGTTAACAGCTATACCTTATACAGCCATGAGCGAGGTCACCAGCACGGGGAATTTCGGTTTTTTTAACATGATATGCCTCTGCCCGTCGGCCCGAGGATGGCCGCTGCCCCTCAAGCCTGATAAAATCGCGCGCCTTCGCAGACCGGCAACGGCGGGTTACTCTGAAATGCTTGCGCGGGCAATCTCGCCACACGTATTTCAGCGTACTCCCCGGACACGGTCGTTACCCCTGAATCCCCCCTAAAGGCCTGGATCATGAGCAAGCAACCCTCCCTGAGCTACAAGGACGCCGGTGTAGACATCGACGCCGGTGAAGCATTGGTCGAACGCATCAAGAGCGTCGCCAAGCGCACTGCGCGCCCGGAAGTCATGGGCGGCCTGGGCGGCTTTGGCGCCCTCTGCGAAATCCCGGCCGGCTACAAGCAGCCGGTGCTGGTCTCCGGCACCGACGGCGTCGGCACCAAGCTGAAGCTGGCCCTGCAGCTCAAGAAGCACGAGTCCATCGGTATCGACCTCGTCGCCATGTGCGTGAACGACCTCGTGGTCTGCGGCGCCGAGCCCCTGTTCTTCCTCGACTACTACGCCACCGGCCACCTCAA
>CAYNGZ010000409.1:2792-4337 GCA_964396695.1 uncultured Pseudomonas sp.
CCGACCCGCATCTACATCAAGCCCCTGCTCTCCCTGATCGAGAAGCTGCCGGTGCACGCGCTCGCCCACATCACCGGCGGCGGCCTGCCCGGCAACCTGCCGCGCGTGCTGCCCGAAGGCGCCGACGCCCGCGTCGATGAATCCTCCTGGACCTGGCCACCCGTGTTCCAGTGGCTGCAGCAGAACGGTGGCGTCGAGCGCTTCGAGATGTACCGCACCTTCAACTGCGGCGTCGGCATGATCGTCGTGGTCTCGGCTGAAAACGCCGATGCCGCCATTGCCCACCTGACCGCCGCCGGCGAAAACGCCTGGCGCATTGGTGAGATCGTGCCGTCCACGCACGCCGAACCGACAGTAGTCTTTGCCTGATGCTGAAAATCGCCGTTCTGATTTCGGGCTCCGGCAGCAATCTGCAAGCCATCATGGATGCGATTGCCGCCGGTGAGGTCAAGGCCGAAATCGTGGGTGTGCTTTCCAACAAGGGTGAGGCTTACGGCCTCACCCGCGCACGGAACCAAAACATCCCCACCGCTGTCATATCCCATAAGGACTTCGAGGGCCGCGAGGCCTTCGATGCCGCGATGATCGCGCAGATCGATGCGTGGCAACCGGATGTGGTGGTGCTGGCGGGCTTCATGCGTATTCTGACCCCGCTCTTCGTCAATCATTACGAAGGGCGCCTGCTCAATATCCACCCCTCCCTGCTGCCCAAGTACAAGGGCCTGCACACGCATCGCCGCGCGCTCGAAGCGGGCGACACCGAACATGGTTGCTCCATTCATTTCGTCACCGCCGAGCTGGACGGTGGCCCGGTGGTGTGTCAGGCCATCGTGCCTATACTGCCAGGGGATGACGAAACATCGCTCACGGAACGCGTACACAAAAGCGAACATCGGCTATATCCGCAAGTGTTAGGCTGGATGGCAGATGGGCGTTTGCAGTTCGAGAATGGCAGCCCCCGGTTTGACGGCCAATCCCTGACGCAACCGGTCAGCCTTCGCTACTGATACGTTCCACGGATCAAAGCACGCCGCCGGCACACCTGATCAACGCCGGCCGCCAGAGGAGCCCCTTATGCGCCGCATTCTGTTGCTGACCCTGACGACGGCCCTTGCCCCGTTCGCCCACGCCTGGGATGTGCAACCCTTCACGGCCTCCTACAAGTTCACCATCGACAGCAAGCTGGGCACGCTCAACGGTAGCGCCACGCGTACGCTGGAGAAAACCGGCACCAACAGCTATCGCTATGTATTCGCTGCCACGGCGCCGCTGGCCTCGGCCACCGAAACCAGCAATTTCACTTTCGATGGCAAGACCGTGACCTCATCCACTTATGAGCAAAAAAGCAAAGTGGCCTGGTTCAGCAAGCTGGTGGGTGTGAATTTCGACTGGAAGAACAACACCGCCAAAGGCACGCGTGACGGCAAGGAAGCGCAGTACGCGCTCAAGCCCGGCACCCTCGAAAGCCTGAACATGGAAATCCAGGTGCGCCGCGCCCTCAGTGACGAAGCCACGACCAAGGCCTACTTGAGTGCTAGACCCAAA
>CAYNGZ010000410.1:0-4336 GCA_964396695.1 uncultured Pseudomonas sp.
TGAAGGCTCGCCGAAGGACATACCATCATGCCGCTTGTTGACGCGTTTTCGGCCCGGTCAGTGGTGATAGCCGGTGCAGGGGGATTTGGCCTGGAGGTCTTCGAGTACCTGTATCAGGAGTCCTTGGGCAGTGGACCCGTCATTGCGGGGTTCATCGACGATGACGCAGCCAGGCGGCCATCTGGAATTGATCTGCCCAACCTGGGCACCACCTGGGATTACGTGCCCCTTGCCGGCCAGGTGGTGGTGGTGGCCCTGGGCTCCGTCGCGGCACGGCAAAATGTCATCCTGCGGCTGGCGGAAAAAGGCGTCCAGATACCCACCTACGTGCATGGTTCAGTCATGGTATCGAGTTCTGCGCTAGTCGGCCGCAGCGCTGTGGTCTGCCCTTTCAGCATCGTCAACCGCAATACTGTCCTCGGAGACGGCGTGCTTGCAAACGTCTATAGCAACGTGGCCCACGGCGCGTCCGTGGGCGATTATTCCGTGCTCTCGCCGGGGGTGATCCTAAACGGTGATGCGGCGGTTGGCGCAAGGTGCTTCCTTGGCACCAGGGCCACCATCTATCCGGGGGTAAGGATTGGCTCGGACTGTGTGGTGGATTCCCATACTGGCGTGTCAGCCAGCAGTGGGGACAACAAGTTCATCACGTCTGGCCTGCAGCAGGTGACGGCGCGCAGGATCCCTGCATAAGCGTGCCAGTCGTGCATCGTGCAATGCCGAAAGGGAAACGGGAGGTGCTAATCGTCTCCCATTTCCCTTTTGCCTTTCCGCCAGTCCGGAAGCTGGTCAGATGCCGCCCAGCAGTGCGCGCACCTCACGCGGCCAGCCCGACAGATCCAGACCGTGGTTGCGCAGGAGCGCCAGCGTTAGCCGGTCGATACCGAACGCTGCGCAACCCGTGTGTGCCTTCTCGCCGTCGGCTGTGCGCAGGGGCCAGACAGTGGAAAAGTGGTCCACGTGATAATTGAAGCTCATGCACGCCGTTGGAGGCGCGCCGTCGTTGATCGGAATCAGCAACTCGAACTTCAGCTTGAGCTCGCGCTGGTTGTCCGCAACCAGCTTGCCGCCCCTCCCGAAGAATGGATCATTGGCCAGGTCGATGGTATGCGGCACTTGCAGGTCATCAGCAAGCTTCTGTCCACGTGCGATCCACATCTGACGGAATGCCTGGATCTGTTCAGGCGTGCCCAGCCGCACGTACTCGCGCATGCGGAACATCTGCATGCGGGTGGGCTCGATCGAGGGCTCGTGACGGAAGCAGTATGAGAAGACATCGACCACCCGCCCCTCTGGCGGCAGCGGCCCCCGCCGTGCCAGCACCGGGTAGACCGGATAACAAGCCGCGGGCGTCAGCACTACACGGGTGGGCCGCTGCTGATCGGTCCAGTCCTCGCCCCGGTCGAGCTTGTCCATCAGCCGGAAGTGATCGTGATCATTGCCGCAGAAGCTGTGTACGGTCCCGGCCAGTTGGGGGAACGTCTTGAGATACTCGCTCTCTTCAAGATCCTGCCGTGGGGTCGTTGGCGGGAAGCGCATCATTTCCGCCTGCTGGTCGGCACCGATTTCGGTAATCAATGCGTCAATCCCTTCGGCAATGGATTCATACACCCTGCCGCGGCCATAGATACCGTCGACGCCAGTGGGGATCAGGATGCCGGCGTCTATCAGGGAATCCAGAAAGGTAGGCGTGACCGGCGCTGCAGCACGCGCTGATGAGCTGTCCTGACCAGCTTGAGCGTTGCCGCAGCAAAGATCACGCAGATCTCTTGCGATGTCCATATTCAGTCCTCAGGAGGAACGATCCGCCAGCAACAGGTTGGCGGTATTGGTCAGAATGCGGTCGTTGTTGATCATCAGCGGTGCAGACCACAGGTCACGCAGATGGCGCCCGAGGCTGTAAGGCGTTCCTTGCTTGTAGCCCGCCATGCCGCACACCAGCATGGCGATCTGAACGGCCTCGAGCGCCAGCGTGGAGACACTTGTCTTGAGGGTATTCATTTCGGCGGCGAGGGCATAAGCCACTGGCGTGCCGGCATTTTGCCCAGTGTGTCGAAGCCTGTGATGGGCGAGCGCCAGTTCTACCCGGCCCTCCATCATGTGCAGAATCGACACCGCTTCGGCCACGCGCACCGCGGATGGAGGCAAGCTGCCCGGTCGCGCGCGGGCCTGGCTACGGAACAGGGTCTTGGCGCGCTGGACCGCATCGGCAGCGACGCCGATCCATACCGAGGCCCAGAGGATATGCGACACGGGTGCCATGGTCGCCTCCGCAATTTCGCCGAATGGCACCGGCAGCACCTGCTCGGCTCGGCCGCGTGCCTCAAGACGGAAGCCATTGCTACAGGTGCCGCGCATGCCCAGGGTGTCCCAACCCGACAGGCATTCGAGCGTAAAGTCCGGCTTGAGCATGCTCACGAGAACCTGGTCCGAGGGTGCGGCGTCGGGGTGCCGTCGCGCTGTGACAAGCATGCCGTCCGCATGCGCGCCGTAGGAAATCGTCGGCGCCATCTTCAGCAGGTGAAATTTTTCGCCTTCGACATTGACAGCACACCCGCTGGTCCGAAGTGCACCGCCGATGCTTTCCTCGGACGTTGCCGAAGCCAGCAACAGTTGATCGCTTGCGATCTGGCGCAGCATGGCGTCATGCCACGTACTGCCCGTTGCATGGTTCACCAGGCATGCCACCTGCAACTGGTGCATGGCGTAGATCATCCCCGTCGATGCACAGCCTTCACCCAGCTTGCGGCAGACTTGAGCAATGGTCTCGAGCGAGGCACCGCCTCCACCATATGCAACTGGAATCATGGCGCCCAAAAGCCGCGCGTCGCGCAGCACGGCGAATGCCTGATGTGGAAAGACCGCGTCGCGATCGACGTCGTCGGCGTTGCGGGCTGCCTCTTCCGCGGCGGAGTGAGCGGCTGCAATTATGGCGGTCGCATCCGCAACGTCCGGCGGCGCGGCGCCAGAGTCTACGCTGGCAAGTAGGTTTCTCATGCGGCCTCCCTTGTCTGTCGTAGCAACTCGGCTGCGGCGGCCAGCTTACTGATGCTGCGGAACAACTCGCGTGTGATCATGTTGTCGGGCATTTCCACACCGAGCGCGTTTTCGATGGCAAGCATCATGTGAACGGTGGCTACAGAAGTCAGCCCCGCGTCGTAGAGGTCGGCATCGTCATCCAGTGATTCAACCGGAACGTCCAGTCTAGCCACGTCTGTCAGGATGTCGCGGATCATGGTTCTCATGAGAAGGTCTCCGGTTTTTCCCATGGGGAATTGCGGCATTCGGCCACGCCCGCCTGTCCCCGTCGGTGCGCTTGCGTACCTGGCCGGTCAATCCTGGACAAATGCCTGGTGAGTCGGTGTCTGCGCGCAAAGGCGGCTTCGGGTAGTCCCATTTCCCGTCTTTGAAGGATAAGGCCTCGAACGCCGGCGTGCGGGTAGCGACATCACCCGAATGTGGGGTAACAGACGTTGCCCAGCATGCATGCCGGGTATATTGAGGGCCCGCGACCCGCCTGGCTGCGGCCTCGCACGTCTCGCCGCTTTAGGCAGGAGGTAATGTGAATAGCGCTATCAAATCTTTTCATGCCGCGCTGTTGCCGAGGTTGAAATCCTGGCTGAAACCGCACGTGCCGGCGTGGCTGCTGAGATACCACCAAAGCCGCGCAATCCGCCGGGATGATGCGCTGTATCAGGGAAAGACGCCTGGCGAGGTTTTTTCCCATGTCTACGAAACCGGGGCGTGGGGCGTGGCGCAGGACCGCCTCGATCTCTACAGCGGGCGCACTTCGCACGATCCAACGATGGTCGACACCTATGTCGGAGCCGTAACATCGTACCTGGGCTCATTGCCGCAGCGGCCCAGCGTGGTTGACCTTGGTTGCGGCGATTTCAATATCGGCAAGCGTATCCGCCCGGCCTGCGCGCGATATATTGCCTGCGACGTGGTCGAGGCAGTCATTGAGTCAAACCGCGCGAGGTTCCGTAGTCTTGACGTGGACTTCCTGTGTCTGGACATCACAAGCGAGCCCTTGCCGGAAGGCGACGTGGTTTTCCTCAGGCAGGTGCTGGGCCATCTGGACAATGCACGCATTGCATGCGTGCTGGCCCGCCTGAAGCCATACAAGGTCCTGATCCTGACTGAGTACTTGCCTCTGATACCCGATTTTGCTGCCAATCTCGACAAGCCGACCGGTGCCGCCCTCCGGCTATGGGGCGCGATTCCGAGCGGTGTTGTCCTGACGGAGCCCCCGTTCGGGCTGAAGACCTCGTCGACGCAGGTGCTCTGCGAGGTAAAAGATAGCGGAGGGATCATTCGCACCATCGCATACGAA
>CAYNGZ010000411.1:0-4317 GCA_964396695.1 uncultured Pseudomonas sp.
GTGAGCTGGCCGCCCACAGCATGCCAACCAGACTGGGAGTGCTCCGGTGGCTTCGGCCTTCACCCAGGCTACCGCTTCAGGCGTTCTGATAGAACCAGTAGTCCCCCGCGACGACCCCCTTGTCGGCCGAGACCGTCTTGAGAAGATCGTAGATCTTGTCCGGCCCGCTTCGAGCCGAGCCTGCGTCGCACCGTGCGCCTGCTGCGGTGGCAGAGGCGTCAGGCTGCGCTACTGGCGCCCTGCAGTTCCGGCACTGAGATGGAGGTCGCCATGACGGCTCTCGCGCGCAAGGCCTCCGTCGTTTCGTGGTTCCCATCGGCGCGCCAGCCTGGCGGCATGACGAGCAATCCAGCCACTTCACGTAGCGAACGGGCGCGAATCAGATCCTTCCCGAGGGCAGTCCATTGCCCAAATTCCACCACCAGCGGGTTGTAGCTGGTGACAGGCCGGACCAGGCCATAGACGCAAGGCTCATCCTTGCTTTCGGGGATGTAGGTCCCAAAGAGTCGGTCGAACAAGATCAGCACACCGCCATAGTTCGCGTCCAGGTAGCGCAGGTTGGATGCGTGGTGCACGCGATGCGCTGAGGGCGTGTTGAAAATCGTCTCGAGCCAGCCGAGGCGCGGGATCCAGTTGGTGTGAATCCAGAACTGGTACAGCAGGTTCAGACTTAGCATGGCGAGAACCAGCTTCGGGTCAAAGCCCAGCCAAACCAGCGGCGTGTAGAACATGGTGTTGCCCGTCAGCTTTCCGGACCACCCAAGGCGATACGCTGCCGATAGATTCAACTGGTTGGACGAATGGTGCACTGCATGGGTCGCCCAGAACCAGCGCATGCGATGCGCGGCGCGGTGAAACCAGTAGTAGCAGAACTCTTGCCCGATGAAGAGCAGCGCAAAGGTCCACCACGGCCCGATTGAGATCGTTGCAATACGGTGATGCCACGCAAACGCTAAGACTGGCGCGGCCAGACTCAGAGGCACCATCAGGATGAGTTGCCGGACGACCTGATCGAACATGCTTAGGCCCATCGCTTTCCAGTCGAAGGGATCAGTGCCGGCGCGCCGCGCGCGCAGACTCAGCACGCTTGCCTCGACCAGCGAAAGCAGGAAGACCGTGGGAAGCGCAACGAGCAGGATACGAAACGGGACACCCATGTTCTTTTTTTTGGAAAGGAACGTCCGGATTGTGGACATAAACTTGACTATATCAATAGTGATGTCCGCTGATGAAATGCTGGCGGTGCCAGCCCCGGAGCGGCGCTGCGCGCTCAATGCCACGCCGTCCCGAGCTGGACATAGAGGCGTTCCGGTCCGCGTGGTTGCAGATTGCCTGCAGCAGTCGCATAGATGTCTGCTTGATAGTTCATTTTTACCGGTTGCTCCCGGCGGCAGGGTCAAGCATCCTTGTCGACCTCGATAACTTCAAGCTTGTGAATGACACATACGGCCACCCCGTTGGCGATAAGCTCCTGAATGTCGTCGCGACTCGCCTGAAGTCCTGTGTTGGCGAAACCGGCGCTGTTGCCCGAGTAGGCGGTGATGAGTTTGCTGTGATTTTGGAGGACGTCTCGACGTCGGATAAGGTGCGGCGCGTCGCCCAGGCGATGCTCTCGGCGACCTGCGAGACGTTCATTCTCGATGGCCACCAGATTGCATGCAGCACGAGCGTCGGCGCCGCGCTAAAATCGCCCTGCGATGGCAACACCCGGAAATGAGCTCCTCCTGAAGGCGGACACCGCCCTTTACTCGGCTAAACATTCCGGCAAAGCTAGGTTCATTGTCTTCGGCGAGTCGCAGACGTATTCCGGTTGATTCTGCCGTACGTGTCCGCATGCAATTCTTCTTGTGTCGCACCGACTTGCTTGCCGCCAAATTTCTGCTGGCCCATCAGCATAAGTTTTCCTCCTGGTGGCAAGCTGCTTGTGGCGATATCAGCTCAGTCAGCGGACGCCGCAACGACTTAAAGTGAAGTCACCTCTTCTATTTCAGCCGGAATGTTCCCACAGTCTCAACAAGTCTTGCGGCCTGCTGATTCAAGCTGTCCGCGGCTGCCGCGGACTCTTCAACGAGAGCAGCATTCTGCTGTGTCACAGTGTCGAGCTGACTGACAGCGTCTCCGACCTGGCTAATACCAGACGATTGTTCGCTGGTCGCGGCCCTGATCTCCGAGATGAGGTTACTCACTCGTTGAACCTGAGCGACGATGTCGCTCATCGTTTCCCCCGCCGCGCTCGCCTGTAGGCTGCCAGACCTCACCTTCTCAACGCTGTCCGCGATCAGATCCTTAATCTCCTTCGCCGCTGCGGCAGACCGCTGGGCCAGACCACGCACTTCAGACGCGACAACAGCGAAGCCACGCCCCTGCTCGCCAGCTCGAGCAGCCTCTACGGCCGCATTGAGGGCGAGAATATTTGTTTGAAAGGCGATGCTGTCGATCACGCCTATGATGGTCTGAATCTGTTGACTGCTCGCCACGATGGCTTCCATCGTACCAACCACTTGATGGACGGCTTTGCCGCCACGTACCACGGCACTACTCGCTGTGCTCGCTAGTTCAGTCGCTTGGTGAGCAACATCGGAGTTGTTTTTGACCGTTGAACTGATCTCCTCCATCGAGGCCGCGGTCTGCTCCAGGTTCGCAGCTTGTTCTTCTGTGCGCTGACTCAGATCGGTGTTGCCGGCAGCAATCTGCGCGGATGCGGATGCAATACTCTCCGAGCTGTGTCGTACCGTGCCGACCACCGAAACGAGATTTTCGTTCATGGTCTTGAGTGCAGAAAGCAACTCCCCCGTTTCGTCTGACGAGTTGATCTCAATGTGAGAAGTGAGATCTCCGGCGGCAACAGTTTGCGCCACTTGCACAGCCTGCTGGATTGGCGCCGTAATTGATCGTGTCAGCCGCCAGGCCAACGTCACGCTAAGGAGGAGTGCCGCAAGGCCCGTAGCAAGCATGGCCACTCGTGCCTCATCAATGCTGCCTCGAATTGCCGCGCCCTTTAACTCAACCAACTTCGTTTGCCGGTCGCTCAATGCCACGACGTGACCTTTCAGTACTTCAAGCTGCGGAAGGGTTTCTTCGACCGCGATTCTGGTCGCCTCGTCTCGACTGCCCTCTTCCAGCAATTTGTCGACCCGCGAGAACGACTCGACATAGGAAGCACGTGCGTCCATTACTTTCGCAAGGAGAGTCTTGCCTTCGGAACTAGCCACCAGTCTTTCCAGCGTATCCAGTGAGGTGGCAACGATCTTCTTATTAGAGGCAATGCGTGCACGGATCGCGTCCGTCTGTGCTTTGTCGGCGGCGAAGAACAGCTCCATGGTGCGTTGGCCGTTAGCGCGGGTATAGGCGTCGAGCTTGGCTGCCGCATCGGCTTTGACCCAATCTTCGCTGATTATTTGGTCCCCCAGCCTTCCGACGCTGGCAAGCTGCGTCAGCGCAAGGATCAACATCGTGGCGATAAGGACAAGTACGACACCGAAGCCGAGGCTAAGCCGGGTACCGATCTTCCAGTTTTTGAAAGACTTCAAGGGACAATCTCCTTCAATCGATGAGTTGACAAGAATGGTCGGACATCGTCATCGACAACCATCGACTGCTTCATTGAGTTGTCAACTTTCCATTCATATAAAAATAGACATCGGCAAAGATCGTTCACAATTAATCCCTCATTGGGGGTACAACCTATTGCACCATCTCGGTTCCAATGACATCGAGGTTGCCTCGCCAACAGCATTAATCTTTGGCGTGGCCACGTACCGCGACATCGTCATCATCATTTGGCGCCGTTGTTCGTTTTCGCGCTGTGCAAAAGTAGGGCCCTCCCCTTTGGGGGTCGCGCGGGTCCTCAGATTTCGCTACGGTGCCTGCTGAGGCGATCAAAGATACCGCTTACATGTTTCGGTCGCAGATTCCGTTGAGGAGCGGGGGCATGGTGAAGGATCTAGCGCGCCTTGAGACCGCGCCATGGCGCCGGCTGGAAGGCACTCGCGCTGCTCGGAAACGGCACCAATCTCGACACCGGCACGCTGGCGAACGGCACTGGCAGCACGCAGCGACTGTTCGGCCGCAGTGCCTACGTCGGCATGCAAGGGCCTTACGGCAGCCTCACGCTGGGTCGGCAAGATGCGCCAATCTATGACTTGGCCAAGACCTATGACCTGCTCGGCGTCTCCGCACGCTACTCCATCACCTCGATGGATCCGGTCTTCTCGCAGCGAATCGACAACTCGCTGAAGTACCTCGGGACGTTTGGCGGTCTGACCGTAGAGACCAGCTACAGCAGGGACTGGGATGCCGGCTTGGGCGGCGAAGTAC
>CAYNGZ010000412.1:0-4270 GCA_964396695.1 uncultured Pseudomonas sp.
AGCCAAACTGGTTGCGCTTGCGCGCAACACGCCATGCCTGGCGCACGCAAAAAAATGGGCGACCGAAGTCGCCCAAAATGCCTTGCGTGCTCGTGCTTCCAGAAAGACCTAAGGCTTTTTGCGCTTGTGTGCGTCTTTCCAGATAAAGAATCCAAACCCGGCAAAAAACAGAACCATGAGGCCGACTGTCAGCACTCCGGCAATCACCACATTATCGAAAAACATGACTGGCCTCCTGCTCTTGCCCTGTTGCGATGGGGCTAAGTTAACCAATCGGGCACAAGAGAAAATTGACCGGGATCAATACAGTCCAAGACTGGACATAAAGGAGGGAAAATAACTGACCTGCATCAACAGATGCAGGGAGGATCAACGCTTTTTCGGTTTGTTTTTCGGCTTTTTCTTCGTTTTGCCCAAAGGCATGGCCTGCTCGAAAGCCTGGCGCACTTCGTTCAGCCGCTTCTCATTAAGGTCATGCACGCGCTTGGCACGCTCGGTGTTGAGGTCGATCAGTTTGTCGTCTTGGCTCATGGCGTGGCTTGCATCTTCAAGGTCAATACAGGCGAAGCACAGCAACCACCGTCACCCTGCCCGCTCGAGGTCTGCCAATAATGCGGCCAATGACCGGCGCTGACCAGCCGCCAACGGCATGAGAGCACAACAAAAGGTGTGCGAGCCTCAGACCTCGATATCGATCCACAACCCCTGACGCGGCTGATCGTCCATCAGCGGGACCACCGGCACCGTATTGTCGGCGTTCAACTCGTCCCCCGGTACCGCCAGGTGCTCCTCAGGATCCTCTTCGGCCTCGCGGCGACGCTTGTCGCGCTCCTGCTGGCGCCGCTGCTCTTCGCGCAACAGCAGCGCCGACTCTTCGGCATTGCGCTTGTGCAGGTCGATGGTACTTTCACTGGAGCTCGCCTCTACCGGCACCACCGGTGGAATATCCGGCCGCTGGCGGACCGGATCCTGCTGGGAAGTGATCGGCACGGCACTCAAGGGAAGCATCGGTGGCAGCATGGTATGGGTCTCCTGACGCAAGGCTGTCGGCTGCCGGGGGGACGACTTGAGCCATCGGTCGCAAACTTGCGACCCGTTTGACACTCACAATCGACAATCGCCTCCGTGCGCTACCGTAAGCCTAGGGCCTGTCATCCATTATTTCCTGCAACTCAGGAAATAATGGATGACAGGCCCTCGCAGTTTTTATGAGAGTCCTTTGGCTCTGAAGGCACCGATCCGTTAACATAGTCGGCTTTTTCAAGGCGGGAGTCAGGCAGCATGGCGCAGCAGTATCAACCGGGGCAACGCTGGATTAGTGACAGCGAAGCCGAGCTAGGTTTAGGCACCGTTCTGGCACAGGACGGCCGCTTGCTGACCGTGCTCTATCCGGCCACTGGCGACACTCGCCAGTACGCGCTACGGAATGCGCCCCTCACCCGCGTGAGGTTTTCGCCGGGTGACACGATCACTCACTTCGAAGGCTGGAAAATGACCGTGCGCGAAGTCGACGACGTCGACGGCCTGCTGGTCTATCACGGGCTCAACGCGCAGAACGAAGTCGTGACCCTGCCCGAGACTCAACTCTCGAACTTCATCCAGTTCCGCCTGGCCAGCGACCGTCTGTTCGCCGGGCAGATCGACCCACTGGCCTGGTTCTCCCTGCGTTACCACACCCTGGAACACACCAGCCGCCAGTTGCAGTCCTCGCTCTGGGGTCTGGGGGGCGTGCGTGCACAACCGATCGCCCACCAATTGCACATCGCCCGCGAAGTCGCGGACCGTATCGCGCCACGGGTTCTGCTGGCGGACGAAGTCGGCCTGGGTAAAACCATCGAAGCCGGTCTGGTGATCCATCGCCAACTGCTCTCGGGTCGCGCCAACCGCGTGCTGATCCTGGTTCCGGAAAACCTCCAGCACCAATGGCTGGTGGAGATGCGTCGCCGCTTCAACCTGCAAGTCGCGCTGTTCGACGAAGAACGCTTCATCGAAAGCGATGCCGGCAACCCGTTCGAAGACACCCAGCTTGCGCTGGTGGCACTGGAGTGGCTGGTGGACGACGAGAAGGCCCAGGACGCGCTGTTCGCTGCCGGCTGGGACCTGCTGGTAGTCGACGAAGCCCACCACCTGGTGTGGCACGAAGATCAGGTCAGCCCTGAGTACTCGCTGGTCGAGCAACTCGCCGAAACCATTCCCGGCGTACTGCTGCTGACCGCGACCCCGGAACAACTGGGTCAGGACAGCCACTTCGCCCGTCTGCGCCTGCTCGACCCAAACCGTTTCCACGACCTGAATGCCTTCCGCGCCGAGAGCGACAACTATCGCCCGGTGGCCGAAGCCGTTCAGGAGCTGATGGACCAGGGTCGCCTGTCCCCGGCCGCGCACAAAACCATCCAGGGTTTCCTCGGTGACGAAGGCGAAGCGCTGCTGGCCGCCGTCAACGCTGGCGACGCTGAAGCCAACGCCCGTCTGGTGCGTGAACTGCTGGACCGCCACGGCACTGGCCGCGTGCTGTTTCGTAACACCCGCGCCGCAGTGCAAGGCTTCCCGGAACGCAAACTGCACCCGTACCCGCTGCCGTGCCCGGACGAATACCTGGAACTGCCGCTGGGCGAACACGCCGAGCTGTACCCGGAGGTCAGCTTCCAGGCCCAACCGGATATCGATGAAGAACAACGCTGGTGGCGCTTCGACCCACGGGTCGAGTGGCTGATCGATCAGCTGAAGATGCTCAAACGCACCAAAGTGCTGGTGATCTGCGCCCACGCCGAAACCGCGATGGACCTGGAAGACGCCCTGCGCGTACGTTCCGGCATCCCGGCCACGGTGTTCCATGAAGGCATGAACATCCTTGAGCGTGACCGTGCAGCCGCTTACTTCGCCGACGAAGAGTTCGGCGCCCAGGTGCTGATCTGCTCGGAAATCGGCAGTGAAGGTCGCAACTTCCAGTTCTCCCACCACCTGGTGCTGTTCGATCTGCCATCGCACCCCGACCTGCTGGAACAGCGGATCGGCCGTCTGGACCGAATCGGTCAGAAACACGTCATCGAACTGCACGTGCCATACCTGGAAACCAGCCCGCAAGAGCGTCTGTTCCAGTGGTACCACGAAGCGCTGAACGCGTTCCTCAACACCTGCCCGACCGGCAACGCCTTGCAGCACCAGTTCGGCCCACGCCTGCTGCCGCTGCTGGAAAATGCCGATGACAGCGAGTGGCAAGCGCTGATCGACGAAGCCCGCTCCACCCGTGAGAACCTGGAAGCCGAGTTGCACAGCGGCCGCGACCGTCTGCTGGAACTCAACTCCGGCGGTGCTGGCGAAGGTGATGCGCTGGTTGAGGCAATCCTTGAACAAGACGATCAGTTCGCCCTGCCGATCTACATGGAAACCCTGTTCGACGCGTTCGGCATCGACAGCGAAGACCATTCGGAAAACGCGCTGATCCTCAAGCCGAGCGAAAAAATGCTCGATGCCAGCTTCCCGCTGGGCGACGACGAAGGCGTGACGATCACCTACGACCGCAACCAGGCGCTGTCTCGCGAAGACATGCAATTCATCACCTGGGAGCACCCGATGGTTCAGGGCGGCATGGACCTGGTCCTGTCCGGTTCGATGGGCAACACCGCCGTCGCGCTGATCAAGAACAAGGCGCTCAAGCCCGGCACTGTATTGCTGGAGCTGCTCTACGTCAGCGAAGTGGTTGCCCCGCGCTCGCTGCAACTGGGCCGTTACCTGCCGCCGGCCGCCCTGCGCTGCCTGCTCGATGCCAACGGCAACGACCTGTCGAGCCGTGTCTCGTTCGAAACCCTCAACGACCAGCTCGAAAGCGTGCCACGCGCCAGCGCCAACAAGTTTGTCCAGGCCCAGCGTGATCAACTGACACCGCGCATCAATGCCGGCGAAGAAAAAGTCACCCCGCGCCATGCCGAACGTGTCGCCGAAGCGCAACGCCGCCTGGCGGCCGATACCGAAGAAGAACTGGCGCGCCTGACCGCCCTGCAAGCAGTCAACCCGACGGTACGCGACAGCGAACTGGTTGCCCTGCGTCAGCAGCGCGAGCAAGGCCTGGCCATGCTCGACAAAGCGGCACTGCGACTGGAAGCGATCCGGGTGCTGGTGGCGGGTTAATCCCGCCTCTGCTCCGGTAAAAACAAAAGGCCCGCAGCAATGCGGGCCTTTTGTTTTTGCTCGATGTAATCGTTCTCATGCTCTGTGTCACTAGTGTCCGGTAAAAATGTTTCATAGCTGAAGGCTGCCTTGGGCAGTCTTC
>CAYNGZ010000413.1:0-4221 GCA_964396695.1 uncultured Pseudomonas sp.
CTGCGAAAGCGTAGCCCTCGCAGGGTGTGGGGGTGACCATCTCATTAAGCCCCGAAACAGACGGGGCTTATTGTTGTGCGCTGAGGCGAATGCGCTCCTGTTACTGGAACAGCGACTCGCTCGACAGGCCATTCTTCTCAAGGATTTCACGCAGGCGTTTCAGACCTTCAACCTGAATCTGTCTGACCCGTTCACGGGTCAGGCCAATCTCCAGGCCTACGTCCTCCAGCGTACTGCTCTCGTGGCCACGCAGACCGAAGCGGCGGATCACCACCTCGCGCTGTTTGTCCGTCAGCTCCGAGAGCCACTGATCGATGCTCTGCGACAGGTCATCGTCCTGCAGCAGCTCACAAGGATCGGTAGGGCGGTCATCAGTGAGGGTGTCCAGCAGGGTTTTATCCGAATCCGGACCCAGCGAGACGTCGACCGAAGAAACCCGCTCGTTCAGGCCCAGCATGCGCTTGACCTCTCCCACCGGTTTTTCCAGCAGGTTGGCGATTTCTTCGGGTGAGGGTTCATGATCAAGCTTTTGCGTCAGCTCCCGTGCTGCCCGAAGGTAGACGTTGAGCTCTTTGACCACATGAATCGGCAACCGGATGGTGCGGGTCTGATTCATGATTGCACGCTCGATGGTCTGACGGATCCACCAGGTCGCGTAGGTCGAAAAGCGGAAGCCGCGCTCCGGGTCGAACTTTTCCACCGCCCGGATCAGCCCGAGGTTGCCCTCTTCGATCAGGTCAAGCAACGAAAGCCCACGATTGACATAACGCCGGGCGATTTTCACCACCAGCCGCAGGTTGCTTTCAATCATGCGCTTGCGCCCGGCAGGGTCACCACTTTGCGACAGGCGCGCAAAATGAACTTCCTCTTCCGGCGAGAGCAGTGGGGAGAATCCGATTTCATTGAGGTACAGCTGAGTGGCATCGAGTGCTCGGGTGTAGTCGATGTACTTGTGCTGCTTGAGTGTTGCGGAGTGCTTGGATCTGGCGCGAACTGAAGGCGTAGCGGATCCTTCATTCGACATCTCATCCGATGCGACGTCGGTCTCCATCAGGAGAACCTCATCGTCGATGTCAAACTCCGGCACTTCTTTACTGAGAGCCATTGTTATAGTCCTTTGGTGAGTTCGACCTCAAGCTCAAGCGACGCCTTTATCCTTGGCAACGCTGGAGCCTGTTCCCTCTACGTGACGGAACAGGCTGGTAACAAATCAACGACGAGGCAGGAATTGCAGCGGATCTACAGGTTTACCTTGTCGGCGAATCTCAAAATGCAGTTTCACCCGGTCTGTACCCGTTGACCCCATTTCGGCAATTGTCTGTCCGACTTTGACCTGCTGCCCCTCCCGAACCAACAGCCTGCGGTTGTGGCCGTAGGCACTGACGTAGGTATCGCTGTGTTTGATGATGACCAATTCGCCGTAGCCCCGCAAGCCACTCCCGGCGTAAACCACGGTCCCATCAGACGCAGCTAAAACAGGCTGTCCCAAATCCCCAGCGATATCAATTCCTTTATTCAAACTACCGTTTGAAGAGAATTTTCCAATCAGAATGCCATTAGATGGCCATCCCCATCCTGTGGGCGCTGGCCCGGCAGGAGGCAGTGGCGCAGGGGCTGGCTTGTTTGCGACGGACGGTGTAGCCGTCTCCTTGGAGCTGCTCGCTCCCGATGCCGGGTGCCGGGTTACAGTAAATTTGCTCGAAGAAGATGCGGTTGTTCCAGACTGGGTCGCGACCTCTGTCGGCGTTGAACCGGAACGTCCATCGAAGCGAATCGTCTGACCTGGATGGATCGTGTAAGGCGTAGGAATGTTGTTGCGCGCGGCCAAGGCCTTGTAATCCCAGCCGTAGCGAAAGGCGATCGAAAACAGGGTATCGCCGCGACGGACTACGTATTGGCCCGTGGTGACTGCGGGACGCTGGGCCGCCGCGTTATTACGATCGACCACTCGCACGTCGTTCGAACGCGTGCTGGAGCAACCGACCAACAAGGAACTCAAGACAAGGCCAGTCACCAGGCGCTGAAAGCTTGTTGTACCGATACGCTGCGCAATGACTGTGAGACTCACCCGCCGCTCCCTTTGTGGTGGCTGAAGATAGAAATCGCCGTGTTCCGGCATGAAGTGTCGCAAGTATAACTGGCCGCTCGGGCTTTACCTTCGGCAAAGCAAAATCGATACACGCACACGTTTGCTGACCGCCGCTCAATTGCGTTTAACTGATCAGTGCCGCTGTAAGACCAAGGCAATCGAACAGAATTCAGCGTCTCTGAATAAATGCTTAGGCCAGTGGTCCATGGAGCAATGGCACGAACCGTACACCCCCCAAGACGCGTCTGGAAAAGCCCTGCTCTTCACGGATGATCAACATCAACTGCTGAACCTCTCCTGAACCCACCGGAATCACCAGCCGCCCACCCGGTGCCAGCTGATCGAGTAACGCCTGAGGCACATCGGTTGCCGCCGCGGTGACGATAATGCCGTTGTAGGGCGCCAGCGCCGGCCAGCCTTCCCAGCCATCCCCCCAGCGAAACACCACGTTACGCAGGTTCAACTCGACCAGACGCTCCTTGGCCCGATCCTGCAGGACCTTGATGCGTTCGACGGAAAACACGCGCTCGACCAATTGCGACAATATCGCGGTCTGGTAACCGGACCCGGTACCGATCTCCAGCACTTTATCCAGAGGACCGGCCTCCAGCAGCAACTCGCTCATGCGAGCCACCATATAAGGCTGGGAAATGGTCTGGTTATGGCCGATCGGTAATGCCGTGTCTTCGTAGGCGCGGTGCGCCAGTGCTTCATCGACGAACAGATGACGCGGCGTACGACGAATCACCTCCAACACCTGAGCGTTGGACAGACCTTCCTCGTACAGGCGCTGGATCAGCCGTTCGCGCGTGCGCTGGGAAGTCATCCCGATACCGCGACGCAGAATATCGTCTTGCTCACGAGCCATCAGCGCAGCCCCTCCAGCCAGCCATCAAGACTTCCAAAGGCATCATTGAAGGTGCGATCGAGTTGCAGCGGGGTGATGGAGACATACCCCTGCATGACCGCATGGAAGTCCGTGCCCGGCCCGCCATCTTCCGCATCGCCGGCCGCAGCAATCCAGTAGCCGGACTTGCCACGCGGGTCGACTACTTTCATGGGAGCCGCAGCACGGGCACGGTGGCCCAGGCGGGTCAGTTGAATGCCTCGAATGTGATCCAGAGGCAGATTGGGAATATTCACGTTCAGCACCGTGCGCGGTGGCAAATCAAGCTTGGCATGTGCCTCTATCAGTTTGCGCGCAAAGTAGGCTGCTGTCGGCAAGTTTTCCACTTGCCGTGATACCAGCGAAAAGGCAAAGGATGGCAAGGCGATGAAGCGGTTCACCATCCCAACCGCCCATTGGCCCTTCACCCTGTGGGCCTGCTTCGCCCCGGCCTTGCGACGCCATGCGATGGCGGAGGGCGCCTACGGCTTCTCCGGCGGGCCCCAGGCCGAGCTGCTCGCCGAACCTTCGCTGGCGCAGCGAATGTTCCCGATCACCCGAGAGCTGACCGAGGCAGACGACGCCTATTGGTACCTGATGGCGCCGGCACCAGAGGCTAAGGAAGCCTTCGCCGCCTGGCTCACGCAGCCTGCCCACGTCACGCCCGAGAGCTTCGCCGCCCTTGAGCCGATCCTGTCGGGGCTGCGCGATCTCCTCGCCGCGCCTGGACAGCCGAACGGCGCCAGCCCGGAACCAGTGCGGCGGCGAGCGTGATATCAGGGGTGGGGTTGATTTCCAATATGCTGAGCTATTCCGACCGCATGACACGATATATGGTGTAATTGACAGATTCACTTGAGCGCCGTAGTCTGAGAACAAAAGAGGAACTACATTTGAGAATTCACTTATGACCGTGCCGGCGGCAATGACACCTCAACACTCGTTCGACATCGTGGAGGACTGCGCCAACGCGGTGGTCGGTATCGTTGCGCTGAGCGGTGGCGAACTCGTTGGTTGCCAGCGGTTGCAGCAGGCTGCCTTCCTGCTCGATCGCTGCGGCATGAGTTCGGGCGCAGTGTTCGATTACGAGCATGGCGTTCATTCGAGCGACATCGCCGCCGGCTGGGACGACGCACGGTGCGATGGGCGCTTGACGATGGAGCAGCGCCTTGGCCGCTATGAGATCCCATACACGATCTTCAGGACCGCGCAGCCAGAGCCTGCCCGCCCGCCCGGTCACACCGTC
>CAYNGZ010000414.1:0-408 GCA_964396695.1 uncultured Pseudomonas sp.
GTTTTAGCTGCTAACAGTCAGGACGATTTTCGCGTCAAAGCCTATGCCGGTACCAACGGCGTGCTACTGGCCATGGACTTGGCCGAACCCCGACGCAAAGGCCTGCTCGGTTTTGCCATCGAGAAACAGCAGGGCAGCGGGCCCTGGGAGTTTCTGTTCAACAGCCTGACCTTCCCCGGTAAGGCGCACACCTTTCCCCAGTACAATGCGACGCCCAGCGACAGCGCACCGTTGCAGAAATTTCGCTGGGCCGATTACACCGTCAAACCCGGGCTCACGATCAACTATCGGGTTCACCTGGCGTATGGCACGCCGGATGCGCCGCAATTGGGCGAGGCCCTGGCGGTGACGGGCACCCACGATAATGGCTTTCCGGCCGGGCAGCATGTCAATTTGAAGCGTGTGGTG
>CAYNGZ010000414.1:418-4202 GCA_964396695.1 uncultured Pseudomonas sp.
GGGGTGTAGGGCCCACACCGGTAATGGTTTGCCCGCTGGCCGCCAGGTCATTTTCAAACGTGCGGTGCAGGCCAGTGAGGCCCTCTCCCCTGAGTTTCCCGAACTCGATGCACAATTGAGCGCCAACAAGAACCTGTCCCTCGACGACTGGCCTGCCGCGCCACGGCAATGGCTGGAGAACGGCTTGCTGGAACAGATCACCGGTTTCATCGAGCGTGCCGTGGATAGCCAGTGGGCGCTGGACATTGCGATCTACGAGTATCAGTTGCCGACCATTGTCGACGCGGTCAACGCGGCGTTCGGGCGAGGCGTAAAGGTTCGGGTGCTGTATCACGCCAAGCCGGGTGACGCCGATACCACCCTGAATGAAGAGAGCCTGGCCAAGCTTCCCGGCGAGAGCAAACGGGGGCGGGTGACCCACGCGATCTTCCATGACAAGTTCATCGTGCTGAGCAAGATCGATGGTGGTGAATATCGGCCTCAAGCGGTGTTGTGTGGCAGCACCAACTTCACCGACAACGGTGTCTACCGCCAGGCCAACGTGGTGCATGTGCTGGACAACACCGCGGTGGGCACCCGTTACCTGCAAGTGTTCGAGCAGATCTGGGCCGCGCCGACCGATGTGGCCGCCACGCGTACGTGGTTGACCAAGAACAACCCGATGGACCCGTCACAGCCGTTGTTTGTCGGCTTCTCACCGCGTACCGGCCAGGCCGATCTGCAGCAATTCGTCGAGATCATCAATGCGGCGAAGAAGGACGTTTTGTTCGTCACCGCGTTCGCGCTGCCGGATGAAATCCTCAATGCCTTGCTCGGCCAGCCCCACGACGATGTGCTGCGCTACGGGCTGCAAAACACCGCCAGCCGCATCACCGGTTTTCACGCCGACCGCACGGCCGATTTCGCCGCCACCGCGCTGCTCAACACCGGCATCGAGGGCTGGCTCAAGGAAAGCATGAAAGGCCAGAAGGGTGATCTGCTGGTGCACCTCAAGGCTATCGTCGTCGACTTCACCACCGATGCGCCGACCATCATCAGCGGCAGTCACAACCTGAGCATCAACGCCAGTGAAGGCAATGACGAAAACTTCCTGATCATTCGTGGTGACACCGATCTGGCCGACCGTTACGGGCTGGAATTGCTGCGCTTCTACGAGCATTACCGATTCCGCTATGCCGCCAGACAAGAGGACCTCAAGCAGGTTCCGCCACTGGCGGTGGATGACAGCTGGACTAACGCTTATTACCTGGACGGCGACCTGCGAATGCTCTCGCGGTTACGCTTTTCTGGGCGGTAAATGATGGCCGATTCTTCCTGGCCGTGAAGGTCATGCCGCCGGTCCGCTTTCACAGGGGCTGTGCGGCACTTGATCTACCGTTGCCAGTTGAGGAGTGCGCTCCTCATCCACGCGGTTTTTCAGGGAGATCTACCATGGCACATGTACGGCGTGATGTATGGAAGCTGGGTTCTGGCTGGAGCGATACCTTGTTGTGGTATGCGCGTGGCGTCGGAGTCCTTCAACAACGACCGATCACTGACCGCACCAGTTGGCGGTTTCTGGCGGCGATTCACGGTATCGATATTCCCCTTTGGCAAAGCGCCGGTTATCTGCGACGGGGTGAGCAGCTACCGTCCCAGGCAGATCAGGACACTTACTGGAACCAGTGCCAGCACCAGAGCTGGTACTTTTTGCCGTGGCACCGCGGCTATCTTGCTTCATTCGAGCAGATCGTTCGCAAGGCCATCGTCGGTCTTGGAGGGCCAAGTGATTGGGCCCTGCCGTATTGGAACTACAACGAGAACCAGCAGACGCTGAAGCTTCCGGCCTGTTTCGCGGCGACCACGTTGCCCAACGGTGAGCAGAATCCCTTGTTTGTAGCTCGCCGGTTTGGCCCGACCGGTAACGGGGTGGTGGTGCTCAACGAGCAACGGATCAATTTGCGCCCGGCCCTCACCGATCATGATTTCGCCGGCGGTTCCGGCGGTGGCTCTCCAGGCTTTGGTGGCCCGGTCACGGTGTTCGAGCACTATGGCCAGGTCAGCGGTCGGCTCGAGTCGCAACCGCACAACTACGTGCACGTCGCCGTGGG
This sequence comes from uncultured Pseudomonas sp., assembly GCA_964396695.1. Lineage (GTDB taxonomy): Bacteria > Pseudomonadota > Gammaproteobacteria > Pseudomonadales > Pseudomonadaceae > Aquipseudomonas. Next base: position 2,509 of record CAYNGZ010000414.1, read on the forward strand.
CGGCCAGCAACAGGGCACTCGGGTACCGGGGTTAATGATCGATCCGGATACCGCCGGTCTGGACCCGATATTCTGGCTGCATCACGCCAACATCGACCGGCTCTGGGACGTGTGGCTGCAGCGTGACCGGCAGGACCGCAACCCGGTCAACAGTGCGTGGCTCAATGGTCCGCCGACCCCGGGTCGGGGGTTCGTGGTACCGACGGTCAGCGGCGATTCGTGGCCGTTCAAGGTGTCTGACATGCTCGATACCCGGGCACCGAAGCTGGATTATAGTTATGAGGATACGTCCGACCCGCTGCACGGTACCCGGGCATTTCAACAACGCTTGGAAACCCTGCGCGCGAGCCCCGAGCCTCTTGGTGCTGCAGCCGTGAAGGAAAAATCCATGAGCGCCCAATCACCCGCCGAACTGCTCGGCGCCAATGACAAAGCCATCGCCTTGACCGGCGCAACAGTCGAGACGCCGTTGCAACTCGACCAGAGCACCTCGGGCAAGTTGATGGGCAACCTGAAATCCCGGGCCTTTGCCCCCACGGTTGCGGAGCATTCCCTGGACCGGGTGTACCTCAACCTGGAAAACATCCGCGGAAACAATGACGCGGCGACCTTCGACGTGTATATCAGCCTGCCGGTCGAGGGGCAGTTGTCGGCGCTGCCTGACCAGTACGTCGGGTCTGTCTCGCTGTTTGGCGTGCGCAAGGCCAGCAGTCTGGACAGCCAGCATGGCGGCAAGGGCGTGAGCCATGTGCTGGAGATCACTGATGTCTTCGACAAGCTCAGTGCCAGCGGCCACCCGCTTCTGGCGAAATTGAAAGTGCGCTTTGTGCCGGTGACCGATGTTCAGGCCGAGGACAACATTACGGTCGGTCGCGTGAGTGTCTATCGGCAAGGCGACTGAAGATGGGGGCATACCTCATCCAGGCCGTGACCCGAGGCTTCCTGCCGTGGCTGATCCTGATCAGCCTGGCAGGTTGGGGGCTACTCCTCGGTTCGGTGCAGATGCTGTCTATCCCCGCATTCTGCGGAGCCTTAGTGCCTCTTGCTTATGCCGCGAGCTGGCAGGGGATTGAACAGGCGTTGCTGTTCAATCCTCCTCGCCAGTTGGTGGTTTCATGGCTATCGATGTTGCTGGCGATGACCCCTTTGCTGCTGGTCTATCCGCTGACGTATGTATGGCAACGCAGTTTGCTGAGGAAGCGCTGGCAGGCAGTGGTGTTGTTTGTGCTGGGTTTCACCAGCGTCTGGACGCTAGCCGGTCTGCTGCTCATGACCCTGGTAGTCGCGGCGCGGGTGATGTTTGGGGTTTCGCAGGCGATGGCGTTTGTCGTTACTTTGGCCGTGTGCCTGGTGTGGCAGGCCTCGCCGCTTAAACAACGGTACTTGAACCGCTGTCATCACCAGCCAAGGATTTCGGCGTTCGGCTGGGGGTTTATCAAGGATTGTCTGGCTTATGGTGTGGTCAGTGCAGGCTGGTGCGTCGGCTCGTGCTGGGCGCTGATGTTGTTGCCGATGCTGGCAGAGCAGGGGCATGTGCCGCTGATGCTGGTGAGCATGGGCTGGATGCTCTGGGAACGGTTCAAGCGTCCTCGCCCTGTTCGTTGGTACTGGCCGCGCCTGTTTCACTGAAAACCAATCCACGTAGGAGGGGCCGCCCCCTCTTCGAGGCCGCGCTGTCGCGTAAGGAACATGGG
>CAYNGZ010000415.1:0-4195 GCA_964396695.1 uncultured Pseudomonas sp.
ATGTTCCTTACGCGACAGCGCGGCCTCGAAGAGGGGGCGGCCCCTCCTACGGGGAACGCGATCTTTTGATCTGAAATATTGAAGGGAACTCATGATGAGCAACGCCGACCAGTCCTCCCCCGCCCTGAAGGAAATCTTCAACGCTGAGCGCTTGCAACATATCGCCACCGAAATGCGTGCGGTGTACCCGGCGTTCAACGCCAGGGCGTTCCTGAAACTGGCCAATGAAGGTTTGGCCGAGTTGTCGGTGATGCAGCGCATGGCACGGGTCGGGGAATGCCTGCACGCGGTGTTGCCGCTGCGCTATGAACAGACACTGGAGCTGCTGCGCCCGCTCGCACCGCGTTTGAACAGCAGCTTCGTCAGCATGTTCCTGCCTCACTACGTCGCCACTTACGGTTCCCACGCGTTCGAGCTGTCGATGGACGCGCTCAAGTACTTCACCACGTTCGGATCCTCGGAATTCGCGATCCGGCATTTCCTGCGTAGCGACTTCGAACACTCGCTGGCGCTGATGCACGACTGGTCGCTGGACGACAACGAACACGTCCGCCGCCTGGCCAGCGAAGGCAGTCGCCCACGCCTGCCGTGGTCGTTTCGCCTCGAACCGGTACAAGCCGACCCGACGCTGGCAGCAGCAATCCTCGACAACCTCAAGGCCGACAGCAGCCTTTACGTACGCAAGTCGGTGGCCAATCACCTCAACGACATCACCAAAGACCATCCCGGGTGGGTGCTGAGCCTGATCGAAGGCTGGTCGCTGGAAGACCCGCGCACCGCGTGGATCGCCAAACACGCGCTGCGCAGCCTGATCAAACAGGGCAACCAACGGGCACTGGCAATTATCGGCGCTGGCGGCAAGCCAAACGTGCAGATCCACAACCTCAAGGTTGAACCGGCGGTGATCAGTCTCGGCGAGAGCATAAAGCTCTCGTTCGACCTTCATTCAAGCGCCAGTGACAACCAACGACTGGTGGTCGATTACGCCATCGACTATGTCAAAGCCTCGGGTGCAACCTCGGCGAAAGTCTTCAAACTCAAGAGCCTCACCCTGCCCGCCCATGCCCGACAAACCCTCAGCCGCACCCAGCAGATCCGCGAGCTGACCACCCGCAAACATTACGCGGGCACGCATGCGGTACACATCATGGTCAATGGCGAGCGAGTGGGAAGCACCGCGTTCGAAATCACCTCATAACTTCCCGCGGTATTGATCGGCGTACACCTATAAGAGATTGGCCGGCTGTCAGGCCGCCAAGGTCAAAAGATCGCAGCCTGCGGCAGCTCTTATGGAACAAAAAATAACTTATTGATTTATATATTATTTTTAAGGACTGGCTTGCCAGCCCTGGCCCATGTTCCTTACGCGACAGCGCGGCCTCGAAGAGGGGGCGGACCCTCCTACGCGTTTGGGGGCGGGCCGAGCAGCAGCGTTTGCTCGCGATCGCACAACCCCACCACGTAATCCCACAGCACCCGCAACCGCACCGACTTGTGCAACTCGCGGCGGGTGCTGATCCAGTAGCTGCGCTGGATGCTCTCGGCCGGCAGCAGCGGCACCAGTCCCGGGTCGCTGCCGGCCATGTAGCACGGCAACACCGCGATCCCCAATCCCGAGCGCGCCGCCTGTTGCTGAGCGATAACGCTGGTGCTGCGAAACACCACATGAGGACTGCGGCAGTAGCTGTTGAGGAACATCAACTCCTGACTGAACAACAGATCGTCGACGTAACCGATCCACGCATGTCGCGCAAGGTCTTCGCGGCTGCGCAAGGGCGGCGAACGGTCGAGGTAGGCCTGACTGGCATAGAGCCCCAGGCGGTAATCGGTGAGCTTGCGGGTGACCAGCATGTCGGCGGCCGGACGTTCCAGGTGAATGCTGATCTCGGCTTCGCGGTTGAGGATACTGACGAAACGCGGCACAGCCACCAGCTCCACTTCCAGCCCCGGATAACGATCAAACAAACCCTGCATGCGACTGGCGAGGAACATGATGCCCAAGCCCTCGGTCACACCGACGCGAATCTTGCCCAGCGGCGCGCTGGACTGGGTGATTTCCTCCTGCGCCAGCAAGGCGACGTTTTCCATGGCTTCGGCATGTTTGAGCAGCGCTTCGCCGGCCGGGGTCAACTGGTAACCCTGGGCTTGCTGGACGAACAGCGCGGTGCCGAGACTCTTTTCGATCGTCTCGATGTGCCGCGCGACCGTGGCGTGGGTGGTTTTCAAGCGCCGGGCGGCGGTCAGCAAGCGGCCGCTGCGTTGCAATTCGAGAAAAAACCGCAGGTCATTCCAGTCGAACATCAGCCTTCCTTGCATGCGTGGGAGTCGATCACTGTTTAAAAACACACAGCTGCTGAGCAAAAACTAACATTCTTTTACCGAAAACTAACAACTAGGATGGATCCCAATAAGAACAACACGCTGCGAGGTCATGGATGCAACTTGCCGTTGATGCATACGATTACATCGTGGTCGGCGCCGGGCCGGCCGGTTGTCTGCTGGCCAATCGACTCTCCGCCAACCCGCAACACCGGGTGTTGCTGCTTGAAGCCGGTGGGCGCGATAACTATCCGTGGATTCACATACCCGTCGGCTACCTGTTCTGCATCGGCAACCCGCGCACCGACTGGTGCTTCAAGACCGAAGCCCAAACCGGCCTGCAAGGCCGCAGCCTGAGCTACCCGCGCGGCAAGGTGCTGGGCGGTTGCTCGTCGATCAACGGCATGATCTACATGCGCGGCCAGGCTGGCGATTACGACCGCTGGGCCGCCGAAGGCAACCCCGGCTGGAGCTGGAACGATGTACTGCCGCTGTTCAAGCAAAGCGAAAACCATTTTGCCGGTGACTCGGCGTTTCACGGCGCCGCCGGGGAATGGCGCGTCGAGCGCCAGCGGCTGTCGTGGCCGATTCTCGAGGCCTTCCGCAGCGCCGCCGAACAAAGCGGCATCGCCAGCGTCGATGACTTCAACCAGAGCGACAACGAAGGTTGCGGCTACTTCCAGGTGAATCAGAAAGCCGGGGTACGCTGGAATGCTGCGAAGGCTTTTCTCAAACCGATTCGCCATCGTCCGAACCTTACCGTCCTGACCGGTGTCGACGTCGACCGCGTGCTGCTGGAAAACGGCCGGGCATCCAGGGTCAGCGCCCTCTGGCAAGGCCAGGAAAAAACCTTTGCGGCCCGCCGGGAGATCATCCTCAGCGCCGGCTCAGTCGGTTCGCCGAGCATCCTGCAACGTTCCGGCATTGGCCCGAGCGGTCTGCTCAAGCGCTTGGGCATCGGCGTCGCCCACGGGCTCAATGGCGTGGGTGACAACCTGCAGGATCACTTGCAGCTACGGCTGATCTACACGCTGGAAAACGCCCGGACCCTGAACCAGATCGCCGGCAGCCTGTGGGGCAAAATCGGTATGGGCCTGCGTTATCTGTACGATCGCAGTGGCCCGTTGTCGATGGCCCCCAGTCAACTCGGCGCCTTCGCCCGCTCCGGTCCGGAGCAAACCTCGGCGAACCTCGAATACCACGTCCAGCCGCTCTCGCTTGAGCGCTTCGGCGAACCCTTGCATGCGTTCCCGGCATTCACCGCCTCGGTCTGCGACCTGCGCCCGCAAAGCCGTGGCCGCGTCGAGATTCGTTCGGCCGACCCGCAGCAGGCGCCGCTGATTCAGCCCAATTATCTGAGCCATCCGCAAGACCTGCGCGTGGCCGCCGATGCCATTCGCCTGACCCGACGCATCGTTGCCGCGCCGGCCTTGCAACCGTTCAATCCGGTCGAATACCTGCCGGGCGCGGCCTTGCAAAGCGAAGAACAACTGCACGAAGCCGCCGCGCGCATCGGCACGACGATTTTCCACCCGGTCGGCACTTGCCGCATGGGCAACGACGCCGATGCGGTGGTCGACGCCCAGTTGCGGGTCCACGGCATTCCCGGCCTGCGCATCGCCGATGCGTCGATCATGCCGCACATCACCTCGGGCAATACCTGCTCACCTACACTGATGATCGCCGAGAAAGCGGCGCAGCTGATTCTCGCCGCCACCACAAGGAGCTTTACGACACAAAACGAACTGAACACAGAAGCACACGTGTAGGAGCTGCCGCAGGCTGCGATCTTTTCCACCGATCACTCGGTGCCTGATCTGACGCCAGGATCAAAAGATCGCAGCCTTCGGCAGCTCTTATGGAACAAAAAATAACT
>CAYNGZ010000416.1:0-4182 GCA_964396695.1 uncultured Pseudomonas sp.
TAGCGCACGCCGACGGGAAGGGAGGGTAGCGCACCGGGAAGGAGCACTCGCCAGAAGAGGGCGCTCTGGCTAAGGCCGTAGACCCGGGCCATTTCAATCAGACCACGGTCCACAGTTCGGATGCCATGGAAGGTATTGAGATAAATCGGAAAAAGCACCCCGATGACGACCAGGAAGATCTTCGCCGACTCGTCGATGCCGAACCACAGGATCACCAGCGGGATCAGCGCCAGGTGCGGCACGTTGCGGATCATCTGTACCGAACTGTCGAGCAAGCGCTCGCCCCACTTCGACAGGCCGGTGATAAAGCCCAGGGTCAGACCGATGCCGCCACCAATGGTGAAACCCAGCGCGGCACGCCAGCCACTGATGGCCAGGTGCGTCCAGATTTCGCCGCTGCATACCAGGCTCACCCCGGCTTCGATCACGGCGATCGGTGCCGGCAGAATCCGTTTCGACAACCAGCCCGCCGACACACTCAACTGCCACACCGCCAGCAATAACACCGGCAACGCCCAGGGCGCCAGGCTGTGGATGATTTTCTTCATGGCTGCGCCTCAGCTCCGGGACGCGGCTTTGGGAAGAATGTCGTTGGCGACCATCTCGCCGAACGGGCTGACGTAGCCGGCGCTTTTCGGCAGCTCGGGACGCTCGACGTCGAGGTGCGGGAACAGCAGCTCCGCGACCCGATATGACTCTTCAAGATGTGGGTAGCCCGAGAAGATAAACGTATCGATGCCCAGGTCCGCGTATTCCTTGACCCGCGCCGCTACGGTCGGACCGTCACCCACCAGCGCCGTACCGGCACCGCCACGCACCAGACCGACGCCGGCCCAGAGATTCGGGCTGACTTCCAGATTGTCACGGCTGCCGCCGTGCAGCGCGGCCATGCGCTGCTGGCCAACCGAGTCAAAACGCGCCAATGAGGCCTGAGCGCGAGCGATGGTGTCGTCGTCCAGATGGGAGATCAAACGATCCGCCGCTTGCCAGGCCTCAGCGTTGGTTTCGCGGACAATCACATGCAGACGAATGCCGAAGCGCACGGTGCGCCCAAGCTTCGCGGCCTTGGCACGTACGTGTTCGATTTTCTCGGCGACAGCGGCCGGTGGCTCGCCCCAGGTGAGGACCATTTCGACCTGCTCGGCAGCGAGATCCTGCGCCGCTTCCGAAGACCCGCCGAAGTACAGCGGCGGACGCGGTTGCTGGATCGGCGGATAGAGCAATTTCGCACCCTTTACGCTGATGTGTTGACCGTCGTAGTCGACCGTCTCGCCTTCCAGCACCCGACGCCAGATCCGGGTGAATTCCACTGAAGCCTGATAGCGCTCTTCGTGACTGAGGAACAATCCATCGCCGGCCAATTCTTCCGGATCGCCACCGGTCACCAGGTTGAACAGCGCACGCCCACCGGACAACCGATCCAGGGTCGCGGCCTGACGCGCTGCCACCGTGGGGGAAATGATCCCGGGGCGCAACGCGACCAGAAACTTCAAGCGCTGGGTGACCGGAATCAGCGACGCGGCCACCAGCCACGAGTCTTCGCAGGAGCGGCCGGTAGGAATCAGCACCCCACCGAAGCCCAGGCGATCCGCCGCTTGGGCAACTTGCTGCAAATAACCGTGATCAACGGCGCGAGCGCCTTCGGCAGTGCCAAGGTAATGGCCGTCGCCGTGAGTAGGCAGGAACCAGAAAATATTGAGGCTCATGGAGTGGTCTCCTAAGGAAATCGAATTACGGCGCAGTAGCAACGGCTGCCGGTGGCGTCCAGATCACGTCGTTGATGCTCAAGGGTTTCGGGATCAACTTGAGCTGATAGAAGCTGTCGGCGATTTTCTGTTGCGCCGCGATCACCGGTGGCGTGAGGAACTGCGCGCCGTAGCCCTGGCGCTTCACCGAGGTCAGGGTGATGTCTGCCGGCAAGCCGAGCAGCGGCGAGACTTGTTGGGTCACCTCGACCGGGTTGGCTTTGGACCATTCGCCGATGGCACGGACCTCTTCCACCAGCGTCTTGATCACGGCCGGATGTTTTTCGGCGTAAGGCCGGGTCGCCAGGTAGAACTGATGGTTGTCGACGATGCCGCTGCCATCACGCAGGGTGCGCGCTTGCAGTTGCTGTTCGGCGGCGGCCTGGTACGGGTCCCAGATCACCCAGGCATCGACGCTGCCGCGTTCGAACGCCGCACGGGCATCGGCCGGTGGCAGGAATACGGTTTGAATGTCGGTGTACTTGAGACCGGCGTCTTCCAGTGCGCGCACCAGCAGATAGTGCACGTTGGAGCCTTTGTTAAGGACGACTTTCTTGCCTTTGAGGTCCTGTACCGATTTGATCGCCGAGTCTTTCGGCACCAGGATCGCTTCGCTGGTTGGCGCGGGCGGCTCGTAAGCGACGTAGAGCAGATCGGCACCGGCGACCTGAGCGAATACCGGTGGGGTTTCGCCGGTCACGCCGAAATCGATCGAGCCGACGTTCAGCCCTTCGAGCAGCTGCGGGCCGCCGGGGAATTCAGTCCATTGCACGCTGATGCCTTGGGCGGCGAGGCGTTTTTCCAGCGAGCCGCGGGCTTTGAGCAGCACCAGGGTGCCGTACTTTTGATAGCCGATTCGCAAGGTTTCGGCCGCTTGAGCGTGAACAATGGCGCCGAAGGACACAGCCGCAGCAAACAGAGCGACCAGACCACGACGCAAAATGACAGGGCGCATGGCGCTCTCCTTTTGCAGTTGGGTGTTGGCTGCACCTGCTTGCCCGTTAGCGGGCGAGTAAGGCCAGTACTTCGATTTCGGGTAAGGCTCAAATGCTCCAGCGAGCACTCAACAAACGATCATTCAACAGGTTCGGATCCAGCGGCCTGGGCCGGCGGGCCATGGCGCTGAAAAACTGCTCCAGCGCTTCAAACAGACGCTGTTCCAGCGGTGGCGCCAATTGCGCCTGGGCACTGCCTTCGCCGTAAGCAATCTGGTTGTCTTCGGCAAAAATCCCGTGGAGCATTTCCTGGGCTTTCAGCGCCGACAGCACCGGCTTGAGCGCGTAATCCACGGCCAGCATGTGGGCGATGCTGCCGCCAGTGGCCATCGGCAATACTACCTTGTGGCTCAGGGCGCGCTCGGGCAGCAGATCCAGCACGGTTTTCAGTGCGCCGGAAAACGACGCCTTGTAGACCGGTGTGGCAATCAGCAAGCCATCGGCGTTTTCAATCTGTTGCAGCAGATCGATCACCTTCGGGCTATCAAAACGTGCGTGCAGCAAGTCCTCGGCCGGGAAGTCCCGTACCTGGTAACTCACCACTTCGACTCCTTGTTGCTGCAACCAGCGTTGGGAGCGATCCAGCAGCACCCCGGAACGGGAGCGTTGGCTGGGACTTCCTCCGAGTGAAACGACCAGCATGCGGCTATTCCTTAAGCGTTTCCTGCGATTCGCAGTGTGCGATCTCGCGACAATGAATAGACCTTAACAGCTGGTTTATATATCCATAAATCATATTTATTTATTTGTTTATTCTTTAAGTGCATATACAGAAAAGCGTTTTCCGGTCGAAAAAAAAGGCCGTCGAAACGGCCTGAAATCCCCTGCTTTGTGGATACTGCTCATGTTGAATTTTGCGGTATCTGAATATTCCGTCTTCGCGAGTAAGCCCGCTCCCACAGGTGTACGCATTCCAAGGTGGGAGCAACTGTCTTGATGTCTTTTATTTTGAAGATAGATCAGAGGGCAGCCGAACCCCCACAGTCGCAAACCATGTGGTTTTCCAAATGAGCACGCAGTCTGAGGCTCATGGTACTGCTCTTGGTGAGTGCGTGATGAGCCTACTGTGCCTAGTGTCGATACATATTAAAAAGAATAAATATCTATTTATTTAGATCAAAAACGAATATTAAAGATCTGTTCACTGGACGCATGCGCCAACAAAGACCACTCTTGGAACCAAGGTTCGAGAAGGCCTTGAGTGGCTGCAAAGAGGGAAATGAAGGAGGGTCTGCGGGGGTGGGCCCGACTTGAAACGCAAAAGCCCCGCCAGGCTTACGCCGAGCAGGGCTTTTTATTCAGGCTTGCAAACGCCTGGGTATTACAACAGCGGGATCGAGTAGCTGACGATCACACGGTTTTCATCCTGGTCACGCTGACCTGGGATGTCGTTGCGCCACATAGCGTTTTTCCACGCCACGCCCAGGTTCTTCAGCGGGCCT
>CAYNGZ010000417.1:0-4181 GCA_964396695.1 uncultured Pseudomonas sp.
CTGGTGGTGATTTCAGATGGTTTATCAATCCTGAAATCCACCCCTCACCCCAACCCTCTCCCCAAAGGGAGAGGGGGAAAGGGAGCAGATTTGTATCGTTTTCCAAACCTGAGCCCGACTCAAACTTTCAGGTCGCAGTCGCTCAAGAGAACACCTCGATCAGTCCCCTCGCCCCTCTGGGGAGAGGGTTAGGGTGAGGGGTGGATTCAGAGACACGCGACAATCCATCTACCGGACGTCCGACCATGCCAACCCTCACCACCTATCAAACTAAAATCATCCCCGACTGGGTCGACTACAACGGTCATCTGCGCGATGCGTTTTACCTGCTGATCTTCAGCTACGCCACCGATGCGCTGATGGATCAACTGGGCATGGACAGCAACCACCGCGAAGCCAGCGGCAACTCGCTGTTCACCCTCGAATTGCACCTCAACTACCTGCACGAAGTGAAGCTCGGCGCCGAAGTCGAGGTCCACACCCGGATCATCGGTCACGACCGTAAACGCCTGCACCTCTATCACAGCCTGCACCGGGTCGGCGACGCACAGGAACTGGCGGGCAATGAACAAATGCTACTGCACGTCGACCTTGCAGGCCCGCGTTCGGCACCGTTCAGCGGGCCGGTACTGAACAAACTGCTGGCCATGACCGCACAGCAATCGGACCTGCCGACACCTGCCTATATTGGCCGAGTGATCGCACTGCCGCCTGAAAAATAACAATCGAAAAGGAGTTCGCATGAACACCGCCGCCGCTGTTGCCGACTTCCGCAGTTACCCCTTGATCAGCGCCTTGAGCACCGTGCACATCCTGGCGGACCGAGTGCTGGTGAAGTGGGCCGATGGCCGGGTCAGCCCCTTTCATCATCAATGGCTGCGCGACAACTGTCCGTGTCCGGTTTGCGTGTATGCCGTGACCCGCGAACAGGTACTGGAAATCGTCGATGTCGCTGAAGACCTGTGCCCCGCTGCAACCCGAGTGGATGCCGAAGGCTGCCTGTCCATCGACTGGACGGATGGTCATGTCAGCCGCTTCGATCCCGGCTGGTTGCGCGCCCACGCCTATGACGACGAATCCCGCGCCGAACGCAGCGCCGGCAAACCCAAAAGTCAGCTGTGGAACAGCCAACTGAAGCTGCCAGTGTTCGAGTATCAAGCGGTGATGGACGACCCCAAGGCCCTGCTGCAATGGCTCTTGGCACTGCGCGATATCGGCCTGACCCAGGTGCGCGGCCTCCCCACCGAACCCGGCTCGCTGACGCACATCGCCAAGCGGATTTCGTTTATTCGCGAGAGCAATTTCGGTGTACTGTTCAACGTGCAATCCAAGGCCGACGCCGACAGCAATGCTTACACCGCATTCAACCTGCCGCTGCACAGTGATCTGCCGACACGCGAGTTGCAACCGGGGCTGCAATTTCTGCATTGCCTGGTCAACGACGCGGACGGTGGCGAGAGCATTTTTGTCGACGGCTTTGCCATTGCCGACACCTTGCGCCGGGAAGACCCCGAAGCCTTCCAGGCGCTGTGCGAAATCCCCGTGGAGTTTCGCAACAAGGACCGCCACAGCGATTACCGCTGCCTGGCACCGATCATCGCCCTCGATGCGCTGGAGCAGGTGTCGGAAATCCGCATGGCGAACTTTCTGCGGGGGCCGTTCGAAGCGTCGGTCGAGCAGATGCCCGGGTTGTACCGGGCCTATCGCCGGTTTATCGCCATGACCCGCGAGCCCAGGTTCCGTCTGATGCAGCGCCTTAACCCTGGCGAGCTGTGGTGTTTCGACAACCGCCGAACCCTCCACGCCCGCAACGCTTTCGACCCCGCCAGCGGCGCCCGGCATTTCCAGGGCTGCTACATCGATCGCGATGAGTTGTTGTCGCGCATTTTGGTGTTGCAACGTTAAGTCAAAAAGATCGCAGCCTTCGGACGCGCTCCCATGTAGGAGCTGCCGCAGGCTGCGATCTTTTACTCTTCGACAGACAAAAAAAGCCCCGATCAAGCCGTGACAGGATCGAGGCAGAATGTACTGTTGAGGAGCCGTTGCGCGAGGGTGACCAAACCTTCGTGAAACCAGCTGAATCCAGTGTGCCCACTCCTTCCTCCGGCAAGTTAGCCGAAAACGACCCGTTCATAGGTATTGCGGCCATTGCGACAAATCGTCCTTGCCCCCACCCGGCGCCCCTACCAGAATCGAACCACGACACCGTTCCCTGAAGAAGGATTGCGTCATGATGCACGCCGATTTGATTGACCAGGAAGACCTGCTGGGCCAGCTCAAGGCGCTGGGGTTTGAAGTCCCGAGTGGTGCCACTGCAGAGCAGGCCTGTGAATGCGCGGTACGCGGCTTGAACGATGTACGGGCGATGACCCTGAGAACCATGGTCAAGCAGATGTACACCAGCAGCGCAACCATTCTGCCCGCCGTGCGCCAGGCGATAGACAAACAACTGCTACCGGCATTGGCGCAATACCAGCAGACCCGTATCGCCTGATAAACCGCTTTCGCGAGCAAGCCCGCTCCCACATTGGTTTTGTGTCATTCACAGATCCAGTGTGTGCGGGCTTGCTCGCGAAGCAGACGCCGCGGTTTAGAGCCTTACGCTAGCGAAGGTCGACTCGTTACGCGCCTGACTCAGCGCCGACATAGGGCCGGACAGCGGCGCCAGCACCAGTGCTTGCGGGATCGGCATCATTGCCACCTGTTGGGTGGTGTTGGAACCGACGCGTTCGTCACGCGGTGGAATGCCGAAGTATTCGCGGTAGCACTTGGAGAAGTGCGGGGTCGACACGAAGCCGCAGACCGAGGCCACTTCGATGATCGACATCGGCGTTTGCTTGAGCAGTTGCCGGGCACGAATCAGGCGCAGCTTGAGGTAATAGCGCGACGGTGAGCAGTGCAGGTATTTCTGGAACAGCCGCTCCAGTTGACGACGTGACACGGCGACGTACACCGCCAGTTCATCGAGGTCGATCGGCTCTTCAAGGTTGGCTTCCATCAGCGCGACGATTTCCTGCAACTTCGGCTGATTGGTGCCCAGCATGTGCTTGAGCGGAACGCGCTGGTGATCCTGTTCGTTACGAATGCGCTCGTAGACAAACATTTCCGAGATCGCCGCCGACAGTTCACGACCGTGATCGCGGCTGATCAGGTGCAGCATCATGTCCAGTGGCGCGGTGCCGCCGGAACTGGTGAAACGGTTACGGTCGAGGGTGAACAGACGAGTGCTCATGGCCACGCGCGGGAAGGCTTCCTGCATCGCTGCCAGGCATTCCCAGTGCACGCTGCAATCGAAACCGTCCAGCAGACCGGCACAGGCCAGAGCCCAACTGCCAGTGCAGACGGCGCCGAGACGACGTGACTGACGGGCCTGGCTTTGCAGCCACGACACGTGTTCACGGGTCACCGTGCGTTGAATGCCGATGCCACCGCAGACAATCACGGTGTCCAGGGCGGGGGCTTTGTGCATGGAGGCGTCGGGGGTGATTTGCAGACCGTCACTGGCCCAGACCTGGCCGCCGTCAACGGTGAGGGTGGTCCAGCGATACAGCTCGCGACCGGACAATTGGTTGGCCATGCGCAGGGGTTCCACTGCGGAGGCCAGAGAAATCAGCGTGAAATTGTCCAGCAGCAAAAAGCCGATGGATTGAGGCGCACGGTTCTGGGGTTGAGCCCCGGAGTTGAACGACGTCATCGCGGTATCTCCTCACACAAAGCGGGTGATGGCCTCAGGCGGAGGCTCTTGTTATGGCCATCGTTCTCGTGCCGTGAGACGGGGGCTTTGTTTATGACAGAGCAATTGCCATGCCTAAAGTTGAATGAGCATTCAATAACTCCTGAAAACGACGTCGCGATGTGTCTATATGTGTCTATCGAGCTCAGTCGACGAGTCAGGGTTATCAGGCTGGCGATGCCCTGCCCCGCGGGGTGTGAGCAATTCGGTAGCACTTGTGGGAAGCGCAACAAAAGGCGCCGGGGAAGAAGTGTCACCCCAGGCACAGGTGACGAGTGGTCGGAGCCCCGGATGACGTCCGACCGTTGGCTTTTCTTATTGCCTGATTGCGACGCGCCAAAAGGTGGCGCTCATTTGGATCAGTGTTCACTTAACGCGCAGTTTTGACTGTTCTGGCCTCTTCGCGAGCAAGCCCGCTTGTATGCTGGTACTTGAAGGGAGGAGGAGG
>CAYNGZ010000418.1:0-4166 GCA_964396695.1 uncultured Pseudomonas sp.
AATACCAGCTGAAAGCAGGTTGAGGGCTTCCCCTCAACCATAGAATCTCCCACATAAGACAGCGCTATCCTGTGGGGCGGGCTTGCTCGCGAAGACATCAGACCAGACAACACAGAATCCCAACGGTTGTTTCCCGGAGAACCGAAATGACTGACACACCACTGTCCCCCGCCGAATTCGAACAGGCGCTCCGGGCCAAGGGCGCCTACTACCACATCCATCATCCGTATCACGTGGCAATGTACGAAGGCCGGGCGACCCGCGAGCAAATCCAGGGCTGGGTCGCCAACCGCTTCTACTACCAGGTGAATATCCCGCTCAAGGACGCCGCGATTCTGGCCAACTGCCCGGACCAGGAAATTCGCCGCGAGTGGATTCAGCGCCTGCTCGACCACGACGGTGCGCCCGGTGAAGACGGCGGCATCGAAGCCTGGTTGCGTCTCGGCCAAGCCGTGGGCCTGGACCCGGATCAGCTACGCTCCCAGGAACTGGTGCTGCCCGGCGTGCGTTTCGCGGTGGATGCCTACGTCAACTTCGCCCGTCGGGCCAGTTGGCAGGAAGCCGCCAGCAGCTCGTTGACCGAACTGTTCGCCCCGCAAATCCACCAGTCACGCCTGGACAGCTGGCCGCAGCATTACCCGTGGATCGACCCGGCCGGTTACGAGTATTTCCGCACCCGGCTGGGCCAGGCACGGCGCGATGTCGAGCACGGTCTGGCGATCACCTTGCAGCACTACACCACGTATGAAGGCCAGCAGCGCATGCTGGAAATTCTCCAGTTCAAACTGGACATCCTTTGGAGCATGCTCGATGCCATGAGCATGGCCTATGAACTGAACCGCCCGCCTTATCACAGCGTGACCCAGCAACGGGTCTGGCATAAAGGGATCGCCTTATGAGTTTCGACCGCAGCAAAACCCCGAGCTGGCGTCCCGGCTACCGCTTTCAGTACGAACCGGCGCAAAAAGGCCATGTGCTGCTGTACCCGGAAGGCATGATCAAACTCAATGAAAGCGCCGCGCTGATTGGCGGCCTGATTGATGGTGAGCGCGACGTTGCGACGATCATCAGCGAACTTGCTGCCCGGTTCCCTGACGTTCCCGAGCTCGGTGATGACATTGAGCAATTCATGGAGGTCGCCCGTGCAGAGCACTGGATCGAGCTTGCCTGAGTCAGCGGCCCTGCCATTGCCGCCCAAACCCGAGATCGGCCTGCCGCTGTGGCTGCTCGCCGAGCTGACCTACCGCTGCCCACTGCAATGCCCCTACTGCTCGAACCCGCTGGACTTTGCCGAACAAGGCAAAGAGCTGAGCACTGAGCAGTGGCTCAAGGTGTTTCGCGAGGCACGGGAGATGGGCGCGGCGCAGCTGGGTTTCTCTGGTGGCGAGCCGCTGGTGCGTCAGGACCTCGCCGAGCTGATCGCCGAGGCCCGAAAACTGGGGTTCTATACCAACCTGATCACCTCAGGCATTGGCCTCACCGAGCAAAAAATCAGCGACTTCAAGAAGGCCGGGCTCGATCACATCCAGATCAGTTTCCAGGCCAGCGATGAACAGGTGAATAACCTGCTGGCCGGCTCGAAAAAAGCCTTCGCCCAGAAGCTCGAAATGGCCCGCGCGGTGAAAGCCCACGGCTACCCGATGGTGCTGAACTTCGTCACCCACCGGCACAATATCGACAAGATCGACCGCATCATCGAGCTGTGCATCGCCCTGGAAGCCGATTTCGTCGAGCTCGCCACCTGCCAGTTCTACGGTTGGGCCCAGCTCAACCGCGTCGGCTTGCTGCCGCCCCGCGAACAACTGGTGCGCGCCGAGCGGATCACCAACGAATACCGCGCCAGGCTCGAAGCCGAAGGTCACCCGTGCAAGCTGATCTTCGTCACCCCGGACTACTACGAAGAACGCCCCAAAGCCTGCATGAACGGCTGGGGCAGTCTCTTCCTCACCGTCACACCGGACGGCACCGCCCTGCCGTGCCACAGCGCGCGGCAGTTGCCGGTACAATTCCCCAACGTGCGCGATCACAGCATGCAGCACATCTGGTACGACTCGTTCGGCTTCAACCGTTTTCGCGGTTACGACTGGATGCCGGAGCCGTGCCGCTCCTGCGACGAAAAAGAAAAGGACTTTGGCGGCTGCCGTTGCCAGGCCTTCATGCTCACCGGTGACGCGAGCAATGCCGACCCCGTATGCAGCAAGTCGGAACATCACGGCGTGATCCTCAAGGCCCGCGAAGAAGCCGAGCACGCCACCCAGACCATCGAACAACTGGACTTTCGCAATGAACGGAACTCACACCTCATCGTTAAAGGTTGAACCCCTGAGCGCCATCAACGCCGTGGCTGCCGGCATCGACTTCGCTGACTTGTACGTGGGTGCTCACGGCGTGTTCTGGAATGAATACCGCCCTGAAGACGCCGCCTGTCGGATCTGGCACTGGCTCGACAACACCGCCCGTTGCCTGACACCACCGGGGTTCAGTGCGCGCAGTCGAGTCTATGAATACGGTGGCGGGTCGTTTTGTCTGAGCGATGACGGCGTGGTCTTCGTCAACGAAGCGGATCAGCAGCTGTATCGGCAATCGTTAGCAGGTGAAATACCGCAGGCGCTGACCTTGGGTGAGTGCCGTTACGGCGATCTGCAGTTTGCCAACGGGCAGGTGCTCGCCGTCGAAGAACAAGGCGATCAACACCGCCTGGTTGCCATTGATCCGGCAGACGGAAAACGTCAGCTGTTGGCCGAGGGCGCGGACTTTTACTCGGCGCCGACCTTGAGCCCAGATGCCAGGCGGTTGGCCTGGGTCGAATGGAGCCGGCCGCATCAACCCTGGACCGCGACACGCTTGATGGTCGCCGAACGCGACGCCAGCGGCAATTTCGGCCAGCCACGTTGTGTGGCCGGTGATGCGTGTGAAGAATCCCTGCAACAGCCACGCTTCGATGAAGCCGGCCGCTTGTATTGCCTGACCGATCGCGCCGGCTTCTGGCAGCCATGGGTCGACACTGAATCAGGTTTGCAGCCGCTGCCCAGCTGCGACGCCGATCATGCGCCCGCACCCTGGCAGCTTGGTGGTTGCACCTGGTTGCCGCTCGGCGAAAAGAGTTACCTGGCCAGCTGGACCGTGGAAGGTTTCGGACGCCTGGGGTTGTGCTCTGGCGATTCCACCGAGGATTTCACCGGCGACTACAGTCGCTTCCGAGACCTGGCGCTGGATCAGGAGTTTGTTTACTGCGTCGCGGCTTCGCCGGTCAGCCCTTCTGCGGTGATTGCCATCAACCGCAAAAGCCATCAAGGCCAGGTATTGGCTGGCGGAGTGGCACTGCTGCCTGCCGAACACATCAGCCAGCCGCAAACACTGCGTTACCCAAGCGGCGCCGGCGAGGCCCATGGCTTCTTTTATCCGGCCATGACCGACGTCGCCAAACCACCGTTGCTGGTGTTCATTCATGGCGGGCCAACGTCGGCGTGCTATCCGATACTTGATCCGCGTATCCAGTATTGGACGAACCGGGGCTTTGCGGTCGCCGACCTCAACTATCGCGGCAGCAGCGGTTACGGTCGGGCTTATCGGCAGGCGCTGTACCTGAGCTGGGGCAAAGTGGATGTCGAAGACGCCTGCGCCGTGGTTGCCTACCTCGCCGGGCAAGGTTTAGTCGACGGCGATCACGCGTTCATTCGTGGCGGCAGTGCCGGCGGCTACACCACACTCTGTGCACTGGCATTTCGAGACGTCTTCAACGCGGGGGCGAGCTTGTACGGCGTCAGCGACCCGGCTGCCTTGGTCCGGACGACTCACAAGTTCGAAGGCGATTACCTGGACTGGCTGATCGGCGATCCGCAACAGGATGCCGAACGTTACGCCGCACGCACGCCGATGCTGCACGCGAGCGAAATCCGCGTGCCGGTGATTTTCTTTCAGGGCGAACTCGACGCCGTGGTCGTGCCGCAACAGACCTGCGATATGGTCAAGGCCCTGCAAGACAACGGCATCCCTGCCCAGGCCCATTACTACCCGGACGAACGCCACGGCTTTCGCAAGGCCAGTAACCAGGCCCATGTGCTGGAGCAGGAGTGGTTGTTTTATCGCGGGGGGATGGATCAGAAGAAGGTGAGAGGCAAAAAACGACCCATGCCAAAAGGAACGGGCATGGGGAAAAGGGTTTA
>CAYNGZ010000419.1:0-4131 GCA_964396695.1 uncultured Pseudomonas sp.
ACTGAGTAATCACTGGCATGTCGCGCGCTAACGCCCTGGCCAGTTCCGCAACGATGTTCGCCAAGGCTCGGACATCTCGATCCCTTGCGTTGTTGGCAATGTTGATGGCGTCGGTGTATGCGTTTGAAAAGTTCATGGCTCGTTCCTTCTCTGGGATGGTTGGGTGGAACTTCCCATTCTATGAGGCTGGAACGAGCCGCCTTTTTTTCGGTCACTCGCGCCCCTCGGGGGCGAGCCTTTCTCAGCATGCAGCTTAGGCAAAGCGCCATGGTTGAAGAATCCCCGAACCCGCGTAAATCGACTACCGGCGAACAGGTACGCGATGAGTTCGAGCGCATCAAGGACGCGTTCGACCGCATGCCATCGCTTAGGTGCCTACACGGCGGCGCAGGCGGTGGTGGTGGCTCTAGTTCAGGGCTGACCCGGGTGGTGCTTGATGGCCACTGCCGGCGGTGCGGCGCTGATCTTCTAGGTACCCGATCAGGCGATCCCGTTCCGCCGACGGCAGCACAAACCACAGCCAGCCGAAACCGTTGTGCCGAAGTCCTAGCAAGGCTCCTCCGGTCATTTGCTCGGCTTCTGTGTAGTACCGCGGATCGTTTGTCGTATGGACCTTCCCGATATGCGCCTTCGCCGGCACAGGCGGAGTGCGGGTCGCGCGCAATTCCCCAAGCTCGTAAATCAGTCGATCGAGGTCTTCCGTCGTGAGTGCTTGCGCTGCTTTCAATACTTCGTTCATGGCCCGGCCCTTGGTGTGCGATGGTGGTGTGAGAACTCCATCGTATCACCCTGGGGCGGGCCGCCAGTTGCGGGGAGATTGCTGACATGGCGATGCTCGAATCCCGCTGCAAGCCCGGCGAAAAGCTCACGGAAACGCTGGGCATCAAGATGACCGAGACGATGCTGCGCAGAGTCTCAGCCGTGGCCGAATCGCACGGGCTGGATGCTCCGAAATGGGTCAGAACGCTCATTGAGGATGCTTTGGATCGCGAACGAGAAAGATTTCAGGTCTTGTCCGGAATCTTTGGTCAGGCTGACCGGGAAACCAAGAGTGCTGCGGAGCGCTGTGGAGCGCTCGATGGCCAGGATTCGGAGGGGGTGTTCCGATGAACGCGGTCGCGAACGACTCCTACCTGGACTTCCTGCGGGCCAAGATCAAGCTGGCGAGCTTCGATGGCATCGACATCGATCTAGATCAGATCAATCCGAGCCTCAAGCCCCATACACGGGCTATCGTCCAGTGGGCTGTGCGGGGTGGCAATCGGGCTGTGTTCGCTTCCTTTGGCCTGCACAAGACCGCGACGCAGATTGAAACAATGCGCATCCTGGGCGCCCACACAGGCAAGCCTGGTCTGATCACATGTCCGCTCGGCGTCCGTCAGGAATTCTTTCGCGAAGTCGAGCAGCGATTCCATGACGACTATGCAGTCGAGCTGCGCTTCGTGCGCACCGATGCCGAGGTCGATGACGAGCGCACGCTCTACCTCACGAACTACGAATCAATCCGCGAGGGCAAGCTCAGTCCGAAGTTGTTCGGCCAAACATCGCTTGACGAGGCATCGGTCCTGCGCAGTTTCGGCAGCAAGACCTACCAGGAGTTTCTGCCGCTATTTGCCGGCGTGCCGTTCAAGTTCGTGGCAACGGCAACTCCTAGCCCGAACCGCTACAAGGAACTGATCCACTACGCCGGCTACCTCGGCATCATGGACACAGGCCAGGCCCTGACGCGTTTCTTCCAGCGCGACAGCACGCAGGCAAACAACCTGACGCTCTATCCGCACAAGGAAGAGGAGTTCTGGTTGTGGGTATCGAGCTGGGCACTGTTCATCCAAAAGCCCAGCGACCTTGGATTCTCGGACGAAGGCTACGAACTGCCCGCGCTCGATGTTCGGTACCACGAAATACCGACCGACTACGCGACCGCTGGTGCAGAGAAAGACGGGCAGGGCCTGCTGTTCAACGATGCTGCCATTGGGCTTAGCGCCGCGGCGGCCGAGAAGCGCAACAGCATGGACGCCCGTGTCGCCAAAGCGGCCGATCTGGTAGCCGAGGATCCGGCCGATCACTTCATTGTCTGGCATGACCTCGAAGATGAACGGCGCACCATCCAGGCTGAGATACCCGAGGCGATCAGCGTCTATGGCTCGCAGGACCTCGAGGAGCGCGAGCAACGAATCATCGACTTTAGCGACGGCAAGTACCGGGTTCTATCGACGAAGCCAATCATTGCCGGCTCTGGCTGCAACTTCCAGCGCCACTGCCACCGGGAAATCTTTGCGGGCATCGGCTTCAAGTTCAACGATTTCATCCAGGCGATTTTCCGGGTCCAGCGCTTCCAGCAGGAGCACCGGGTTCGAATCGACATCATCCATACCGAGGCCGAGCGGGAAGTGCTGCGCACGCTTTTGGCGAAATGGGCGCAGCACGAGGAGATGGTGGTAAAGGTGACGGCAATCATTCGCAAGTTCGGCCTAAACAACCTTTCTATGCAGGACGCCCTGGCCAGGACCATTGGCGTCGAGCGCATCGAGGCGAGGGGCGACCTCTTCACTGTGGCCAATAACGATTGCGTCCTGGAGGCGCAGCGTCAGCCCGAGAACCATGCAGCACTGATAGTGACGTCGATTCCATTCGCCAACCACTACGAATACACACCCAGCTACAACGACTTCGGACACACGGAAAACAACGACCACTTCTGGGCGCAGATGGACTTCCTGACGCCCGAGCTTCTACGCATCCTGCAGCCGGGGCGCCTGTATTGCTGCCACGTCAAGGACCGAATCCTGTTCGGCAATGTCACCGGCGCCGGCGCGCCCACGGTCAGCCCTTTTCACTGCGAAGCCATCATGCACGCGCGCCGACACGGGTTCGACTACATGGGGATGATCACGGTTGTTACCGATGTCGTGCGCGAGAACAACCAGACCTATAGGCTGGGATGGTCCGAGCAGTGCAAGGACGGCACCAAGATGGGCGTCGGCTCCCCTGAGTACATCCTGCTCTTCCGAAAGCCTCAGACCGACCGCAGTCGCGGCTACGCTGACCTTCCGGTCAAGAAGGCAAAGGCCGATTACACACGCGGACGCTGGCAGGTTGATGCGCACGCTCTCTGGCGCTCCTCTGGCAACCGACAGCTGACGGCTGAGGAACTTTCAAAGCTGGGACCTGACAAGTTAGCCAAAGCCTTCACCGAGTTCAGTTTGGCCAACGTCTATGACTACGACTTCCATGTGCGCATAGGCGAGGAATTGGAGGCGCGAGGTGCTCTGCCGTCCTCGTTTATGAGCCTGGCGCCTGGCAGCCACGATCCAGGCGTCTGGCACGACGTCAATCGCATGCTGACGCTCAACGGAAACCAGTCGCAGAAGGGCCTACAGAACCATGTTTGCCCGCTCCAGTTCGACATCGTTGATCGCCTGATCGAGCGCTATAGCAATCCCGGCGAGCTGGTCTATGACCCGTTTGGCGGCCTCATGACGGTTCCCTACAGGGCCATTTTGAAAGGCCGGCGCGGTCAGGCCAGCGAACTCAACACCGACTATTTCATGGACGGTGTGCAGTACCTGAAGTCAGCAGAGAGCGAATACCAAGCACCGACGTTGTTCGACTTCGTCGAGCTCGAAGAAGCTGCCTGAGAGCGGCTCTCATAACCACAGGAGACAAGGATGATCGCCCAGATCAGGGGATGGTGCAGGGATTGGTGGCTTGAGTACCGCATCGGAGAAGCTCGAATTCAACTTCAGCAAGCACCGACACGCCTGCAGCGTGAGATGGCCTGGAGAACGATGGCCGAGCTGATCAAGCAGCGTTCGCCGGCCCAGGTGCAGCGGATGGAGCGCAAAGCAAATCTGGTGTGACATGAACTACTACCCATTTCACATTGGCGACTACGCGAGCGCAACCAGGCATCTGAGCTGGGAGGAAGACCTCGCATTCAGGCGCCTGCTCGACATCTACTACACGGCCGAGAAGCCATTGTCGCTTGACCCGCGGGCCGTTTGCCGGCTGGTAATGGCAACCACAGAGGATCAGCGTGCGGCCGTCAAGGTCGTGCTTGAGGAGTTCTTTCAACAGACGCCGGAAGGTTGGATCAATGCCCGCGCTGACGAAGAAATTGCTGCCATGCGC
>CAYNGZ010000420.1:0-4106 GCA_964396695.1 uncultured Pseudomonas sp.
CCTCCTCCTCCCTTCAAGTACCAGCATACAAGCGGGCTTGCTCGCGAAGAGGCCATCACATTCAACATCTACGTTGGCTGTTAAATTGCTTTCGCGAGCAAGCCCGCTCCCACACAAAATCAGCGCCCATAGAAAAGCCGACATCTCTGTCGGCTTTTTTGCGGCTGCGAAAAGACGCTTAGATTGTCAGCGTCCAGTCGTAGTCCACGATCAACGGCGCGTGTTGCGAGAATCGTGGCTGACGTGGCAGGCGCGCACTGCGTACAAAGCGGCGCAGGCCCGGGGTCAGCAACTGGTAGTCGAAACGCCAGCCCAGGTTGAGCATCTCGGCCTGTTCGTTGTCTGGCCACCAGCTGTACTGATCGCCTTCACGACTGACTTCACGCAGGGCGTCGACATACCCCATGTTGCCGACAATCTCGTCCATCCAGGCACGCTCTGGCGCCAGGAAACCCGGGGATTGCTGGCTGTCGCGCCAGTTCTTGATATCCAGCTTCTGTTGCGCCACGTACAGCGAGCCACAATAAATGTACTCGCGACGTTTGCGCCGCTGTTTATCCAGATAACGGGCGAAGTCGTCCATTAGCTTGAACTTCTGGTTCAAGTCTTCATCGCCGTTCTGCCCCGAAGGGAGCAGCAAGGTCGCGATGCTGACCTTGTCGAAATCGGCTTGCAGGTAGCGCCCGTAGCGGTCGGCCGTCTCGAAGCCGAGACCGCTGATTACAGCCTTCGGTTGCAACCGCGAGTACAAAGCCACGCCACCTTGGGCGGGGACTTCGGCATCGCAGGCATAAAGGAAGTAGCCATCCAGTTGGAAGGCTGGATCGTCCAGTTCAAAGGCAGAGGCGCGGGTGTCCTGCAGGCAGATGACGTCGGCATTCTGTGCTTGCAGCCAACTGAGCAAACCACGCTCGACTGCAGCCTGAATACCATTGACGTTCACACTGATGATCCGCATAAATGGCCCCAAAAATCGCGTGCGTGTATGATACACGGCGTCTACCTAATTAGCTAAATCCGTGGTATTTGGGGTTTTTTTCATGCAAGCGTATCAGCGCGACTTCATTCGTTTTGCCATTGATCGTGGCGTTTTGCGCTTCGGTGAGTTCACCCTGAAGTCCGGGCGTACCAGTCCTTACTTCTTCAATGCCGGCCTTTTCAACTCGGGTTCTGCGCTGGCGCAGCTGGGTCGATTCTACGCGGCGGCGATTGCCGAGAGCGGTATTGCGTTCGACGTGCTGTTCGGCCCGGCGTACAAAGGCATTCCTTTGGCAGCGACCACTGCGGTGGCCCTGGCCGAACACCATGACCGCGATCTGCCATGGTGCTTCAACCGCAAGGAAGCCAAGGCTCACGGCGAAGGCGGTAGCCTGGTGGGCGCTCCGTTGACCGGCGAAGTCCTGATCATCGACGATGTGATCACCGCCGGTACGGCGATCCGTGAAGTGATGCAGATCATCGCTTCTCAGGACGGCGCCAAGGCGGCCGGCGTGCTGATCGCCCTGAACCGTCAGGAGCGTGGCAACGGTGAGCTCTCGGCGATCCAGGAAGTCGAGCGTGACTTCGGCATTCCGGTGATCAGCATTGTTTCGCTGAATCAGGTGCTGGAATTCCTCGCCGATGATCCGCAGCTCAAGCAGCATTTGCCGGCGGTTGAAGCCTACCGCGCCCAGTACGGCGTTTAATAAAAAGGCCCTGTTTTTACAGGGCCTTTTCTTTCTCTCGTGTGTGAAGTTTTGCGGCTACTGCCTTAGAGCCAGGGCACGCATTAACGCATCAACTTGTCCGAAGGCGTCCTGCTGCCACTGATCTGGTGTGCGATCCTCAAGGATTTGGCTGTCTTCGACGAAGCGTCTTACTGAAGTTGGGCCGTAGCCTTCGGTGATATCAAACTTTTCGCAGATGTACAGGAAGCCTTGTTCACCACTGCCTGTTTCAAGTACTGGTCGGCACTCTTCGGCCAGTGCTTCTATGCCTCCGGGATAATTGCGAACGCAATAGTAGATGTCGTACGCATCCTTCTGTTTATGCCTTCCGTTCAGAGCATATCCCTTCATCGCAAGCAGTGCAGGGATTGAGCACACGGCAACCTCGGCACGATTTGTTCCGCCCGTAGGCATAGGCCCTTCAATTGCAACCATCTGATAAAACCGCGTGGCCAAGTCGGCGCCGTCAGCGCGTTGAACTGCGAAGTCGTTGAGAATGGGCGGTTTATTTTGGATGATTTCGGCGTCGCGCGGCATTAAAAAGTCCACGATGACATCTATCGCAGCTCCACCATCCTGCACGGGAACCTGACGAACAAGTTGGAATCGCCGAAGTTCTCCTCTCTGCTCGTACCCATTCCCCATCAGTGCTTCGACCAATGTCGCGTACTCGCCATCACCAAGAGCCTCTGCGTCCAGGCTCAAGTCGACATCGAGGGTACCAACATGTTGCATATCGTCATTTGCAAGCAGTAGCCATGGTACCGCCCCACCGATCACTGCAAACTTGCCTCTGAAGCTACCAAGAATCTGACCCATTTCGACTAATACCGCCTTCACAGCAGTCGTTGTTCTGTCGTCATAATCCGAAGCGGATTGAGGCTCTTGGGGGACTAACGGGGCCATGTCAATTTTTCCTGACGTAGATGCTCGGCTGCTTCCTTCCCGCGCTCTCCGGCAACAGATAGATCCAGATAGGTCTGAACAGGGCTGGTGCACAGGGCACCCGGCGCGGCCTCAACGGTGTCCAATAGAAGTCCTTCGTCCTTGGGTAAAGTGATCACTACATTTTCTCCCTTTGATGCGGGAACCAACTGTAATGCTTTAACCAATTTTTCCAGACCCTCACTGTCCGCATAAAAGTAGTTCGTGCTGACTCGAGCATAGGGAGCGAACCATTGCGCGGCAGAAAATGAGGAAAAAAGCGCATGTCCATTTCCCCTTTCGCCGATAGCGTTCCGTGCCGCATTTTCCAATGCGCTGCCATGTAAGGTGGTATAGAACTTTTTCCGTTCCCCTGCTGGAGTCTCATAGGTTTCGACCCATGCAGCCAAAAGTGCGTGGGGATCGGATAGAAGCACTCCATCGTTTGTCGCTTGTGCCCATTCTCTATTCAGCAGAGCTGTGCGGACATTACTGACTTGACCCAGGCTCACCCCGGCAGCATCGGAGAGTTCCATTACCCGCCAGGCACGGTCCGGTTCCCGAAGCATCATTCGAATTATCTGTGCAGATTTTGGTTTAAAGAGAGACTTTAGTTCCCTATGCTCCGAGGGCGGCCGATCAGCAACTTGATGGTCAATGAACACACCATCGAACGAAATCCAAGAGTTGCCCTCCAGGTCCAGATACCCGACTTTTTTCTCCCGACACGCTTCTCTGGCAGCAGGCGAAAGGTAGGGAGCTATCACGATAGGCGTAGCCTCTATCCCCCGCTCGTTCACGTAGTCGCGAAGCTGAAGTATGGCTGCAGTTACGAATCTGGGCTGCCCACTTGCTTTTACCTCACAGATCAGAGAATGCGATTTGCCCGATGCTTTTATCTCGACAACGAAGTCGGGAGCCCAGGCTTTCGAAAGTGGAGCAGGTTTCAGGTTTTCAATCTCGAGGATCGGTACTTTACTCAGGAGGTTGCGCAATGCCTCTCTTGAGTGCATTTCGAGCTCTTTCATTAATTTAATCCCTTTCAACGAGTGCTGAAAATATCAATTTTGGTGAAATATATCGACAGTTTTCACTCTTTGTGGTTGTTTCAGCAGCTGTTGAAGATGGGTTAAGTACTGAAATATGAAAAGGCAGACACACTGCTAGCGCAGCTTTCGCCATTTATTGACGAGTCGCACGGCCAGCCATCCGTTGAACAGCGCCAATACCAGCAGCGCCAGGACGAGTATTACGTAAAGCGTGCGATCCACATCGAAGTCCCACAGATCCAGCGTGCTGGTTTTCATGATCCGCACAGCGGCCGGCAGATTGACATAAAAGAGTGCCGTGAAGGCACTTGTCAGGGGTAGGGCGCAACCGAGTAAAACGTCAGAAATCCTCCCACGGCTGCGTTTTCTGGCCAATGGGCCTGACTGCTGTTCATCCAGTTCCAGCACTTCATGCAGCCTGGGCCAA
>CAYNGZ010000421.1:0-4102 GCA_964396695.1 uncultured Pseudomonas sp.
CCTAATCGTACACGGCCGCCCTGGACTGACGTCCCCGGTGGTGGCCAGAATCGGAAATAAGCGACGTACCGGCGTCCGAAATCAACGCCACATTGTCGCCTGCCAACAACCGCGTGATAAAACGACTGCCTTCGTCCCGTTCATTGTGCTCATGACAGGCCGCCAGAGGCGTCGAGATACCGAAATGCTGCAACAGACGCTGGGAATGACGCGTGTCTTCGGCAGCGATGAGGACCACCTCGCGCAATATTTTCAGCGCCCGGGCACTGATGTCATCCAGGTTGCCGATGGGCGTCGCCACCACATAAAGCGAGCCAGCAGCGGAATTCAAAGCACCTGGAGCAGTCAAAGCGCACACCTCATGATCGGTAAAACCGGCATTGTAGCGCGTAGAAGCGCTTTGAATGCGCGCCGCAAACATCTTGCGGCCCGGTCTTTTGTTGAGCTGCGCAACATTTACACGACCTAAATTGAACGTTTAACGCCAGTAACATCGCGCCCCGGCCAGCGCTTGGGTACAATTCCACGCTAATTTGATCGAGTATCAGGAACATTACATGATCGCTTGCCTGCGGCTGTTCTCTGCCCTCTGCCTCGCTGCCCTGTTGGCGGCTTGCGCCAGCTCGCCCTCGTCCAGCCTTGGCGACCTTCCACGGACGGCCGATGCCAGTATCGAGCAACTGCTCGAACAGGCTGCCACCAGCAAAACTCCGGAAAAGGCTGCCCTGTTACGCCTGAGCGCGGCAGACCTGGCTTACCACCAGGGCAATGCCGGCCAGTCCGCACAAATTCTTCAACAGGTCCCAATGGACCAGTTGAAGCCTGGCCAACAGGTTTTCGCCAGCACCCTGGCCGCCGAACTGGCAATGACTCGCAACCAGCCCAAGGCGGCATTGACAGCCCTGAGCCATCCGAGCCTGCAACGCCTGAGCGAGTTGCCGGTCGAGCAGCAAGTGCGCACCGGCACCGTCCATGCCCGCGCCCTTGAAGCCGACGGCCAGACCCTGGCCGCCGCCCGCGAGCGCATCTTTATTGCCCCGCTGCTCAGCGGCGACGTGGCCAGCAAAAACCATGAGGCCATCTGGGCTCTCATTGCATCCCTGCCGACCGATCAACTGCAACCCATCACCACCGACGACCTCGGTGGCTGGATGAGCCTGGCCGTGGCGGTAAAAAACGCCGCGACGCTGGAACAGCAACAGGCCGCCATCGACAACTGGCGCGCCCAGCACCCTAAACACCCTGCCGCCATTGTGCTGCCACTGCCCCTGACCAAACTCAAGCAGTTGGCCAGCCAACCGGTCAGCAAGATCGGTCTGCTGCTACCGCAAGACGGTCCGCTGGCGTCGGTCGCCAAAGCACTGCGCGAAGGGTTCATGGCTGCTCACTATCAGGCACAGCAAGCCGGACAGCAGCCGCCTGCCATCGAGTTCTATGACAGCTCGCACCTGACCTCGCTGGACGACTTCTATCGCAAGGCACAAGCCGACGGCGTGCAATTGATCATCGGGCCGCTGGAAAAACCACTGGTCAAACAGCTCAGCACCCGTCCGCAACTACCGATCACCACTCTGGCGCTGAATTACAGCGAAGGCGAACAAGGCCCGGCCCAACTGTTCCAGTTCGGTCTGGCAGCCGAAGACGAAGCCCGCGAAGTTTCCCGTCGGGCACGTGCCGATGGCCTGCATCGCGCCGCAGCCCTGGTGCCGAAAGGCGAATGGGGCGATCGCGTGCTCAAAGCCTTCCGCCAGGATTGGGAAGCCAAAGGCGGCACCGTCATTGGTATCGAGCGCGTTGATCAGCCGGTGGCCCTCGCCCAGCAAATCGCCGACCTGTTCCAGCTGCGTCAGAGCGAAGGTCGCGCCAAGAGCCTGCAAAGCACCGTAGGTTCGCAAGTGGCCGCACAGCCTGCACGTCGCCAGGACATCGAGTTCATTTTCCTCGCCTCGACACCGCAACAAGCCCAGCAGATCAAGCCAACGCTGAACTTCCAGTACGCGGGTGACGTGCCGGTTTACGCCACGTCCCACGTGTTCAGTGCCAGCGGCGACCAGAACCAGTACAACGACATGAACGGCATTCGCTTCTGCGAAACCCCATGGCTGCTGGATGCCAACGACCCTCTGCGCCGGCAAGTGACCACCCAATGGCCACAAGCGGCAGGCGCCCTGGGCCGCCTGTACGCGATGGGGGTCGACGCCTATCGCCTGGCTCCGCGCCTGGGCCAGCTCAAGGCTCTGCCAGACAGCAGCATCGAAGGTCAGTCGGGCACCCTGAGCATGACGTCGTCGCAACGCATTCAACGTCAGCTACCGTGGGCACAGTTCATCAACGGCCAGGTTCAACGCCTGCCTGACACACCACGCTGATGCCCGACAGGTCACGCCAACAAAGCGGTCGAGATGCCGAAAGCCAGGCGCTCAGGCATCTCGAACAACAAGGCCTGCGCCTCCTGGCGCAGAACTGGTTGTGTAAACGCGGCGAGCTTGATCTGGTCATGCTTGACGGCGATACAGTAGTATTCGTCGAAGTCCGCTACAGACAGAACACCCAATGGGGCGGCGCACTCGGCAGCATCGATGCGCGCAAGCGTCAGAAACTGATACTCGCCGCGCAGTATTTTCTGCAGCGCGAGTCACGCTGGGCCAACTCCCCCTGCCGTTTCGATGTGGTTGCCATAGACGGCAGTGCGGCTCATTTGAACTGGCTAAGGAACGCCTTTGACAGCTGACAGCTCAAAGGCAAGGCCGATCTTCACTCAACACTTTTGCTCTTTGCTTTGCGGGCCGCACATTGCTGTGCCACCACGCCGCGCTACTTAAGGTCACACAGATGGACATGCAATCCCGAATTCGCCAGCTTTTTCAGGCCAGTATCGATACCAAGCAACAGGCGATGGACGTACTTGCACCGCACATCGAGCAAGCCAGCCAGGTGATGGTCAACGCCCTGCTCAATGAAGGCAAAATGCTCTCGTGTGGCAACGGCGGTTCGGCCGGTGACGCGCAACACTTCTCCTCCGAACTGCTCAACCGCTTCGAACGCGAACGCCCGAGCCTGCCAGCCATTGCGCTGACCACCGACAGCTCGACGATCACCTCGATCGCCAACGATTACAGCTACAACGAAGTCTTCTCCAAACAGATCCGTGCGCTCGGCCAACCCGGCGACGTGCTGCTGGCAATTTCCACCAGCGGCAACTCGGCAAACATCATTCAAGCGATCCTGGCCGCACATGATCGCGAAATGATTGTCGTAGCATTGACTGGACGCGACGGCGGCGGAATGGCTTCTCTGCTATTGCCCGAAGACGTCGAAATTCGCGTCCCGGCCAATGTCACTGCACGTATTCAGGAAGTCCACCTGCTGGCGATCCACTGCCTTTGCGACTTGATCGACAGCCAATTGTTCGGGAGTGAAGAATGACCCTTAATCGCCTTGGCCTTCTGGCCTTGACTCTAAGCCTGGGCATCAGCGGTTGCAGCTCGGTACTCACCGCGACCCGCGAAACCCCCATTGAAGACGATCGCGGCACTCGCACCTTCGGTAGCAAGATCGACGATTCCCTGATCGAAACCAAGGTCGACGTGAACGTATCCAAGGCCAGCCCGGACCTGGGGGGCAAGGAATCGCACATTATCGTCACAAGCTTCAACGGTGTGGTGCTGCTCGCCGGGCAAACGAAAAGCCCCGACCTCAAGGAACTGGCTGGTCAAGCCGCCGCTGCGGTTCAGCGGGTAAAAACCGTGCACAACGAACTGCAAATAATGCAGCCTTCGTCGATACTGGCGCGCAATAACGATGCTTGGCTGACCACCAAGATCAAAACCCAGATGCTCACCGACGCCAGCATCCCGGGCTCGCGCATCAAGGTCGTGACCGAGAATGGCATCGTTTACTTGCTGGGCCTGCTGACCAAGCAGGAAGCCGCCCAGGCCACCAACCTGGTGCAAGGCGTTTCCGGCGTACAAAAGATTGTGAAACTGTTCGAGTACATCGACTGACTGTAGGAGCTGCCGAAGGCTGCGATCTTTTGATTTTAAAAAACAAAGTCAAAAGATCGCAGCCTTCGGCAGCTCTTATGGAACAAAAAATAACTTAT
>CAYNGZ010000422.1:0-4093 GCA_964396695.1 uncultured Pseudomonas sp.
GCTTTATCGCACGCAGCAGTTCGATGAAAAGGACCTGGAGAGGGTCAAGAAAATCCAGCACGGCTACAAGGTTCAGACGCTGAGCCAGTACCTGGGACAGCCGGCCCCGGCTGCTGCGCCAAAAGTCGATTGGCCAAAACCGACGGCGACCATGAGCGACAGCCCGGAGCTGTTCCGCTACCTGAACTTCATGCTCGGCTTTGCCCCGGCACAGGATGTTGAAAAAGACCTGCTGGCGCGCTTCGCGAAGATCGGTATCGTGGCCGGCCAGCCGTTTGACCTGAAAACCCTTACCGCCGAACAGCGCAAGGCCCTCGACGAGGGTATTGCCGATGCCAAGGCCGAGTTCGCAGCACTCAAAAAAGACAAGATCGATACCCATCAGGTGCCCCGTGGTGATTTCTTCGGCACCCGTGATCACCTCAACAACAATTATCTGTACCGCTACGCCGGCGCCAACATCGGGATCTTTGGCAACTCCGCCGATGAATCGACCCATTTCAGCTATCTCGTCGACAGCCTGGGCAAACCGGCCAACGGCGCAAGACACAGCTACACCGTGCATTTCGACAAGGATCAGCTGCCGCCGGCCGATGCGTTCTGGTCGCTGACCATGTACGACAGCAAGACCAAGCAACTGGTACCCAACCACAAGAAACGCTACCTGATCAACTCGCGCATGCTCTCCACGCTCAAGCGCGATCCGGACGGTGGCCTGACCCTGTACTTGCAGCATTCCGAGCCGCTCAAGGATCAGCGAAGCAACTGGCTGCCGGCGCCGCATGGCCCGTTCTACGCAATGCTGCGCCTGTACCTGCCCAAGCCTGAAGTCGTTAGCGGCCAATGGAAACTGCCGCCGTTGACGCCTATCAACCCATAGATCCGCAAACCGCCTACACCCACGCAATGGTGGGTGTAGACGCCCCCCCGTAGGAGCTGCCGAAGGCTGCGATCTTTTGATCTTGATCTTGTGGGAAGCGGAAGATCAAAAGATCGCAGCCTGCGGCAGCTCCTACGCCGACCGAGCAGGCGATTTGTGTGTGTTGATCAGCGCCGTCGAAACAACGGTCGCGGCTCGATCACCGAGCGACCGTAATGCACACTCATCCCCACCAGCCCCTTGAGGGCATCTTCAGCGCATTTGTCTTCACGTACCGCGAAGGCATCGAAACCGCATTGGCGCATATGGCTGAGCTGGTCGCGCAGGACATCGCCAATCGCCCGCAATTCACCCGCCCAGCCCAAACGCGTGCGTAGCAGGTAAGCCTGGCTGTAAGCCCGGCCATCGCGGAAACTTGGAAAGTCCAGCGCGATCATCGGGACCAGTTTAAGCCACGGTTTGAGACTTTCGACCTCGTCATCCGGCCCCAGCCACACCGCGTCTCGCGAGGGACAATGCTCGATACGGCGCTGCAACCACAGGGCCAGCGGCAGGATCAGCGGCCCTGCTGGCAACTCGCTTTCCAGGTCCCTGACCAGCGTCCACGGATCGTCGTCGATCTTTAGCGCAACACCTTCCTCCAGGCGCAGCAGATTGTTCATGCGACGACCTCCAGGCTCTTGGGATAAATCCGCTCCTTGAACGGCTCCAGACCGATACGCTGCAAGGTATCGGCAAACAGTTCCTCACTTTCGCGGTAACGGACAAAGGTCGCGATGATCCGCTCGATCACCTGCGGTACTTCGGCGGCGCTGAACGACGGACCGATGACTTTGCCCAACGCGCTGTTCTTGCCCTGTGATCCGCCGAGGGTGATCTGGTACCACTCACTGCCATTCTTATCGACACCGAGGATGCCGATATTGCCGATGTGGTGGTGACCACAGGCATTCATGCAGCCGGAGATGTTGAGGCTGATATCACCCAGGTCGTGAAGGTAATCCAGATCATCGAAACGAGCCTGAATCGCTTGGGCGACGGGGATTGATTTGGCATTGGCCAGCGCGCAGAAATCACCGCCGGGGCAAGCGATGATGTCGGTCAGCAAGCCTATGTTGGCGTTGCCCAGTCCGCGCTCGCAGGCCAGGCGCCACACTGCGTACAAGTCAGCCTTGGGTACGTCCGGCAGGACGATGTTCTGTTCATGGGCGATGCGGATTTCGCCGAAACCGAACTGCTCGGACCAGTCGGCCACCGCGTCCATTTGCGCGTCTGTGACGTCTCCCGGCGGTGAGGCCATACCGGGTTTGGTCGACAACACCACGCTGGTGTAGCCAGGCACTTTGTGTGGCTGCACGTTACGCGCGACCCAGCGCGCAAACGCCGGGCTCTCCGCCAGGCGAGTGCCGAAATCCAGATCGGTGTCAGCCAGTCGAGCATACATGGGTGGCACAAACGCACTGGCGACACGCTGGTATTCAACGTCGGTCAACTGCGCCGGGCCGTCCTTGAGGTGTTGCCACTCCTGCTCGACTTCCTGGGCGAACGCCTCGATGCCCAGCGCCTTGACCAGAATCTTGATCCGCGCCTTGTACTTGTTGTCGCGCCGACCGTGGCGGTTATACACCCGCAACACCGCCTCGACATAAGACAGCAAATGCTGCCACGGCAACCCTTCGCGGATCTGCAAGCCAAGGATCGGTGTACGCCCCAGACCGCCACCAACGATCACCCGCAGCAGCATCTGCCCCGCTGCGTCGCGGTAAAGGTAGAGGCCAATGTCATGCATCATGATCGCCGCGCGGTCCTGTTTCGCCGAGCAGATGGCGATCTTGAATTTACGCGGCAGAAACAGGAATTCCGGGTTGATGGTCGACCACTGTCGCAGGATCTCCGCCAAGGGCCGTGGGTCGATCAGTTCATCTGCCGCTACCCCAGCAAAGGCCTCGGTGGTGATGTTGCGCACGCAGTTGCCGGAGGTCTGGATCACATGCATTTCGACCTCGGCCAGGCGCTCGAGGATGTCCGGCACCTGGGCCAGTTCGATCCAGTTGAATTGCATGTTCTGCCGGGTGGTGAAGTGCCCGTAGCCCCGATCGTAATCCCGGGCGATGCTGGCCAGCGTGCGCATCTGCCGGGCGCTCAGGGTGCCGTAAGGAATGGCAACCCGCAGCATGTAGGCGTGCTTTTGCATGTACAGGCCGTTTTGCAGGCGCAACGGCAAGAACTCTTCATCACTCAAGGCTCCGGCCATGAACCGTTCGACCTGATCGCGAAACTGCGCAACCCGTTCAAAGACCAGGGCCCGGTCGTAGTCATCGTACTGATACATGTCGCTACCTCATCAGGGTTGATCGGGCTCTGCGGCTCGTTTCTGAGGGCGTGACTATGCAGCAGCTCAGGTGGTTACAGATTCAGCTAAAAACTAAAAAACCATATCAGGACGCAGCAGATCGCCGCAGGCAGGCCTTGAATCTGATCCGTATTAATGCAGTTTTTCTGAGCCTGTTTTGTTTATCCGATGCTTTCTACAGTGAACGGCATGCCAGACCGAGTGGCCTGGCAAGACTTTGCAACCGTGGAAGCATTGACCATGAGCACAGCAGCAATCGGACAGGCCTATAACTACAAGGTCGTCCGCCAATTCGTCGTGGCAACAGTGGTATGGGGCGTTATCGGGATGGCGATGGGCGTATGGATCGCCTCGCAGCTGGTGTGGCCGGAGGCAAACCTCGATTTGCCCTGGACCAGCTTCGGCCGCTTGCGCCCGCTGCACACCAGCCTGGTGATTTTCGGCTTTGCCGGCAGCGCACAATTTGCCGCCAGTTACTACGCGGTGCAGCGCACCTGCCAGGTACGACTGTACAGCGACAAACTCGCCGCCTTCACCTTCTGGGGCTGGCAATCGGTGATCGTCAGCATGCTGCTCACTCTGCCGCTGGGCTACACCACCACCAAGGAATACGCCGAGATCGAATTCTCCGGCGCGGTGTGGATGACGGTGGTCTGGGTCGCCTACGCCATTGTGTTCTTCACCACTGTGGTGCAGCGCAAGACCAAACACATCTACGTCGGCAACTGGTTCTTCGGTGCGTTCATTGTGGTGATCGCCATGCTGCACGTGGTCAATCACCTGTCGATTCCGGTGGGCTGGTTCAAGTCCTATCCGGTGTATTCCGGGGCCACCGATGCGATGGTGCAATGGTGGTACGG
>CAYNGZ010000423.1:0-4091 GCA_964396695.1 uncultured Pseudomonas sp.
GGACATTCCGGCTGATGGTCGGGCTCGGCATGCTGATGATCCTCACAGGGCTATGGAGCCTGTGGTTGCGCAGCCGCAAGGCGCTCTATACTTCGCGCGCGTTCCTGACCTTCGTGCTTTGCATGGGACCGGCTGGCCTGGTTGCCATGCTGGCCGGCTGGGTGACGACAGAGATGGGACGCCAGCCCTGGGTGGTCTACGGACTGCTTCGCACGGCCGATGCAACCTCTCCTCTGGATGCCGCACAGGTGGGGTTGAGTCTCATCCTCTTTGTGGTCATCTATTTCGCCCTGTTCGGTACGGGCATTGCCTTCATGCTGAGCCTTATGCACAAGGGACCGCAGGCCCTGGAGCCGGAGGTGACCATCGACGAAGGCGGCCATCCGCGCAGACCTGCACGGCCGCTGTCAGCCGCCGACGTTCGTGTGGCAGCGGAATTCGATGCCGACATCAGGAGCTAGGATCATGGGTGTTGACCTTACGCTGGTCTGGGCGGTAATCATTGCCTTCGGGGTCATGATGTATGTGGTCATGGATGGCTTCGACCTGGGCATCGGCTTGCTCTTTCCGTTCGTCAAGGACAAGGAAGAGCGAGACGTCATGATGAACACGGTCGCCCCCGTCTGGGATGGCAACGAAACATGGCTGGTACTGGGCGGCGCCGGGCTATTCGGCGCATTTCCGCTGGCTTACTCGGTGATCCTCAGCGCGCTGTATCTTCCACTGATCCTGATGCTTGTCGGACTCATATTCCGTGGTGTTGCGTTTGAGTTCAGGTTCAAGGCGTCCGATCCAAAACGCCACCTGTGGGACAAGGCCTTCGTCGGTGGGTCGGTCGTAGCGACCTTCTCCCAGGGAGTCGTGCTTGGCGCGTTCATTGACGGCCTTCCCGTGGCAAACAACTCCTATGCGGGTGGTGGCCTTGACTGGTTGCGGCCGTTTCCATTGTTCTGCGGCTGCGCCCTGCTGATCGCGTACGCGCAACTAGGGTGCACATGGCTGGTCATGAAGACGGAAGGACGCCTGCAGGCCGATATGTACCGGTTCTCTTCGTACGTTGCCTGGCTCCTGCTGATCGCGATCGCGATTGTGAGTATGTGGACCCCGCTGGCACATCCGGAGATCTCCGCCCGCTGGTTCAGCATGCCGAACCTGCTGTACTTTCTTCCCGTTCCTGTCCTTGTGATCTTCAGCTTTATTGCCACGTTGCGCGCCCTGGCCCATCGGTCGACTGCAACGCCATTCCTCATCACGCTATTGATCATCTTCCTCGGATACAGCGGCCTTGCCATCAGCTTGTGGCCAAACATCATTCCGCCCTCGGTCTCCCTTTGGCAGGCTGCGTCGCCCGTGCAAAGCCAACTCTTCGCACTGATCGGAACACTGTTCATCCTGCCATTTATCCTTGTCTACACGACCTGGAGCTATTACGTCTTCCGCGGGAAGGTCAAGGTGGGCGAAGGCTACCATCACTAGTTTTCGCCCGGACTTCATATCAGCGATGACAAGA
The DNA here is from genome assembly GCA_964396695.1 of uncultured Pseudomonas sp. GTDB lineage: Bacteria > Pseudomonadota > Gammaproteobacteria > Pseudomonadales > Pseudomonadaceae > Aquipseudomonas. The sequence goes on from CAYNGZ010000423.1 coordinate 1,511, forward strand.
CAACATGCTTGACAGCAAATCAAAATCGCATGGTCGCTGGAAGCAAGTCCTATGGCTGGTCGGCCTCTGGGCCGCTGGAGTCGCGACCGTTGGGTTGGCGGCCGAGCTACTGCGGATATTGATGCAGGCAGTAGGGTTACGATCTCAATGACGACCGATTGTCCGGCATCAGGTTTCAACCCATGGAGATTGGAAAAATGCAGGAATTTGATTTCTACATTAATCTAAAGAAGCCAACGCTAGGACTTTATGTGCACAAGGGAGCCGGGCTTCCCGACCTGGCAGATGCCAGCCCGTGGCAGCTGGAAGGCCATGTCTGGGAAAACGAGCTGACACCCGAAACACTGAAGGGTATCGAGTCTAATGGCCATGCGTTTCAGGAACTTGGTGGATGATTCATCACCCGCCGCCATTGAGATGCCAGGGTCGCTACTTATCGGGAAGCGCGAGGACCACCGAAGCTTCGGCCGTCAGCGGCAGGAATGTAAGCGTCTCCTGCAGGTACAACCGCACAGCAGCCTCCGTGTGATCGAGGTAGCCGATGGATATCTCCTGCCCGATATACAGTTCAAAATCGCCGCCCCTTGTGGTCAGCACCACGGCGCCTTCGATAGCCGGTGCCCAGATGATCTCACCGTCCACCAGTTGCTGAATGTCCCGAAGCACGGGGTAACCACTCTGAGTGGCGGCACTGACTTCCGTAAACGACTTCTCGCCCAACAGAAGTCTGTAAGGCCCATTGACACCAGCAAGGCGTAACTGGCTTACAGCCTCCGAAACGGCAACCGGATAGTGTTTCACGTCCGGCGGCAGCGTCATGACCGCATTGCTGGTACTTTGACGCACGCCCTCGATCCCAGCCGGCGTATGTCCATCGAACACAGCCCTATCCTCCGCGAGTGCCAACTTTCTGGCTGCATCTTTCAATGGCTGCAGGTCAGGATTATTCGAGCCGCGCTCCACGTCATCCAACGATTGACGTGAAAGTTCGAACGGAGCTCGCAGTTCCATCAGTGCTCGCACCTCCCGCTGTGCAGCACGTACGCCATCCACGGGGGATGTAATTGGCCACAGTTGACCCGTTCCCACCGCGGAACAGTCGACGCCCCTGGGGCCGATCACGTCTACGACACGCCGTGCAGCCATGTGGCGCTTGAGCGTTCGCGAAGCCTCCTGCTCTATCTGACTCCATGCTTGCTCCGAGATTGGTGCAAGTTCACGATGCAGGTTATTCATATCCAGCCCTCTGTCCTTACAAACCGCTATCGCATCGCATGGCCGCAAGTGCCGCAACCTGAAGACAGGCCATGACATGATCTGATCCATACGAACTGGAGTCGCCACCCTTGCGACCGCTTTCGCTCTGGCGGACGAACGATAGAACCTGGCCAGCGCGCGTCAATCGCACTGAGCCCCGCGAACAGAAGAATCTCGACCTCCTTTTTCACGATGCCGTTATTCCGTTTGAAACTGGCATTGAACGAAATGCTACTTTATGCCAACGACAGTCAGTACTCAAACTTTGTCCGGTTGAATGAAATTTATATACTGCTTGGAAAAGCATTTGGTACTGGCGCACTGCATGTCCGCACTCCTGTTCAGTACTGGAATTCCTGCGTTCACTATCAATGCGCTCGGCAGGTTATGACACAGCGCCTCGCGCGATCGGCAATGCCCCGCCCCCCGACTACTGGCCTGGTATGAAGGCGCAGCCCGGTCCTTGCAAGAAGAAAAATCTCCCCACCTCCACTTCAGTTCGCCAGCAAGCCGTCACTTAAGGCATTCCTTATATGCCAGCAAAGAATCGCTGAATTTACCTTAAGTTCGCCGGCGGATATCTTTGGCGTCAGGTGCAGGCCTTACTGATGTTCTCCGAGCCGCTGTGGTACTTCGCCGACGCCCCGGACGCAACCAGAACCCCGGCCAAGGCGACGAGCGCAGTTGGCGGATAGCTCTCTCCAACCGCGGGACGCCTCTGCAGAGGCGCCGGAAAAGGCATCAGCCAGTCCTGACAGGCTTTCAAGAAAAATAGCCCACCGCTCAGCGCCGCTGATAGCAGGGTTGGGCAAAAAATGGCGAGGAGACCACGTGACTCACACCATCAGTATTGGACGGCGGCAGTTTCTCAAGATCCTTGGCGCTGGATCTGTAGCCGTTACGGCTTCGGCCTTGGGCATGAGCACAGCCCTGGCACAGGCCTCGGCCGGTGTGCGCCCCTACAAGCTGCTGCGCTCCAAGGAGACGCGCAACAATTGCACCTACTGCTCGGTCGGATGCGGCCTATTGATGTATTCGCTGGGTGACGGCGCCAGGAACGCCAAGCCCCGCATCTTCCACATCGAGGGAGATCCCGATCACCCGGTCAGCCGCGGTTCGCTCTGCCCCAAGGGCGCAGGACTGCTGGACATTGTCCATTCCAAGAACCGGCTGCTGTATCCGGAATACCGCGCCCCGGGGTCGAAGGAGTGGGTACGCATCAGCTGGGAGGATGCGACCAGGCGCATCGCCCGCCTGCTGAAGGACGATCGCGACAAGAACTTCATCGCGCGCAACGAGAAGGGCCAGCTGGTGAACCGCTGGC
>CAYNGZ010000424.1:0-4050 GCA_964396695.1 uncultured Pseudomonas sp.
CGGCTTTTGCTTTGGCGTGAGGCATCACTACATCCTTGTTTCAAATAGTCGGTTCCGATAGACCACGGCGACCCCTTCGCGAGATCGTCCTATCACTCGCCCTGTTGAAGGCGTAACGAAACTGACACAGTTTGAAGCGACGGGGCTATTGAATTTTTAGATAGCGACCCGCTCAAGGGCAAAGCACCATGGCTCTTTTGAGCCTGACTGACGGTACGCCCCTTCATCGCCAACGTATTGACGTCCTGACCCTGCAAGCGCCACATGTTGAATCCGGCAATGTTCGCAGAGGGGTGATTCAATATGGCAAAGGTCACCGTTTTGGCTGGGAATTTTCTACAAGGCGAGAGCGATTACCGTGAAGGGGCATTCCGGCTGAAAACGCTTCTGAATCCGGCGGCCGGGGTCAAAGTACAAGCCTCGGCATTCAAGGCCCTGGAGGTTACTACCCAGGAGAGCGTTACCAACAGGGATGCCATTGGTTACAGCATCGCCGGCGCCATGCTGCTCGGCCCCGTCGGGGCGATCGCAGGCTACCTGATGGCTGGCAAGGAAACCGAGATCACGTTCATCGCCACCTTCAAGGACGGTAGCAAGCTGTTGGCGGCAACGGACAGCGATACTTTCCGGGATATATCCCGGCATTTGAGCCATTAGGCTGTACGCTGAAAACACTGGTGCTCATGATAGTGCGTCGTCATGTCGTGAGCACACCTGTTTCAATATCGATAACTATCGAACATAAAGACTTTGGTATGTTCTCCCGCCTCCATCACTCACACTTCTTATCTGTCTAATTCCTTAACAGCGTCGTTTTAAGGTTGACTTCACTGGCCTGCCTGAGTACATTGCGCGGGCCGGTAACTCAGGCCCTTTTTCAACTCATAAAAGAATCCAATGGACACAGTATCTAGACGCTGTCTGGCTGATGCGAATTCGCAGAGCCGGGCACTTAACCCAGAAAATGACGGGACTCGACGCCTCGGTCGGGTGAGCTGCGCTAGAGCTTGACGCTCCATCGTAACTTGCCTCTCCGGCGTCAGTCCGGTTGCGAGGCATGTTATGAACTTCAAATCTACTGTAATGCCAGGTGTACGCGCCTTCGCCTCGTCGATGCGCGTAAAGCTGTGCCGTGAGCACCCTGTGGCGGCTCACTCGCCGTTTTCCTCCCCTTCTTCGCGCACTCAGGCTTACCTGCGTGCCAATTGGCGCGTCTGCCCGTCGACCGGTCAACTCCAGCAACGCTGGAGCGTCGACGAAAGCCAGGAACCACCGAGTCGGTGCTTTGTGCACTGCTTGCAGCAGGCCAGCCTGATGCTGGGCCTGTGCCTCGGAGCGCGCACTTTCAGTTGATCTGAAAGTATTTCCACATAATGAAGCAGCGTTTTCCTTAACAGGGAATTCGGCAACTTCTTATTACCTGTTTAAAACATACATTTATTGGAATCCATTATGGACGAGGCCAGTAGTAGGTTCGCCGTATACCGTTTCTTATTGGGTATGCAGCGAACGTTAAATCCTGAAAAACACAACAATTCGAATCGATCGCTTACTTGCGCCTCGACATACTTTCGCTCGCCTTTTATTAGCTGAGTGTCCGGTGTGTCGTGCCGCAAGACTGCGGCAGGAGCACACACCATGACCACTGTAAAAAATAGAAACACACACGCCCGAGGCGCCACGAGCGACGACACCAAGCTGTCGATGCGCGCAGCCCGCGAGGCGCAAAACGGCTTGGCCGTTACGCTCACCAACGTCAAGACAAGCGCCGATGGCCTGACCGAACTCGATGCCGAAGGCCGTCTGCAACGCGAAGGCTTCAACGAAGTGGCCCATGACAAGCCACCTCACACCATCGTCCAGTTTCTCCAGGCCCTCAACAATCCGTTCATCTATGTCCTGCTGACACTGGCGGGCATCAGCTTTGTGACCGATTACTGGCTCCCGCTCCAGGCAGGTGAAGAAGTCGACCTCACCAAAGTCATCATTATCATGACCATGGTGTCGCTCAGCAGCCTGCTGCGGTTCTGGCAGGAACACCGCTCGGCCAAATCGGCTGAAGCGCTCAAGGCCATGGTTCGCACCACCGCCACCGTGCTGCGTCGCCCACAAATGGGCATGAAGCCCCAGTTGCGCGAAGTCCCGATGCGTGAACTGGTGGCGGGCGACATCGTTCAGCTGTCCGCCGGTGACATGATCCCGGCCGACATCCGTCTGATCGAATCCCGCGACCTGTTCATCAGCCAGGCGGTGCTGACCGGCGAAGCCTTGCCCGTGGAGAAATACGACACCCTGGGCAATGTCGCGCAGAAGTCCGCGTCAGCGACGGCAGCCGATCAGGCCAACCTGCTGGACCTGCCGAATATCTGCTTCATGGGCACCAATGTGGTCAGCGGTACCGCCCGGGCCGTGGTGGTTGCGACTGGCCCGCGCACCTACTTTGGATCGCTGGCCAAAGCCATCGTCGGCTCGCGGGTGCAGACCGCTTTCGACCGTGGGGTGAACAGTGTCAGTTGGCTGTTGATTCGCTTCATGCTGGTCATGGTGCCAGTCGTCTTCCTGCTCAACGGTTTCTCCAAGGGCGATTGGGCTGATGCGTTGATGTTTGCCCTGGCCGTGGCGGTCGGTCTGACCCCGGAAATGCTGCCGATGATCGTCAGCGCCAACCTCGCCAAGGGCGCGATGGCGATGGCAAAACGCAAAGTCGTGGTCAAGCGCCTCAACGCGATCCAGAACTTCGGCTCGATGGACGTGCTGTGCACCGACAAGACCGGCACCCTGACCCAGGACAAGATCATCCTGGAGCACCACGTCGACATCAGTGGCAAGCGCGACGATTCGATCCTTGAGCTGGCGTGGCTCAACAGCCATCACCAGAGCGGCCTGAGAAACCTGATGGATCAGGCGGTGGTGCAGTTCGCCGAGCGCAACCCGACGTTCAAGATACCGTTCGCCTACAGCAAGATCGATGAGCTGCCGTTCGACTTCATCCGTCGGCGCCTGTCGATCATCGTCAAGGACAACCGCGACGATCATCTGCTGGTCTGCAAGGGTGCGGTCGAGGAGATGCTGAACATTTCCAGCCACATCCACGAAAACGGTGTGGTCGTAGCGCTCGATGAGCAGCGTCGCAAAGAACTGCTGGCGATGGCAAACGAGTACAACGAAGACGGTTTCCGGGTGCTGGTGGTGGCCACTCGCGAGATCCCGAAGGCCCAGAGCAAAAACCAGTACAAGACGAGTGACGAACGCGAGCTGGTGATCCGTGGCTTCCTGACCTTCCTCGATCCGCCGAAAGAAACCGCTGGCCCGGCGATTGCCGCGCTGCGTGACATGGGCGTGAGCGTCAAGGTGCTGACCGGCGACAACGCCGTGGTGACCTGCAAGATCTGCCGCGAAGTCGGGCTGGAGCCAGGCACACCGCTGCTCGGGCAAGACATCGAGAAAATGGACGAGTCGACCCTCAAGCTGCGGGTCGAAGAACGCACGGTGTTTGCCAAACTCACACCGCTGCAGAAATCCCGGGTGCTCAAGGCCTTGCAGTCGAACGGTCACACCGTCGGTTTCCTCGGTGACGGCATCAACGACGCCCCTGCCCTGCGTGATGCCGACGTCGGTATTTCGGTCGACAGCGGCACCGATATTGCCAAGGAATCGGCCGATATCATCCTGCTGGAAAAGAGCCTGATGGTGCTCGAAGAAGGCGTGCTCAAAGGCCGCGAGACCTTCGGCAACATCATGAAATACCTGAACAATACCGCCAGTTCGAACTTCGGCCACCTCCTTTCGGTGTTGGTGGCCGATGCCTTCATCCCGTTTCTGCCGATGCTGGCGATCCATCTGCTGCTGCAAAACCTGATGTACGACATCTCTCAGCTGGCGTTGCCGTGGGACAAGATGGACAAGGAATACCTGCGCAAACCGCGCAAGTGGGACGCGAAGAACATCGGGCGTTTCATGCTGTGCGTCGGACCGACCTCGTCGATCTTCGACATCACCACCTTCGCCCTGATGTGGTACGTGTTCTCGGCCAACAGTGTCGAGATGCAG
>CAYNGZ010000425.1:0-4037 GCA_964396695.1 uncultured Pseudomonas sp.
GTGGGGTTGGTCCTGGCCTGTTGTGCGGGGGGTCTGTGGCACCGGACCACGAAAAACGACATCCGTCAGTGGGTCGGGGCGCCGCGGCAATTGATGGGGCAAGCGCAGACCATTGCGCGGATCACCGGTTATCAACCCACCAGCCAGTTCTTCCTGGTGCGGGCGGCCAATCAGCAGCAACTGTTCGAACGCCAGAAAGCCCTCAGCGAACGGCTGGATCAGTTGGTCAATCTGGACAAACTCAAAGGCTACCTGGCACTGAATCAACTGGTCAGCCTGCCTTCCGAGCAGCAACAGGTTCGCGACGCCCTGAACAAACTCCCGGCATTCTGGCAACCGCTGCTCGACCTCGGTATCCCGGTCACTGCACTGCAAGCCGAACTGGCGCAGTTGCAGGCATTGCCGGTCGAAGACATCGACGCGGCACTGGTCGGCCCCTTGGCCGAGCCGTGGCGCCCGCTCTGGCTGGGCACCTCGGATGACGGTGTGGCGGCGATGGTCAGCCTGCAAGGCTTGAATGACACCGCGTTGCTGCGGGTGCAAGCGCTGGATCTGCCGGGTGTGCAGTTGGTCGACCGCCTGGACGACTTGAACCACGTCTTCGCCGCCACCCAGATCAGCGCCGCTGAACTGAAGCTGCTGTCCTGCGTATTGATCGTGCTGTTGCTGATTCTGCCTTTCGGTTTGGGTGGCGCCCTGCGGCTGGTCGCACTGCCATTACTGGCGGCGCTGTGCAGCCTGGCCAGCCTCGGTTGGCTGGGGCAGCCGCTGACGCTGTTCAGCGTGTTCGGACTGCTGCTGGTAACAGCGATCAGCGTCGATTACGCGATCCTCATGCGCGAGCAGGTCGGTGGTGCCGCCGTCAGCCTGCTGGGCACGCTGCTGGCGGCGGCGACCACATGGCTGTCGTTTGGTCTGCTGGCGATTTCCAGCACGCCGGCGGTGAGCAACTTCGGTCTTTCGGTGAGCCTCGGGCTGGCCTTCAGCTTCATCCTCGCGCCGTGGGCCAAACCTTCGGCGCATACCGCGCCAGTGACGGAGCCGGCAGCATGATGATCGCGCTGTTCTGGCTGCTGGCCCTGGTGCTGTTCGCGGTGGCGACTCGCATCGGGCGTCATTTCGGCTTGATCCCGATTGTCAGCCAGTTGCTGCTGGCAACCTTCGGCCTGCCGCTGTTGATGTATTTCTGGATTGAACCGTACTGGCAGTTGAGCGGTGCCGAGCTGGTCTCGCCAGGCTGGCTGAAAAACCTCTACAGCCTGAGTTTCGCGCTGTTGCTGGGCCATATTCTCAGCGATGTGATCGACCTGAAGCTGGACCGCCAGAGCCTGAAAATCGCCTTGCCGAGTTTCAGCATTCCGTTCGCCTGCGGTCTGGCGACCGCCATTTGGCTGCTGCCGGATCAGCCCTGGTTGAGTTCGCTGGCGGTGGGCCTGTTGTTCGCGATCACCGCGATTCCGGTGTTGTATCTGTACCTGCGGCACATCAACTATCCACCCGCCGCTACCCGCCGATTGGTGCAGACCGCGATCCTCATCGATCTGACCTGCTGGAGCCTGTTCGCCTTCGCCCAAGGCAGCCTGCACCTGAGCAGCCTGTTGCTGCCGCTTACCGGCGCCTGCCTGCCGTTGCTGCTGCGTGTGCTCGGCTTGCGTCAGCCGCTACTGCACAGCCTGGGCTTCTTCGCGCTGTTGGTGGTGGCGGAACACTACAAGCTCAATGCGCTGATTCTCGGCATCGGCTATCTGTTGTGCATGGCCGCGCTCAAACTGCCGCTGGTGCTACCGTTACAAGCGGCCTGGATGAGCCGCCTGCAGAACGCTATCGCGATACCGCTGATCCTGACCTTCGGCATTGTGCAGATCAACGTGCACAGCGCCATGGACAGCCTCAGCTGGACGCAACTCGGTGCGCTACTGGTGTTCCCCGTCGTCAGCAAACTGCTGGGTAACTGGCTTGGCCTGGGTTGGGCCGGCGCGTCGTTTGTCGGCGCCAGCCGTTGGCGCGAAAGCGTGCTGTTGAATATTCGCGGTTTGAGCGAGATCGTCTTTCTCAACCTGCTGCTGCAACAACAGCTGATCAGCCCGGCGCTGTATTTTGCGCTGATGTTGATGGGGCTGATCGCCACGCTGCTGCCGACACTCGTCGGCCTGCACCGAATGTCCTCTCAGGTCGCCGCCCCGGCAAGGAGCTCCAGTGCCAACAGTTGATATGGAACGTCGCCAGGTCATCGTTATCGGTGCCGGCCCATCGGGCGCCATCGCCGCCGCGCTGCTCAAGCGCAACGGCCATGATGTGCTGATCATCGAGCGCCAGCACTTTCCGCGGTTTTCCATCGGCGAAAGCCTGCTCTCGCACTGCCTGGATTTCGTTGAGGAAGCCGGCATGCTCGAAGCGGTACAAGCGGCCGGTTTCCAGCTGAAAAACGGCGCGGCGTTCGCCTGGGGCGAGCGCTACAGCACGTTCGATTTCGGTGACACCTTCAGCAACGGCAAGCCGACCACCTTTCAGGTACTGCGGGGCGATTTCGACAAACTGCTGGCCGATCAGGCAGCGCTGCAAGGGGTGGAAATCCGTTACGGCGAGACGATCATCAGTGCCGACTTTGCGCTGGCCAAACCCCAGCTCGATGCCCGCCGTGAAGACGGCAGCGAATACCGGATCGAAGCCGATTTCGTGCTGGATGCCAGTGGCTACGGCCGCGTCTTGCCGCGCCTGCTCGACCTCGAGGCACCCTCGAATTTCCCGATGCGCCAAGCGGTGTTCAGCCACGTCGAAGACCACATCGACGACCCGCACTTCGATCGTGAAAAGATCCTCATCACCACCCACCCGACCCAGCGCGACATCTGGTTCTGGACCATCCCGTTCAGCAATGGTCGCTGCTCGGTAGGCGTGGTCGCTGCGGCTGAACACTTCGACGGTCGCGGCGACGATCTCGACGCCTGCCTGCGCGGCTTCATCGCCGAAACCCCGAGCTTGGCCAAGGTGCTGAAAAACGCCCATTGGGACACGCCCGCGCGGACCATCGGCGGCTACTCGGCCAACGTCAAGACCTTGCACGGCCCGGGCTTCGCCTTGCTCGGCAATGCCGCAGAATTCCTCGATCCGGTATTCTCCTCCGGCGTCACCATCGCCATGCGTTCGGCGAGCATGGCCGCCAGCGTTCTGCATCGCCAACTGCTGGGCGAAAGCGTGGACTGGCAGCGCGAGTTTGCCGAACCGCTCAAGCGTGGCGTCGACACCTTCCGTTGCTACGTCGAAGGCTGGTACGCCGGGACCTTCCAGGATGTGATCTACCATCAGGGTGGCGCACCGGAAATCCGTCGGATGATCAGCGCGATCCTTGCCGGTTACGCCTGGGACGAACGCAATCCGTTCGTCAGCGAAGCCAGGCGCCGGTTGCGCATGCTGTCGGATATTTGCGCGAGTGACGCAACGTGAGCGGCACCGAACAACCGTACCTCAGCGACAGTTACGTCGAAGAAACCCGCTTCGGATTCTGGTTTCTGCGCAGCTTCACCTGGCAGCACCACGTGCTGCGGGTGGCGGTCAATGACCTGCGCAGCCTGTTCAGCGAAGCGCTGCCGAGCCATCCGGTGCTGCTGGACGCCGGTTGCGGTCAGGGCAAATCGTTTCAATACCTGCATCAGGTGTTTGCCCCGCAACGGCTGATCGGCCTGGACGCCGACCCGCACAGCCTCATGCTCAGCGGCGAAGAGGCGCAGCGCCAGAACCTCGACGTTGAATTGATCGGCAGCGATTGCGCGACCCTCGCCGTGCCGGACGCCAGCGTCGACCTGCTGTTCTGTCACCAGACCTTCCACCACCTGGTGGAGCAGGAACAAGCCCTTGCCGAGTTCTATCGGGTGCTCAAGCCGGGCGGTTATTTGATGTTTGCCGAGTCCACCGAAGCCTACATCGACACTTGGGTGATTCGCTGGTTGTTCCGCCACCCGATGCACGTGCAAAAGAGCGCTGACGGCTATTTGCAGATGATTCGTCAGCAGGGTTTTGAATTCGGCCCGCAAAACGTG
>CAYNGZ010000426.1:0-3960 GCA_964396695.1 uncultured Pseudomonas sp.
CCATGTTCCTTACGCGACAGCGCGGCCTCGAAGAGGGGGCGGCCCCTCCTACGGACCAGTGTAGGAACTGCCGCAGGCTGCGATCTTTTGCTCTTCCTGAATCATCGCGTTATTTCCAAATGAATGGATGAATGCGAAATAAATGCTAAGAACCTCTATACGGACAGGCTAAAATGCCCGCCCGGCTAACCGCTGATCCTTTTCTAACGCGCCCCACAAGGTTCGCTACGTGATCGAGTTTCAAAACGTCCATAAAACCTACCGCGTTGCCGGTAAGGATATTCCCGCGCTGCACCCCACCAATCTGTCGATTGAGAACGGTCAGGTGTTCGGCCTGATCGGCCATTCCGGTGCGGGAAAAAGTACCCTGTTGCGCCTGATCAACCGCCTGGAAGACTCCAGCGGCGGCAAGATCATCGTCGATGGCGAAGAAATCACCGCGCTGGACGCCAATGCTCTGCGCCGCTTCCGCCAGCAAGTCGGGATGATCTTCCAGCACTTCAACCTGCTGGCCTCCAAGACCGTTGCCGACAACGTCGCGCTGCCGCTGACCCTGGCCGGTGAACTGTCGCGCAGCGAGATCGACCAGCGCGTGGCCGAGCTGCTCGCTCGCGTTGGCCTGTCCGACCATGCAAAAAAATACCCGGCGCAGCTGTCCGGCGGTCAAAAGCAGCGCGTCGGCATCGCCCGCGCCCTGGCGACCAAGCCGAAAATCCTGCTCTGTGACGAAGCCACCAGCGCCCTCGACCCGCAAACCACCGCGTCGGTCCTGCAACTGTTGGCCGAGATCAACCGTGAACTGAACCTGACGATCGTGCTGATCACCCATGAGATGGACGTGATTCGCCGGGTTTGCGACCAGGTCGCGGTGATGGATGCCGGCATGATTGTCGAGCAAGGTCCGGTCGCCGAAGTGTTCCTGCACCCGAAACACCCGACCACCAAGCGCTTCGTTCAGGAAGACGAGCAGATCGACGAAAACGAGCAGCGCGACGACTTCGCTCACGTACCCGGCCGCATCGTGCGTCTGACCTTCCAGGGTGACGCCACCTACGCGCCATTACTGGGCACCGTCGCCCGCGAAACGGGTGTGGACTACAGCATCCTCGCCGGCCGTATCGACCGCATCAAAAACACCCCCTACGGGCAATTGACCCTGGCGGTCACCGGCGGTGACATGGAGGCAGCGTTCGCCCGCTTCACCGCAGCCGACGTCCACATGGAGGTGCTGCGCTAATGGAAGTCTTGATGAGTTTTTTCGCCAATATCGACTGGCTCGAAATCTGGCAGGCTACCGGCGACACCTTGCTGATGCTGGGCGGTTCGCTGTTGTTCACCGTGCTGCTCGGCCTGCCGCTGGGCGTGTTGCTGTTCCTGTGCAGCCCGCGCCAGTTGCTCGAAGCCAAAGGCGTTTACGCGCTGCTGTCGCTGATCGTGAACATCCTGCGCTCGCTGCCGTTCATCATTCTGCTGATCGTGATGATTCCGTTCACCGTACTGATCACCGGCACTTCGCTGGGTGTCGGCGGTGCCATCCCGCCGCTGGTGGTCGGTGCTACGCCATTCTTCGCCCGACTGGTGGAAACCGCGCTACGTGAAGTCGATCGCGGCATCATCGAAGCGACCCAGGCCATGGGCGCAACGACCCGCCAGATCATCGTCAACGCGCTGCTGCCGGAAGCCCGCCCGGGCATTTTCGCAGCGATCACGGTGACTGCGATTACGCTGGTGTCCTACACGGCGATGGCCGGTGTGGTCGGTGCCGGTGGTTTGGGTGACCTGGCGATTCGCTTCGGTTACCAGCGTTTCCAGACTGACGTGATGGTGGTGACCGTGGTGTTGCTGCTGGTGTTGGTCCAGGTTCTGCAAACCGTCGGCGATAAGCTGGTGGTGCACTTTTCCCGAAAATAAATGCAATCGCCGGCCACGGCTGGCAGGCGCTCGAAAGGGCGCTTCACAAGGAGTTTGCTGGATGAAAAAACTACTCGTCGCGTTCGCTGCCGTTGCAGCGTTCTCTGCTCAAGCCGCTGAAACCCTGACCGTCGCAGCGACCCCGGTTCCGCACGCGGAAATCCTGGAATTCGTGAAACCGGCACTGGCCAAAGAAGGCGTCGACCTCAAGGTCAAGGTGTTCACCGACTACGTGCAGCCGAACGTACAGGTTGCCGAGAAACGCCTGGACGCCAACTTCTTCCAGCACCAGCCGTACCTCGATGAGTTCAACAAAGCCAAGGGCACCCATCTGGTGAGCGTTGCCGGTGTCCACCTCGAGCCGCTGGGCGCGTACTCCAACAAGTACAAGACCCTCGCTGAACTGCCAGGCGGCGCCAACGTGGTGATTCCGAACGACGCCACCAACGGCGGCCGTGCGCTGTTGCTGCTGGAGAAGGCCGGTCTGATCAAGTTGAAGGATTCGAAAAACATCCTGTCGACCGTCAAGGACATCACCGAGAACACCAAGGACCTGAAGTTCCGTGAACTGGAAGCCGCGACCATCCCGCGCGTGCTGACCCAGGTCGACCTGGCGCTGATCAACACCAACTACGCACTGGAAGCCAAGCTTGATCCGTCCAAGGACGCACTGGTTATCGAAGGCAAAGACTCGCCTTACGTGAACATCCTGGTCGCCCGCCCGGACGACAAGGACAGTGATGCAATGAAGAAACTGGTTGCTGCCCTGCAGACCCCGGAAGTGAAGGCTTTCATTCTGGAGAAGTACAAAGGCGCGGTACTGCCGGCGTTCTGATCTGCTGATATAACGAAAAATGGGGCGCATTCATTGCGCCCCATTTTTTATGCCTGAAACACCGCTCCCACAGGGTTTGGCGGCGTTACTGACGCTTGAGCATCACCGGTAACTGGGCCACCAGTTTCGTGTTGTTCAACGGTGCGCGAATGAAGCCGCGCTGGGTGCCGTCCGGCCCGATCACCGCCAGGTTGCCGCTGTGGTCAACGGTGTAGTTGGGTTTGCCGGTGTCCGCCGGGATGAACGGAATGCTCACCGCATTGGCGACTTTTTGCAGGTCTTCGACCGACGCCGGCGTCAGGCCGACAAACTGCGGATCGAAGTAGCCCAGGTATTGCTTGAGCTGCTTGGGCGTGTCGCGGTTCGGGTCGACGCTGACCAGAACGATCTGCAACTTGTCGACCGCATCCGCTGGCAGCTCGCTCTTGATCTGCCGCAGCTGCGCCAGAGTAGTCGGGCAGATGTCCGGGCAGAAGGTGTAGCCAAAGAACAGCAGACTCCACTTGCCCTTCAAGGCGTTGACCGTGACCGGTTGGCCGTCCTGATTGGTCATCTGAACGTCCGGCAGGTTGCGGCTTTGCGGCAACAGGATGATCCCGGCGTCGATCAGCGCCGTCGGATCGCCCTGGCCTTTGCCAGAGAGTACTTTGTTGACGGTCAGCCCCAGGACCAGCGCGATCAGGGCAACAAGAATGAAGACGGTTTTCTGGGTTCGAGTCATAGGTTCAACAGTAAGTAGTGGTCTACGAGCAGGGCGATAAACAGCAGGAACAAGTAGTAAATAGAGTACTTGAAGGTGTTGATCGCTGCGTGCGGCTGAGTGCCACGGTACAGCACCACGGCCCATTGCAGAAATCTCGCGCCCAGTCCCAGGGCGCACACCAGGTACAGCAAACCGCTCATGTGGATGACGTAGGGCATCAGGCTCACGGCCAGCAGGGCGAAGGTGTAAAGCAGGATGTGGATCTTGGTGTAATGCTCGCCGTGAGTCACCGGCAGCATTGGAATATCAGCCTTGGCGTACTCCTCCTTGCGATGAATCGCCAGCGCCCAGAAGTGCGGCGGGGTCCAGGCGAAAATAATCAGCACCAGCAGCAGCGGCTCAGCGCTGACATGCCCGGTAGCCGCGACCGAACCAAACAGCCGCGGCGCGGCACCGGACACCCCGCCGATAACGATTTTCTTCGGTGTGGCCACTGTGCCAAACCCGGTTT
>CAYNGZ010000427.1:0-3926 GCA_964396695.1 uncultured Pseudomonas sp.
CCCGCTCAGCACTGAGCAGCGCGAATGCCGAAGGCAAAAGCGAACAGAGCTGAAGGCTGCCCAAGGCAGCCTTCAGCTATGAAACATTTTTACCGGACACTAGTGACGCAGAGCGTAGGAACGATCATTTGTAGCGATACCGGATTTCAGCAGACAAAAAAATCCCCATATCTTTCGATACGAGGATTTTTAATATGGTCGGGGTAAGGGGATTCGAACTCCTGACATCCTGCTCCCAAAGCAGGCGCGCTACCGGACTGCGCTATACCCCGGTAAAAAAAAGGCACCCTTCAAAAGAGCGCCTTCTTCGATCAGCGCTTTTGGCCTCTGATCTTAAGATTCGATTCCAGCGCTAACTGGTTTCAAAAATGGTGGGTCGTGTGGGATTCGAACCTACGACCAATTGGTTAAAAGCCAACTGCTCTACCAACTGAGCTAACGACCCAAAAATGGTCGGGGTAAGGGGATTCGAACTCCTGACATCCTGCTCCCAAAGCAGGCGCGCTACCGGACTGCGCTATACCCCGGCTTGAAATTGGCTCCGTGACCAGGACTCGAACCTGGGACCCAATGATTAACAGTCATTTGCTCTACCGACTGAGCTATCACGGAACTACACATTTCAATTTACAACTGTGAAGCTTGCTTCACCTCTTCGACCCGTTCGCATCGCTGCGTTCGTGTGTCTGAGGCGCGCTATTCTACAATCTTAAACACCTCTGTCAACCCCCTAAATTGCTTTCAAGACACTGATTTGCAACTTATTTCAGATTTCGACTCGGGGAGTAGAAACCCTTGGAGCGACTTACTGCGGGGCGCACTTTACAAGCCTTTTCCTTACAGTTCAACACCCTAAGAAAAAAAAGGCCCCGCGATACGGGGCCTCCCTGATTGCCATGGAACGAACGGTCAGCTGAAAGCGATTTCGTCGTTCGCAACGGTGGCCGTCACAGTGGCGCCTGGCAGGAAGCTGCCGGACAGTATCAGTTGGGCCAACGGGTTTTCGATCCAGCGCTGGATCGCTCGCTTGAGCGGCCGTGCGCCATAGACCGGGTCGTAACCCACCGCAATCAGCTTATCCAGCGCCTCGCTGCTCAGTGCCAGTTTCAGCTCACGCTCGGCAAGGCGACTGCGCAGGCGACCCAACTGGATCTCGGTGATGCCGGCAATCTGATCACGCGCCAATGGCTCGAAGATCACCACTTCGTCGATCCGGTTGATGAACTCCGGACGGAAGTGCGTCGACACCGCATCCATCACCGCCGCACGTTGCGCTTCACGGTCACCGACCAGTTCCTGGATCTGCACCGAGCCCAGGTTGGAGGTCATGACGATCACCGTATTACGGAAATCCACGGTACGCCCGTGACTGTCGGTCAGACGGCCATCTTCCAGCACTTGCAGCAACACGTTGAACACGTCCGGGTGGGCCTTCTCGACCTCGTCGAGCAGGATCACCGAATACGGCTTGCGACGCACCGCCTCGGTCAGGTAACCGCCCTCCTCGTACCCCACGTAGCCGGGTGGCGCACCGATCAGCCGCGCCACGGAATGTTTCTCCATGAACTCGGACATATCGATGCGCACCATCGCCTCTTCGGTATCGAAGAGGAACTCGGCCAAGGCCTTGCACAACTCGGTTTTACCGACACCGGTCGGGCCGAGGAACATGAACGAACCGCTCGGACGATTCGGGTCGGACAACCCGGCACGCGAACGTCGCACAGCGTTCGCCACGGCGACCACGGCTTCGTTCTGGCCGATCACGCGTTGGTGCAACAGGCTTTCCATCTTCAGCAGTTTGTCGCGCTCGCCTTCGAGCATTTTCGAGACCGGAATGCCGGTCCATTTCGACACGACTTCGGCGATCTCTTCTTCAGTTACCTTGCTGCGCAGTAACTGGTTTTCGCTCTGGCCGTGCTGATCGACCATTTGCAGGCTGCGTTCCAGGTCCGGGATCACCCCGTACTGCAACTCGGCCATGCGGTTGAGGTCGCCTTTGCGACGCGCAGCTTCCAGTTCCTGGCGCGACTGTTCGATCTTCTGCTGGATCTGCGCAGAGCCCTGCACTTCGGCCTTTTCCGAAGCCCAGATTTCCTCCAGGTCAGAATACTCACGCTCGTGCCGGGCAATTTCTTCCTGCAACTTTTCAAGACGCTTCTTCGCCGCTTCGTCGTCTTCTTTCTTCAGCGCCTGGGACTCAACCTTCAGTTGAATCAAACGCCGCTCCAGACGATCCAGCACTTCCGGCTTGGAGTCGATTTCCATGCGAATCCGGCTGGCCGCTTCGTCGATCAGGTCGATGGCCTTGTCCGGCAACTGACGGTCAGTGATGTAGCGATGGCTCAACCTGGCCGCCGCAATGATCGCGCCGTCGGTGATCGCCACCTTGTGGTGAACTTCGTAGCGCTCTTTCAGGCCACGCAGGATCGCAATGGTGTCTTCCTCGCTTGGCTCATCCACCAGGACTTTCTGGAAACGCCGCTCAAGGGCTGCGTCCTTCTCGATATATTGGCGGTACTCGTTGAGCGTGGTCGCGCCGACGCAATGCAGCTCGCCACGGGCCAGAGCCGGCTTGAGCATGTTACCGGCGTCCATCGAGCCTTCGCCTTTACCGGCGCCGACCATGGTGTGCAGTTCGTCGATGAACAGGATGATCTGACCTTCCTGCTTCGACAGTTCATTGAGCAGGGCCTTGAGGCGTTCTTCGAACTCGCCGCGGTACTTGGCGCCGGCAATCAAGGCCCCCATGTCGAGCGACAGCAGGCGTTTGCCTTTCAGGCCATCCGGCACTTCGCCGTTGATGATGCGCTGGGCCAGGCCTTCGGCGATGGCGGTTTTACCCACGCCGGGCTCACCGATCAGCACCGGGTTGTTCTTGGTACGGCGTTGCAGAACCTGGATGGTCCGGCGAATTTCATCGTCACGGCCGATCACCGGGTCGAGCTTGCCTTCTTCGGCGCGCCTGGTCAGGTCGACGGTGTATTTGTCCAACGCCTGACGCGACTCTTCGACGTTGGCGTCATTCACCGCTTCGCCGCCACGCAGGTTGTTGATCGCGTTCTCCAGGGCTTTTTTGCTGACGCCCTGACCGAGCAATAACTTGCCGAGCTTGCTGTTCTCATCCATGGCCGCGAGCAGCACCAGCTCGCTGGAGATGAACTGGTCGCCCTTCTGCTGGGCCAGGCGATCGGCCTGGTTGAGCAGACGTGCCAGGTCCTGCGACATGTTCACGTCGCCGGTAGGATTCTGGATCTTTGGCAGATGGTCGAGTTCTTTGCTCAACTCCTTGCGCAGGCTGTTGACGTCAAAGCCGACTTGCATCAGCAACGGCTTGATCGAGCCGCCCTGCTGTTCAAGCAGCGCTTGCATCAAATGCGCCGGTTCAATGCCCGGATGATCGAGGCCAACCGCCAGGGATTGGGCGTCGGATAAGGCTAACTGCAACTTGCTGGTTAAACGGTCTATACGCATTGGTCACCTTCCTTTTGAGCAGGCCGGAGCGATGGACACACCTGAATAGAGAAACCTGCCAGATACCCCACTAGATGCGGTCGATTCTGGAAGATTCAAGCAGCGCTTGATTGATGCAGATCAGAAGAGTCTAGCGTTCGAGCCAGACCAGGGAGGCGAACCGACCGGTGCGAGGACTGCGGCGGTAAGAAAAGAAACGTGGATCGGTCACGGTACAGAAACCACCACCATAAACAGCGGTCACACCGCAGGCTGCCAGACGCAGGCGCGCCAGCGTATAGATATCGGCCATGAACTTGCCGGCATTGTGGCTTGGGACAAAGGCCTGAGCGGATTCAGGAAGTTGCTGGATGAATACTTCGCGAACTTCCGGGCCGACTTCGAACGCTTTCGGACCAATGGCCGGGCCGAGCCAGACGAGGATTTGCGAGGCCGGCACCTCCAGCCGGTCG
>CAYNGZ010000428.1:0-3894 GCA_964396695.1 uncultured Pseudomonas sp.
TCTGGTGTGGTGTTGGGTCGGTGGGGTCGATGGGTTTTGTGTGGTTCCATGATCACGCGGGCGGGTTGGGCGGTCGGGTCTTGGGTGACGAGTTCACCGCGGAAAGCTTTGGCCAGGATGCTTTGGGTCAAGTGGTCGATACGGCTTTTGGCCGAGGCGACTTTGGCTTCCAGTTGGTCGGCGAAGGCGAAGAGTTGTTCGACTCGGCGGACGATTTCGGTTTGTTCTTGTAACGACGGCAAAAGTACAGGCGCGCTCATAACCGTTTGCTGATTAATTTTCGGCATGTTGCCAGCGGTACCCGTGGCATTATCACGAAAATACTTGCGAGTCTCGTGGCTTGATAGGCTGATATGGAGATATTTCGTGAGAACGCCATCCCTTGCTCTGCACTTCATCATTAGGTCTGGGTATACGTATTTCATCGGCTCGCCGTCATAAACGACACTGACGCCAACATATTCCAATGTGTTGGCCCTTTGGATCAAAATGTCGCCCGGCTTGAGCCAGAGATAGGACTCCGGTGAAATTTCCTCGTCGATATACTTGAAAAACTCGCCTCTGAAGACGCCTGCGGTGGTAGCGGATAAGCTTAGTGTTTTTGTTGTGGTCTCGTGAGCAACCGTCTTTGGTGAGTAACCATTTCTAGGTTTACCCTCGATCATATCTGCAAGAGTTATGGCCTTCCAATTCGCGGATTTACCTTGCCGCCATTCCTCTGTCAGCTGGCCAGAAACGGCAGCCGCGATGACGGATTGATGAAATCGTTTAAGTAATACTGGGATAGCATCGATGCGGCATTTGAGGGCGCTGATGTGGGCCAACACTTCATCGAGTTTTCGGGCTATGCGGGATTGCTCGGCTACTGGCGCAAGTCGGACAGGCAAAGAAAAGAAACGATCGCGAGTCATATTCATTCCGCTATCGCTAATTCCAGTTTTTATCTCGTCGATTTTTTCTTTTAGGTCGGAAGTCCTAAGAAGGTAAGAAAGAAATTGTGGGTCTACAAAACTCTGGTTTGGTCTAAAACGATAAATCTTTCCCGAGAAAATAAGTTTCTCCCGGACTTTAGGAACGAGGCATATCACGCCGCACCTGGCGCGAGGCCCTGCGCAAGTCATTAACAAGTCGCCAGCTTTTACCTCCCGCTCGGGTTTGGGTTGTAGGGGGGGCGGTAATTTCTTATTTTCAAACTCAAGAAAGTAGCCATCTTGTATCGCTGTTGTTTTTAAGACTCCCCACTCTCCCTGCGCAGCAGGAAAACTCTCGCACTGGGGGCTCCATCCTTGATGAAGAGTCTTCCCATCATCAAGTTGACCAAGAAGGTCTTGGAGAAAACACTCCGCCCAGCCTTTCGGCAACTCACTCATTCCCCCGCATCCTCAGCAACACTCAATCCCATCATCTCCGCCATCAGCCGTTTTTGCGACGTTACTTCATCGCCAGCACCCAGCGCCGTCATTAGTTCTTCCAGTAAATGCAGGGCCTCGGTTAGCTCTGCCATAGCCTCTCCAGCTAAAATTTCGGGCATGGGTAAATTGTTAGGATCCAGACTAGCCGCATCCTTCAGCCAGCTGATGTCCAACGAATCACCACGTTCCTTGATCTGCTCACGAGTAAATACACGGAAGCGACTGAGCTCGCCAATGCCCTCGACATTCTCCGCACGTGGGCTGTTGCCATTGGCGTCTTCGCCGTATGCGTCTTCGAAGGGTTTGAGGTGACTTGGGCCGAATGGAGTTCGTTTGCCGAAGTTAGGCATGTTGCTGCGCAGGTCGTACACCCACACTCGCTGAGTGCAGCAATGATTCTGGCGGGGATTGTCGGTAGTACCTTTCTCGAAAAACAGCACGTTCGTCTTCACACCCTGAGCGTAAAAGATGCCAGTAGGCAGACGCAGGATGGTGTGCAGGTTGCACTTGTCCATCAGGTCACGGCGCACATCGGTGCCGACACCCGCTTCGAACAGCACGTTGTCTGGCAGCACCACGGCGGCGCGGCCACCGGGTTTGAGGCCACGGTAAATGTGCTGGAGAAAGGCCAACTGTTTGTTACTGGTCTTATAGGTCAGGTCATCGCGGGTCGGGCCGCCGCCGCCCTTGGCTGTACCAAAAGGCGGGTTCGAAAGTATTACATCCACTTTCGGCAGATCTTCTCCGGTTTTACCTAAGGCATTACCCAAGTGCACAACGCCTTCCTCATCACCTTCCATGCCGTGCAGCAAGGTGTTCATTAGCGCGAGGCGACGGGTGCCAGGCACCAGCTCTACGCCGACAAAGGCACGGTTGCGCTGGAAGCTGCGAGCCTTTTCATCGAGGTCGTAATGTTCGTCGGTGTGGCCTTTGATATAGGCGTCTGCGGCAATCAAGAAGCCCGCAGTACCAGCCGCCGGATCCTGAATGACTTCACCAGCCTGAGGCTTGATGCAGTTGATGATGCTGTCGATCAACGGGCGCGGGGTGAAGTACTGGCCTGCGCCGGATTTGGTTTCGCTGGCATTCTTTTCCAGCAGGCCTTCATAAAGGTCACCAAGGCCATCACGACGGGCGCTGAACCAGTCAATGCCGTCGAGGCTTTTGATCAGTTGTTCCAGGTGGCGCGGCTCTTTGAGGCGGGTCTGGGCATCGGCGTAGATGGCGGCGATCAGTGGGTCGGTGTTTTTGCCCAGATCGAGCAGCATCTGCCGGTAGTGGTTGAGCAGGTTCAGACCGGATTTGCTGTTCAGGTCCGGCCAACGCGCGCCTACGGGCAGTTTGTGGCTGAAGCTGTCGTTGTTCTGAACCTGTTCGAATTCCATCTTGATGAACAGCAGCAACACCAGTTCAGTGACGTAGTCGCTGTAGTTGATGCCGTCGTCGCGCAAGACGTCGCAAAGGTTCCAGAGCTTCTGGACGATGTCGCTGTTGTTCATGGGAAGTGCTCTAAAAAATGGGGCTGAATAGGAGTCGAAAAGGATGAATGGTTCGGCTCATCAAGTCGTTCGCATAATGACGCTCAGGCAACTGATGTCGTCATCGGTGGGCGGGGCGGGCAGGTGGCCGTCACGCAAAAATATCTGTTGTTCCTGGGCACACAAGCCGGCCCAGAAGCCATCGCTTGCCAGCAACCAGTGTTGATTGGGGCGGGCGGGCCAGTAATTGATTTCAGGGCTGCTCGTTCGCCTGGCGCTGAAGCAGCGGGTCAACGTATGACGCGATGAAGTCTGTGCAATTTGCGCATGGGTCAGGTCGCCCTGCCAGTTGGGGGCGCAATGTACAGCACTCAGCCAACTGATTTCACCATCATCTTCAAGGGTGCCGAGGCAGCAGTCACCTTCATGAACCGTGAATGCAGTATCGGGGAGCAGGCAAAGCACCAGATAGCTGCAGGCTGCGAGGGGGAAATCGTCGCGTAGAGTCTTATGGCTTTGGGCAATTATTCGCACCAGTGCTTCGGCCAGTTGCTCTGCGTTCAGTTCCGTGGTCAGTAACGGGTTAAAGCCGATGGTTAGATCATTAAGCAGGGCCTGGGCCAATTCTCCGCTGCGAGGATGACTGCTGCTGCCATCGGCGATCACGTAGAGACTGGCATGGGCATGGGCAAAGGCATCACGATTGTCCGCCGTGAGGGTGCCTGCTTGGGTATGCCATTTAACAGTGGCGAGCATTCAGGTGGTTACCCGGACGATGTGATGCAAACGTTGCCAGATGATTTGTTCACGTTCGCTATCACCGCGAGCGGCGTCCTGCACCAGGTAGCCGAAGTCATTGTTCACCAGCAGTTCAGCTATTGTCTGGGTCAGGTAGGCACGGAGTTCGGGGGCGGCAGATTCTACTTCGGTCAACAATTCTTCGCGGCCGTTAACCAGGTTGAGAATGTCCTCGAGGTCTTGGCTACCCAGTGGGTTTTGGGCAC
>CAYNGZ010000429.1:0-3892 GCA_964396695.1 uncultured Pseudomonas sp.
GTCAGGCCCGTATCGTGGCTGTCGCCTCACGGGGGCAGAGTTTCGCGCAGGGCGGCGGAGCCCTGGCCTTGCTCGCTGCGGGACAGGTAGTTCGGCGAAAGCTGGCTGATCAACCTCCAGGCCTTGGCGTCATGGGCATGGCTGGTGCGTGGGCGGCTCGGGCCTGCCACGCACCGCACCGCCGCTACAGGTGCGCTATCTGCCAGGGTGAAGTCGGTCTTGCCATTGCCCACGCTCATGAACAGCGGCAGGTCGCGGTTGGTGCATAACGCCGTTACGCCCAGTTGGCGCAGGTCGTGGCGATAGGGTGCCTGCTGGCTGTCCACCAGGCTGATGAAGGTTTCGCTGCCGGTGTAAGTCGAGCGCGGGCCGTTGCGCCGCTGGCCGCTGGACAGCACACGTGGTTCGCGCCGCACCGTGTACCAGGCCTGATCGCGGCCGTAACGAGACGGATCACGTACCGTATAGAACGGCAAAAAAGGCTGCTCTGACCCGGTCCCATGGCCGGTGAGGGTGGTCAGGGAATGAATCTCGAAATCCATCGGCCGGGTGCGGTCAGGGATCACATGGTGTTCATGGACCCGTTCCGACAAGTGGATGCGATCCAGGCGCTTGGGAAACAAATTGATTGCCGGGGTGCAGAACGGCAGGAACTGCGCGGCACCGACACTGCCTTCCAGGCTCGGATCGTGACGGTCGAACAGCACGATCAATTCCAGTTCCTGGCCGTCGCAGCGTTTGACCGCACGGTTCAACTGAGTGAAGTCGACAAACAGAAAGCGGTGGGGCAGGGCGAAGTATTCCTGCAACAGGCGATAGCCCTGGAAGGCTCGCGAGACCACTGGCAGCGCGGCGTCGGTATCGTCCAGTCCCAGGGGGCACAGTGCGTCCTGTGGCAGGCGTTCCACCCAATCGCTGCCGGGTTGACGGGCGAACACGGCGCAGGTGTTGCCCAGTAGTTGTTCGTAGAGGCGGAAGGGCTGCTCGTCGGCGCCGCTGAGGTACAGCGGCAGGTTATCCAGGGTCAGGCTGTTGAATGGCAGTTCGGCCCCGGTACGCAGGGTCAGGCACAGGCCGGCCTTGGCCTTGGGTTCACTGGCGGCCAGGCGCCCGAGCACGGCGGACGGGTTGCCGAAGTACTCGGCCCGGCTGACCTGCAGCGGCCACAACGTTACCGCGTGGGCGGTGCGGTACTCGCAGCAGGTTTGGGTTTCGCGACCCAGGGCGGCACGCAGGACCGTGTCCCGGGGCAGCGGGAAGCCGCTGCTCAGCGAGCCTTCATCCGGGTCGGCCTGCAGTTGCACCACGGTCATCGACGGTGTCGGCGCCAGGTAATGGGGGTAAGCGATTTCCAGCAAGTTGTGGGTGAAGGTCGGGTATTCGGCGTCGAGCTTGAGCTGTACTCGCGCCGTCAGGTAGGCGAACCCTTCCAGCAAGCGCTCGACGTACGGGTCGGCGCAGTCCATACCGGACAACGTCAGCCGACTGGCGATTTTCGGGTATTCCTGGGCGAACTCCGCCGCGCTTTCGCGCACGTGGAGCAACTCCTGGTTGTACAGTTCCAGCAGGCGCGGGTTCATGAGCGTCTCCGCTGGTCGGTGTTGACCACCCGCACATGGCCGGATTCCAGGTCCAGGTCGGTTTGCAGCATCAGGCGCAGCGGCACCGGCTGCGCCCAGAGGTCGCCTTCGATCTCGAAACTCAGAGCGTTGTGGTTCATTTCGGCGGACGCCCGGGCCCGCACGCGCAGGGTATGGCGCAGAATCCGCGGTTCGAACGTGGCGATGGCCTGGTGGATCAGCGCTTCAAGCGCCGCGATATCGACGTTCGACGCACTGTTGCCGGCCAGGGCTGGCAACCCGAAGTTGATCACTGAAGTACCGGCCGGGGTGTGCAACGTCGTATCGGCGCCGAGCAATGAAGTGGTGTTGAGCAGCCACGCCAGATCACGCAGCACCGAGGCTTTCAGTTGACTCAGGGACAGCACGCGCTTGTCGGCGCTTTCCTTGAGATTGCTCGGGTCGTCGTCGGTCAACCGATCCAGCAGGGACGGTTGCAGGCGATCGCGGGTGGCGATTTCGGTTACCACCGAAATAGCGCCGTGAACATTTTCTGGTCTTGCTGGCCGAGCCCGCACATGGCGCTGGGGTTGACCGACGAGGCTTCCAGAACACCGTTTATTTTGCGCACCGCTTGGGATTTTGTATCGCAGTCACGACTGGGCGACGGCTCGGGCACGCTGCGCTCTACCAGAAAAATCGGAGCACCATTGAAAGTTTCTACCCGCAGCTCACCCTTGGGGTTCAGGTTGAAGTAGCACGGCCACTCCATGCCCAGCACCAGATGAGTCTGGTCGGGTTTGAGGACCGCGCACTGACCGTTCAGGTCCACTAGCTTGAGCGCTTGGCCCGCAAATGTTCCTTGGGTGCGAGCGGGCGCATCGAGTTGATCGGGGACGGATTCAGCGCAGGCATTCAAGCTGATCAGCAAACCGCACAAAAGCGTACCCCGTAGCGTTGCCCCGATCATGTCAACTCCCAGAACCAGACCTGTTTGGACATGTAGCTGCCATCAAAGAAGCCTTTGGTCCGGCCACGATTCCAGAGATCGATGTGGTCGCCTGTGCGCCCGCTTTCGGCCTCGCCTGCACGGGCAAAGCAATCTTTGAAAAAAACGATTCCGGTTTTCTGGCTGAGCGTCAGCCGATCGGCTGCGCTACCACTCAAAATGGTCGGACGCCCCAGGTGATGCCGCCAGAGCCAGTTCGCCAAGGATTCGGCGCCACGAGCATGGTCGTGCTTGCACTTGGGATCGGTGTAGGTCGATTTATTGACCTTGATAGTCAATTCGCCATTCAGCGCGACACTCATGCGGATGGCGCACTGGTTGCCCCAGGGCTGGTCGCATGGGTCTTTGACCGTGGGATAACTGTTCCACAAATTAATAAACGAAGGCTTGGCCATGACTCAGACACCGGACAGGAAAGGGTTGGATTCGAGCAAGCGCCAAAACGCCCCCGGCGTATGACACCGGGGGCGTATTCGCTTACACCTTGACGTTCTGACGAACATTCCAGCCGTACTTGACCGGCCCGCCGTCCTTGGTGCCGTCGGCTTTCTGCGGCTGGTAGTCCACCAGCACTTTGGCGAAGTTCAGGGTGACGTTTTCGGTCAGGCGATCATCGCTACCCGAGCCGCCGGTGCTCAGGGAGGTGATCAGTACTTCTTCCAGGTTGATGATCATGTACTCGACCTGGCTTTCGCCGCCGGCCTTGCGCACGGTCAGCTTGACCTTGTCGATGTGCTTGCCGCTGGAGCAATGCATCATCAGGTTCGGTGTGGCCTTGTCGACGTATTTGGTCAGCGACAGGTCCTGGATATTCACCTTGCCTGCACCACCGCCGCTGCCCATGTGCATATTGCCGGACTGAGACATGCCCCAGCTCCAGTTCAAGACGTCGATTTCGTCCTTGTGGGCCTTGTCCATGGACTCGCCCTTGATGTCGCCGATCTTGATGAAAATATCAACAGCCATGTTTTCTCCCTGTATGGTCTCTACCACATTGTGTTTTTGCTGAATTCCCACTCTGCGTGGTAACGCATCGGACGCAGAGCGTGGGAACGATCACATCAAGGGCGGTGTTACGCGCCCTTGGCCGAAGGCAGCTTGGATACAAGGCGCAGCGACACGGTCAGACCTTCGAGCTGATAGTGCGGACGCAGGAAGAACTTGGCGCTGTAGTAGCCCGGGTTGCCTTCCATCTCCTCGACCACGACCTCGGCGGCGGCCAGCGGACGGCGCGCCTTGGTCTCTTGCGAGGAGTTGGCGGGGTCGGCGTCGACGTAGTTCATGATCCATTCGTTGAGCCAGCGCTGCATGTCCTCGCGCTCCT
>CAYNGZ010000430.1:0-3883 GCA_964396695.1 uncultured Pseudomonas sp.
TCCGCCGGTCCCTGTTAGAGAATATCCGGCAAAAACCGACTGATACGCGGCCCCATCCGGGCCGAGGGCGGTGAAACCGTGCGCTGCACGCTGGTCAGTCGCAACGCCACTGGCAGTTTGACCATCGGCGCAACGCGGCTGACCTCTGGTACGACCGTGCGGAAGGACATGGTCGGGTGACCCGTGAAGGCGACGATGTCGGTCACGATCAGCAGGTTGTCGGCGATCTCGTTGGCGAACGATCTCGGCAGTTCTTCATCGGCTTGCCATGGATGTGACGGGAGCGGCAGGTAGTCCGTGACTTCCAGGCCCAGCTGCTGCAAATGGCGCTGCAATTGCTCGGCGGCCTGTGGGAAGTGAGCTTGCCACCAGTCCCAGTAATCGGCAGTACCGGCCAGTGCTTCGACGTGGGCGTACTGGCGATGCAGAGCACACAGCACGATTGGAAAACTCGCTTCGAACTCTGGCGAGAACGCGATGACCTGAGCGGCGCTCAAGCCCAGTTTGGTCTTGTAGTTCGGGTGCCACGGATGGCCGAGCGTGCCCCACTGTTCGAGCAGTGACGTCGGGTTCTGGTGGCCGGGGCTGGTTTTGAGCCAGGCGAGCAGGTTGTCGTCGTGTTCGGTGTCGATCTGTTCTCTCAGGCGTTCGGTCCATCCATGGTGGAACGCCAGGCAGAGGGTGTCGTTGCTGTAACTGTCATCCAGCTCGCGGGCCAGACGTTCCAGTACCTGCGGGGAGGCGGGCGGGTTGAGCTGAGTGCTGAGATGCGCGAGCAGTTCGCTGGGCAACTGGATTTTGTGGGGCAGGCTGTCGGGGGTGTGCAGGACGACGCTGCCGCGCACGTCCCAACTGTTCATTCTTCCGCCGGACAGGTGATCGAAGCACAGGTGTGTGCCATCGCCAAGCGGCAGCCAGCAACGGCTGTTGTCGTCGTATTCGCAGGCGTCTGGGTTGATCAGACCTTCACGAAACAGCGCCTGGATCAGGCGTTGGAAGCAGCGCTGGGCGGCGGGCTCCAGGGCATTGCTCAAATGGTCGAGGGTGATGCGGTGGGACTGGAAAGCCTGGGTGCCGAGGGCTTCGCTCCAGTGAGAGAGCAATTGCTGCTGTTTTTGCGTGTAGGCGCGCATCAAGTCCGACTCCTTCTGGACAGGTTTTTAGCTGAATGCGCGCAGAGAATACCGTCTTAAAATAATAATGCAAATGATAGTAATTCCTACTTGTGATGTGGGAAATGTCCTTTTCAGGTGTTGACCAAAGGCTTGCTCAGCCAGAAAGCCCCGCTGGGCGTCGGGATCGGTGTGTTTTCGGCAGTGTCCTATGGTGTGGTGATCCTGGCGGCGCTGAGCCTGCCGGAAACCCGTGGCAAGCAACTCGATGCGCAGTAACTGATAATCTGCGGGACCGCTCGAAAGTCCCTCAGTCAAAACGATAAAAAACCTCAGGAGTACTCACCGTGAGCCGCCTGTTATTGAACTGCGATATCGGCGAAAGCTTTGGTCACTGGACCATGGGGCTGGATGCCGAAGTGATGCCGTACATTGATTGCGCCAACATTGCCTGCGGGTTTCATGCCGGTGACCCGAGCATCATGCGCAAAACCGTCAGCCTGGCGCTGAGCCATGGCGTGCAGATTGGCGCGCATCCGGCCTATCAGGACCTGGCAGGATTCGGCCGACGTTCCATGGCTTATACCGCGCAGGAACTCCAGGACCTTTTGCATTACCAGATCGGTGCGCTGGACGGCATTTGCCGGGCGCAGGGGGCTCGCGTGAGTTACGTCAAACCCCACGGCGCGATGTACAACGACATGATGGCCAACCCGGCGCAACTGCGGGCGGTGATTCAGGCCGTCGCGGCGTATGACTCCCAATTACCGTTGATGCTGATGGCGACCCGTGACAACAGCGCGGCGCAGCAGATGGGCGATGAGTACGGTGTGACGCTGTGGTTCGAAGCGTTTGCCGATCGGGCCTATGACAGCGCCGGGCATCTGGTTTCGCGGCAGCTGCCGGGGGCGGTGCATCATGATCCCGAGAAAATCATTCAACAGGCGTTGACCATCGCTCGCGGTGACAGCCTGGTTGCCAGCGACGGCAGCGCCTTGCATTTGCAAGCCAACACCCTGTGCGTACATGGCGACAACGCCAGTTCGGTGGCGGCCGTGCAGCGGATTCGTGAGGCTTTGAATCAGCAGAGCGCGCCATGAAGCCACGGGTTGAGGTGGTGGCCATCGATTGCCTGATGGTGCGACTGTTCGATGAAATCGCCGAAGCCAACATGCCGTGGATGCTCGCCGCCAGCGAGCGACTGCGTGCGGGGTTTGCCGCGCACTTGATCGATCTGGTGCCGTCCTATACGACCTTGATGGTGCATTACGATCTGCTCGCCTTGAGTCCGGCTCAGGCGCGTGAACTGATCGCCGACGCCTTGAACGATCTGACTCCCAACGCCCGGGCCAGTGGTCAATGTCATGTGTTGCCGGTTTGGTATGACCTCAGTGTCGGACCTGAACTGAGCCTGCTTTCGCAGCGCAGCGGGCTGACCGTGAAGGAGGTGATTCGCCGTCACAGCGAGCGCGAGTATCAGGTGTTTGCGTTGGGGTTTGCGCCGGGGTTTGCCTTTATGGGACTGGTCGAAGAAGTGCTGGCCGCTCCTCGTTTGGATACCCCGCGCAAGCGTGTGGCGGCCGGCAGTGTGGGGATTGCCGAGCGGCAGACTGCCGCTTATCCGGTGGTGTCGCCGGGTGGCTGGAACCTGATCGGCCGCACGCCCGCCAAACTGTTTGATCGAAAGCGTGAGGGTTATAGCTTGATGCAACCGGGCGATACGGTGCGTTTTGCGCCGGTCAGTCATGCCGAGTTCGTCAAGCTGGGCGGCGACGATACGCCGTTGGAGGTGCTGGCATGAGCCGTTTGACGATCGAGGCCAGCACACCACTGTGCCTGTTGCAGGATACCGGCCGGTTCGGCGTGCGGCATCTGGGCGTGACTCAGGGTGGCGCGGCGGATTGGCTGTCGATGTCCTGGGCCAACTGGCTGTTGGGCAATTCACTGGATGCCGCGGTGATTGAAGTCACCCTTGGCGGATTGACCCTGGAGGCGCGGGACGATTGCTGTCTGGCACTGGCGGGGGCGGACCTGGTGGCGTTGCTGGACGGCCAGCCATTGGCGCCGTGGCGCAGCTTTCACCTGAAGAAGGGCCAGCGTTTGCAATTCACCCAACCCTTGCTCGGTGCCCGCGCCTATCTGGCGGTACCCGGGGGCTTCAACGCGCCTGCGGTGTTGGGCAGTTGTGCGACGGTGGTGCGTGAAGAACTCGGTGGTCTCGACGGTTTTGGCCGGGCCCTGGCGCGAGGTGACGAGTTGAGTTATTCGGGGCCGGCGCAGGTTCTGCGGGAGGTGCCGCACGCGCAGCGACCGGACTTCAGGTCGAATCAGCCACTGGATCTGGTGCTCGGTGCGCAACATGGCGAGTTCAGCGGACAAAGCCTGTTCGATGCCTTCAACCGTGTCTGGACCCTCGACAGCCGCGCCGATCGCATGGGCATCCGCTTGCTGGGGACGGTGTTGCACTACCAAGGCAAACCGATGATCTCCGAAGGCATCCCGCTGGGCGCGGTTCAGGTACCGCCGGACGGGCAGCCGATTGTGTTGCTCAATGACCGGCAGACCATTGGCGGTTATCCACGGTTAGGGGCATTGACGCCGCTGGCGTTGGCGCGACTGGCGCAGTGTTTGCCGGGGCAGCAGGTCCGATTGGCACCGGTGGTGCAGGAAACGGCGCATCGGCAGCAGGTCGAGTATTTGCAGCGGTTGTTGATATAAAGATCAAAAGATCGCAGCCTGCGGCAGCTCTTATGGAACAAAAAATAACTTAT
>CAYNGZ010000431.1:0-3847 GCA_964396695.1 uncultured Pseudomonas sp.
TGGCAAGCCAGCCCTTAAAAATAATATATAAATCAATAAGTTATTTTTTGTTCCGTAAGAGCTGGCGCAGCCTGCGATCTTTTGACGTTGATTTTTCAAGATCAAAAGATCGCAGCCTTCGGCAGCTCCTACAAAGCTCAGTGCCCTCTTCTGGTGCCGATCCGAAATGGCTAGACTGCGCGCCTTCTCGTAAGGACCGCCGCCATGTTGTTGATGCTCTACCTGATTGCCATTACCGCTGAAGCCATGACCGGCGCGTTGTCTGCCGGTCGGCGTGGCATGGATTGGTTTGGCGTGGTGCTGATCGCCTGCGTGACGGCCCTGGGCGGTGGTTCGGTGCGTGACGTGCTGCTCGGGCATTACCCGCTGACCTGGGTCAAACACCCGGAATACCTGGTGCTGACCTCGGTCGCCGCGATGATCACCGTTTTCACCGCGCGTTGGATGCGCCATCTGCGCTCGCTGTTCCTGGTGCTCGACGCCGTGGGGCTGGTGGCGTTTACCCTGATTGGCTGCATGACGGCGCTGGAAATGGGCCACGGCATGCTGGTGGCGTCGGTCAGCGGGGTGATCACCGGCGTGTTCGGCGGCATCCTGCGCGACATCTTCTGCAACGACATCCCGCTGATTTTCCGTCGTGAGCTCTACGCCAGCGTCTCGTTCGCGGCGGCGTGGTGCTACATGCTCTGCCTTTATCTGCAATTACCCGGCGAACAGGCGATCCTGATCACCTTGTTCGGCGGCTTCCTGTTGCGCTTGCTGGCGATTCGTTTCCACTGGGAAATGCCCAAGTTCGTTTACAACGACGAGCACTAACGGCTGGCGTGTTGCTTGAGCGCCCACGCCACGTGTTCGCGTACCAGCTCTGACGGATAATCCGCGCGCGCCTTCAAGGCTTCCAACACGGGAATACTCGACGGCGCATTCCCCAGTCCGACCGCCAGGTTGCGCAACCACCGTTCATAACCGGCCCGCCGCAACGGCGAACCTTCGGTGCTACTCAGAAACTTGTCTTCATCCCACATGAACAGTTCGGCCAACTCGGCGTTGTCGAGGTTGTGTCGCGGTTTGAAGTCGCTTTCGCCGGACGGGCGGGCGAAGCGGTTCCACGGGCAAACGATCTGGCAATCATCACACCCGAACACCCGATTGCCGATCAGCGGTCGCAAGTCTTCGGGGATCGACGTTTTCAGCTCGATGGTCAGGTAGGAAATGCAGCGGCGGGCGTCCAGTACATAGGGGGCGACGAAGGCCTGGGTCGGGCAGATGTCCAGGCATGCCGTGCAGCGTCCGCAGTGCTCGGTGCCGTGGGGCGGGTCCACCGGCAGCGGCAGGTCGACGAACAGTTCGCTCAAAAAGAAATAACTGCCGGCCTTGCGGTTCAGTACCAGGGTGTTTTTGCCGATCCAGCCGAGACCTGCCTGTTCGGCGATGGCTTTTTCCAGCACCGGGGCACTGTCGACGAACGCCCTGTAGCCGAAGGGGCCGATGACCTGCTGAATTTTCTCGGCCAGTTGCTGCACGCGTTTGCGGATCAGCTTGTGATAGTCGCGGCCCAGGGCGTAACGCGAGACGTAGGCTTTTTCCGGTTGGCCCAGGCGCTTGGGCATTTCCGTTTCGCCGGGCAGGTAGTCCATGCGCAGCGAAACCACTCTTAGCGTGCCCGGCACCAGTTCTTCCGGGTGTGAGCGTTTGCTGCCGTGGGCACCCATGTAATCCATTTCGCCGTGGTAGCCCGCTTCGAGCCAGCGTTCCAGGTGTTGTTCATGCTCAGCCAGGTCCAGACCACTGATGCCGACTTGTTGAAAGCCCAGCTCGCGGCCCCAGTCCTTGATCGATTGGGCGAGAGCAGGAAGATCTGTGGTAATTGCAGGCATGAGACAGGGGAAACCGGAGCCGAGGTGCGTATAATTCTGCCAGACATCGGAGCCTGAAGACGCATGCCGCAGACAAAACACCATTTACCCGACGCGCTGTACAGCGCCGCACAGGTCCGGGCGCTCGATGCGCGGCTGATTGCGACCGGGACAACGGGCTTCGAATTGATGCATCGGGCTGCTCGCGCCACATGGCGGGCATTGGTCCGGCACTGGCCGGCAGCCGCTGAACTCTGCGTTTTGGCTGGCCACGGCAATAACGCCGGGGATGGTTATCTGGTAGCGGTGCTGGCCTTGCGGGCCGGTTGGCGGGTGCGAGTGCTGGCAGTGGTTGAACCGTCACGCTTGCAGGGCGATGCCGCGCTGGCGTATGCCGAGTCACTGGCCGCCGGGGTTGTTGTCGAGGCCTGGTCACCGGCAGTCGAGCTGCGTGGCGTGGTGCTGGACGCGCTGCTGGGCACCGGTCTGAACGGTGAGGTGCGTGAACCTTACGTTGCTGCGATCGAGGCAATCAATGCCTGTGGCTTGCCCGTTGCGGCGGTGGATATCCCGTCGGGGCTGTGCGCCGATACCGGGCGAGTCCTCGGCGTTGCGGTTCGGGCCGACCTCACAGTGACCTACATCGGTCTCAAGCTTGGGCTGTTCACCGGCGACGCGGCGGATCGGGTGGGGACGTTGCAGTTCAACGATCTGCAAGCCGACCCGAAGATCGTCGCTGAAAGCGCGATCAGTGCTCAGCGCCTGAGCCCCGGCAACCTGCCGCGTCTGGCGGCTCGGGCGCCGAGCGCTCACAAGGGCCGATTCGGTCACGTCCTGCTGATCGGTGGCGATCGCGGTTTCGGCGGCGCCATCCTCTTGAGCGCCGAAAGTGCCCTGCGCAGCGGCGCGGGCATGGTGTCTCTGGCCACCCGCAGCGAGCATGTTCCGGCTGCCTTGGCGCGGGTGCCCGAGGTCATGGTTCAGGGCATCCACTCGGCTAACCAGCTGATGGCGCCGCTTGAGCACGCCAGTGTGATTGTCGTCGGGCCGGGTCTTGGCAAGGCCACGTGGGGTCGCAGTTTGTTGTCGGCCGCAGCCAATGCCCCGTTACCGCAGGTATGGGACGCCGATGCGCTGAACCTGCTGAGCCTGGGTGATGTGCGACTGCCCAAGGCGTGCGTGATCACCCCGCATCCGGGGGAAGCCGCACGGTTATTGGGGATTTCCACGGCTGAGGTTCAAGCCGATCGCCCTGCTGCCGCGCACGCGCTGAGCAAAAAATATACAACTACCGTCATTCTCAAAGGGGCTGGCAGCCTGATTGCCAGTCCCGATGGTCGTTTGGCGCTGTGTCATCAAGGTCACCCGGCCATGGCTACCGCGGGTCTGGGGGATGTACTGGCCGGACTGGTCGGTGCCTTGCTGGCTCAGGGCATGAACGCATTCGAAGCGGCTTGCCTGGCGGTCTGGCTGCATGCCAACGCCGGCGAACGTGAAGGTAAATCTGGCCGGGGGCTGGCGGCCAGTGATCTGATTCCCGCCATTCGTCAGTTGCTGGAGGAGCAAGCACCGTGTCTGAAGTAACCCTGTATCTGGCCAATGAAGACGCCATGGTCGTGTTGGGCAACCGTATCGCTCAAGTGACCCAAGGGCACGGCATCATCTTTCTGGACGGTGACCTGGGGGCGGGTAAAACTACCCTGTCGCGGGGCATTATTCGTGGTTTGGGGCATGTCGGGGCGGTAAAAAGTCCGACCTTTACCTTGGTCGAACCTTACGAGATTGGCTAGACCCGCGCCTTTCACTTTGATCTTTATCGCTTGGTCGATCCGGAGGAGCCGGAGTTTCTCGGCCTCCGCGAGTACCTCCAAGACGATTCCCTGTGCCTGACCGATTGGCCCCAGCAGGACGAAGGCTTTCTGCCAACACGTGACCCTACCCTGACCCTTAGCACCCACAAGCGGGGGCGTTCACAGAGCAGCGGCCTCGCG
>CAYNGZ010000432.1:0-3829 GCA_964396695.1 uncultured Pseudomonas sp.
CGCACGTACGGATCTGGGCGGGGGGCGGCAGGTAACTGCCGTCCCTACCGCGACCGTTTTTCCAGTCGCAAGGCGTCGGCATGATCCTCGTAGTAGTCGCGAATCAACGCGAAACGCCGGTAGTCGTTACGCTCGTACAGCGCAATCGCTACCGGGTTGTCGGTACGCACTTCCAGCCGCAGACAGCCGCAATCGTGCTC
Organism: uncultured Pseudomonas sp.; assembly: GCA_964396695.1. Classification (GTDB taxonomy): domain Bacteria; phylum Pseudomonadota; class Gammaproteobacteria; order Pseudomonadales; family Pseudomonadaceae; genus Aquipseudomonas. The sequence continues at coordinate 201 of CAYNGZ010000432.1, forward strand.
CAGCGCGCAGGCTTCGATTCGCTCCAGCAGTTGTTTACCCAGGCCAGTACCACGGGCCTGAACCGAGATGGCAATCGAGTACAACCGCGCCAGCGAAGTGCCGCGGTGAAACAGCACCAGGGCGTAACCGAGCAGTTGGTGTGCCCGCTCGGCGACGATCAACTGCCCGTGAGCGCGGTTGATCATCCACTGAAAGTTACGGCTGTTGAGCCGGTCGCTGGTGAAACATTGCTGCTCAAGTTCCAGGAGTGCTGCCAGGTCTGCCGGTACTGCAAGGCGAAAGACAAGATTCATATGACCACCGTAAAAGTTGTGTAACGAAACGGGACTTTCGAAAAACTTCGTGCTTAATAGGAAAGGTCTTGTTCTCCAACGGATCAATCACTATGTCAGCGCTTCAAGGTCATTGGCGTGAAGTATCGGAGCAACGTTTACCGACAGCAATAACTAAAACGACTTATTTATCAGAGGCTGCAAGAACATCCAGTCAGTTGGTTATTATTGTCGAGCGCAAGGAAGACTGGGCGCCTTACTTTCCCAGTGAAGACATCGTCAGTGCCCAGGAATATCTCGAACACACCCGTGGCAGCGAGCAGGGCAAGCGGGTTCAGGTGATCAATCTGTGCCGCAGCTACAAGTACCTGGGGCACGGTTATTACTGCTCATTGCTGGCCAAAGCCCGGGGGCACAAGGTGATTCCTTCGGTGCGAACCATCAGTGAACTCACTCGAAAGTCCCTTTACGGGCTGGCGTTGGATGACCTGGATAAAACCCTGGATAAGGCACTCAACAATAATCTTTACAGTGACACTGAAGGCTTTACCCTGACACTCTATTTCGGCACGACCAATATCGAGCCGTTGCAGGATTTGGCGCGTCAATTGTTTGAAGTATTTCCCTGTCCGATATTGCTGGTGGAGTTCCGCCGACGTAACGGTTGGCACATCGAAGGCGTAAAGTCAGGGGCGTTGCATAAGTTGCGAGAAGATCAGGAAGATCACTTCGCCAACTCACTGGACAGTTTCAGTCGCAAGATCTGGCGCATGCCGCGCTCACGACGACTGGCACGCTATGATCTGGCAATTCTCCACGATCCGCAGGAAGCGCTGCCGCCCTCCAACACCAGGGCATTGGAGAATTTCGTGCGGGTGGGCAAGGGCCTGGGCATCGATGTCGAGTTGATCGAGCGTAAGGACTACGCGCGTATCGCCGAATACGACGGGTTGTTGATCCGCGAGACTACCAACGTCGATAACCATACCTACCGATTTGCGAAAAAGGCCGAAAGTGAAGGCCTGGTGGTGATGGACGATCCGACGTCGATCCTGCGCTGCACCAACAAGGTCTACCTGACAGACTTGCTCAACAGCCATCAACTGGGCATGCCGGCCACGGAAATCCTTTACAAGGAGCGACCGGAAGATTTTGAGCGGGTGGGTGAGCGACTGGGTTTTCCACTGGTGCTGAAAATTCCTGACGGCTGTTTCTCGCGAGGGGTGATCAAGGTCGAAAGTCAGCAAGCCTTGCTCGAAGCCACCGCCGAGCTGTTCGAGCACTCGGTATTGCTGCTGGCTCAAGAGTTCTTCTACACCGAGTACGACTGGCGCATAGGTGTGCTCAACCGCAAGCCGATCTTCGCCTGCCAGTACTTCATGTCCAAAGGCCATTGGCAAATTTACAACCACAAAGCCAAGGGGCAGGACATCAATGGTGAGTGCCGCACCCTGGCGGTTCACGAGGCGCCCAAGGCCGTGGTGGACCTTGCAGTGAAAACCGCCAATCTCATCGGCGACGGCCTGTACGGCGTCGACCTCAAGCAGTCCGGCGACAAAGTGGTGGTGATCGAGGTCAACGACAACCCGAACATCGACGCCGGTATCGAAGACGCCTATTTGCAGGACGATCTGTATTCGTTAGTGCTCGAGGAGTTCGTCCGCAGGCTTGAACTCAAGCGTCGTGGGCAAGCCTGGTGAGTGATTGCGCATATCGCATTCAACAGAAAATTGGCCATTGACTTGCCTTTCGCGCGCAGCTAATTTCGAGCCATGACTTTCACCGTATCGCGTTGCCAGCCAAGCATTATTACCGCCATTCCTTATTTGGCGGGCTAGCTGACGACTGCACCCAACCCGCCCTGGAGGCGGGTTTTCATTTCGGACGCACCTTCTTCGCCCTTCGACGACCCGGACGTGATTGCCGGGCAGGGCACGGTGGCCATGGAAATTCTGCGTCAGCACCAAGGCCCGTTGGACGTAATCTTCGTCCCGGTGGGTGGCGGTGGCCTGATCGCTGGCATCGCCGCGTACGTCAAATACCTGCGACCGGACATCCGCATCTGTGTGCGGCGATCAAGAACATCTACGACGATACGCGCTCGATCACCGAGCCAGCCGGCGCGCTGGCCGTGGCCGGAATCAAGAAGTACGTCGCGCACACCGGCGTCCGGGGTCAGACCCTGGTAGCGATCGACTCGGGGGCCAACATTAATTTTGATAGCTTGCGACATGTGGCCGAGCGCGCCGCATTGAGCAGCGCTCCGGTGTAAGTCGCGGATACGGGGTCAGGCGAGCAGCGGGCGCAGAAGCGTCCGCTCTGCCTCTATTCTTGACGGGCTTTCTCGACGTTGTCCGACGCCGACCAGATGCGGTAGCGCACTTCGACGTCCTTCGGTACATAGACCACAATCGGTAGCTTGCTGTTGTAGCGCAGCCGGAACCCCTCACCGACGACCGGTACGAAGTCCTGTTTGTTCTTGCCATCCGGGCACGCCATCAGGGTGCTCATCGGGCCGCTGACCTTCTCCAGTCGATAGAACGGATAACCCCAGCCTTCAAGGTTCTTTTCTTCCAGTACGCCACCCAGGCGCTGGTGATTGCAATCTACGGTCAGGGTTTTGCCGGCGAGGATCTCGACCTGGTAGTTGTCTTCCCGAGTCTGCGGCGCGAGGTGAATGACCTGGCGGGTAAAGCCGTTTTCAGCCTTGGGGTAGGGGGCAACGTCTTCGAGTTTCGCAGCGCTGGCCAGCGTGGACAGGCCAGACAGCAGTACTGCCGCTGCGGTAAGGGTAGTTGAGCGCATGACGCCTCCTTGCTTTTGGTTGAGTCAGTGACCACGAGCATTCTTACTGCGCTGGTCGCTCAATGCAAACCACGACGGTGAAGCTGGAAGATTGCAGGGGCATTTTTGGCGATTCTGGCGTTTTACGGGAGACCATTGGGCGGTTCGTTGCGCAAACCGCTGATTCGCCGACGGTCCGTCGTGCGAATTCCCGGGCATGCCTTATGCTGTCATTCAGCTCAGGAAAAACCGCGAGACAAGGATTGGTAAAACGACGCGGTTAACCCGACGATTGATCGGTGTCTTATAAAAAGGGAGGGTTGTAATGTTTCTGTCTGCCTTGGAACTTCGCAATATCATTGAACACAGCTTTTTGCCTAAACGTTGCCAGTGCACCTTGTCACCGGACCTGTCGATGACCGTCAAGGTCTACGACAACCACCAGACGGACCAACTGGACCTGATGGTGACCGGCATCGACGCGAACGCTCTTAACGGCTGTCGTGAAATCAACGATCTGATCGCTGAATTGCGCCACGACCTGGAGGATCATCCTCCCGGCGACCAGGTTA
>CAYNGZ010000433.1:0-3786 GCA_964396695.1 uncultured Pseudomonas sp.
GAATACCAGCCGAAAGCAGGTTGAGGGCTTCCCCTCAACCATAGAATCTCCCACATTAGGTTTTGTGGTGTGGTTTGAAGCGCTTACTTGATCGGCCGCCACGTGAAGGGGTAGCGGTAAGCCACGCCCTCATTGGCCTTGATGCCAGCAATGATGGTCAGCACCACCGCCGCGATCACCAGCAAGCCGAACAGCGGGATACCGATCAATACGAACATCAGCGGAATACAGACCATGGCCGCCACCGCCACCGTGATCTGGAAATTCAGCGCTTCCTTGCCCTGGGCATCGATATACGGGTCCTGTTCGCGCTTCATCTGCCACAGGATCAGCGGCCCGATCAGGCTGCCGAACGGAAACCAGTAGCCGAGAAACGCCGACAAATGACAGAACATCGCCCATTGCCTGACTTCCTGGCTCGGTGCGGGTACAGGTAGTTGCTCGTCATTCATGGCGCTCTCCTTATCCTGAAAAGAGTTCGAATACTCAGTCAGCCAATGCAGCCCTTTGCAGGTCGAAAATTTCGCTCATGCCCTTTTTCGCCAGCTCCAGCATCGCGTTCAGCTCTTCAGGCTGGAACGGCGCGCCTTCAGCGGTGCCCTGCACTTCGATGAAACCACCGGTGCTGGTCATCACCACGTTCAGGTCGGTCTCGGCAGCCGAGTCTTCCAGATAGTCCAGGTCCAGCACTGGCTCGCCCTGGTACATGCCCACGGACACTGCGGCAATCATCTGCTTGAGCGGGTCACCGCCTTTCAGGCCGCCGCGTTTCTTGATCACTTTCAAGGCATCGACCAGCGCAACCATGGCGCCGGTGATCGAGGCTGTGCGAGTACCACCATCGGCCTGAATCACGTCGCAGTCGACGTACAGGGTGACGTCGCCCAGCTTGGACATGTCCAGTGCAGCGCGCAGGGAACGACCAATCAGACGCTGGATCTCCAGCGTGCGGCCGCCTTGCTTGCCACGGCTCGCTTCACGCTGGTTACGCTCGCCAGTGGCGCGCGGCAGCATGCCGTATTCGGCGGTCAGCCAGCCCTGGCCCTGCCCTTTGAGGAAGCGCGGCACACCGTTTTCGACGCTGACGGTGCAGATCACCTTGGTATCACCGAACTCGACCAGTACAGATCCCTCGGCGTGTTTGGTGTAGTTGCGGGTGATGCGGATCGAGCGGAGCTGATCGGCAGCGCGACCACTTGGACGTTTCATAGAGGAACACCTGTACGGAGGACGGAAATCTGCCGAGCATTATAGGGTGACCGGACGCGCCTGGGCACTTCTAAAAAACCTGCGCGACGAGCGAGGGCTCTGAACAGCGCTCTGCGACGACCTGCAGCGCTTTGTCACACGCGCCATTTGGGAGCATCCGCCGCACTGCGCTACAATCCTGCGCCTTAATTCATCTAATCCGGTCCGTCGAGCCCGCAGGGTTGCGCACCGGCCTGAATCGCGAGGTACCTCCATGGTGCACAGCATGACCGCCTTCGCCCGCGTCGAAAAAGCCGGCAGCCAGGGCACCCTGAGCTGGGAGCTGCGCTCGGTCAACAGCCGCTACCTGGAACCGCACCTGCGCCTGCCAGAGTCCTTTCGCGACCTCGAAGGCAACGTGCGCGAGGCGCTGCGCCAGGGTCTGTCGCGTGGCAAGCTCGAATGCACCCTGCGCTTCACCGAAGAAACCACCGGCAAACCGCTACAGGTCGACCGTGAGCGCGCCGCACAACTGGTCGCCGCCGCCGAAACCGTCGCCGGCCTGATCAAGAATCCCTCAGCGCTCAACCCACTGGAGGTGCTGGCCTGGCCCGGCGTGCTGGTCGCCGACGCAAGCGACCCACAAGCGCTCAATGCCGAAGCAATGGCATTGTTCAACGAAGGCCTCAAGGAGCTCAAGGCTGGCCGCGAGCGCGAAGGCGCGGAGCTGGCACGACTGATCAATGAGCGCCTGACCTCCATTGAAGAAGACGTGGTGACCCTGCGTGAACTGGTTCCGCAGATGCTCGCCACCCAGCGCCAGAAAGTGCTCGACCGCTTCGCCGACATGAAGGCCGAGCTGGACCCGCAGCGCCTGGAACAGGAAATGGTCATGCTCGCGCAGAAAAGCGACGTCGCCGAAGAACTGGACCGCCTGAGCACCCACATCATTGAAGTTCGCCGCGTGCTCAAGTCCGGCGGCGCTGCCGGTCGGCGCCTCGACTTCCTGATGCAGGAACTCAACCGCGAAGCCAATACACTGGGCTCCAAAGCCTTCGACCCGCGTAGTACCCAGGCTGCGGTCAACCTCAAAGTGTTGATCGAGCAGATGCGCGAACAAGTGCAGAACATTGAGTAAGGCTACCCCCGACATGACCCACAGCACCGGCACTCTCTACATCATTTCCGCGCCTTCGGGCGCCGGCAAGACCAGCCTCGTCAAGGCCCTGATCGACGCGCAGCCGCACATCCGCGTCTCGGTCTCGCACACCACCCGCGCCATGCGCCCGGGTGAAGTCGACGGCGTGAACTACCACTTCGTCTCGCGCGAAGACTTCGTGAAGATGATCGAACACGGTGATTTCCTTGAGCGCGCCGAAGTCTTCGGCAACCTGTACGGCACCTCGCAAAGCCACCTGCAGCAGACACTGGATGAAGGCCACGACCTGATTCTGGAAATCGACTGGCAGGGCGCCGAGCAAGTGCGCAAATTGATGCCGCAAGCCCGTTCGATTTTCATTCTGCCGCCGAGCCAGCAAGCGCTGCGTCAGCGCCTGGACAATCGCGGCCAGGACAGTAACGAGATCATCGAAGGCCGGATGCGCGAAGCCGTCAGCGAGATGAGCCACTACGTCGATTACGATTACCTGATCATCAATGACGATTTCGCCCATGCACTGGACGATCTGAAGGCGATTTTCCGCGCCAACCAGCTGCATCAAAAGCGCCAGCAACAGCGATCGGGCAAATTGCTCGCCGAATTGCTGGGCTGAATCAGCTCTTCCCAAAACCGCTGCAAGGGCTTTACATTGGCACTTGCAGCGCGTTGAAGGGCTTGGTTAAAAAATCAGCGCTTCCCTAATCGCTGGTGATTTTTTAAACTGTTGAGTCCGCTCGCCCAACCGGGCAGCGCGCATATTGCATTCGCTCCGAGGAATACCATGGCCCGCGTAACCGTTGAAGACTGCCTAGAACACGTGGATAACCGCTTTGAGCTGGTCATGCTCTCTACCAAGCGTGCCCGTCAACTGGCCACCGGCGGTAAAGAGCCGAAAGTAGCATGGGAAAACGATAAGCCTACGGTCGTCGCCTTGCGCGAAATCGCTGAAGGCCTGATCGACTACGCCGCTATCGCCGAAGCCGAAATCGTCGAAGACGAACCGCTGTTCGCAGCGTTCGAGGACGAGTCCAACGAGGCCGTCTAAGTCCATGCCTGGTCGACGTAGCACGGCGCGGGGTCACAGCCATCGGCAGGAGTCATCATGCCGAGCATAGACGCCCTCGCCGATCGCTTATCGACCTACCTCGGCACCGACCAGGTCAACCTGGTCCGCCGAGCGTACTTCTACGCCGAACAGGCCCACGACGGCCAGCGCCGCCGCAGCGGCGAGGCGTACGTCACGCACCCGCTAGCGGTCGCGAACATTCTTGCCGACATGCACATGGACCATCAGAGCCTGATGGCCGCGATGCTGCATGACGTGATCGAAGACACCGGCATTGCCAAAGAGGCGCTGCAAGCGCAATTCGGCGAAACCGTGGCCGAACTGGTCGACGGGGTCAGCAAGCTGACCCAGATGAACTTCGAGACCAAGGCCG
>CAYNGZ010000434.1:0-3778 GCA_964396695.1 uncultured Pseudomonas sp.
TCGCCCCGAGCACGCGATGCGCCTCGGCGAGCTGTTCCGGGTCTTGCGCGTCCTGGGCGAGGCTGAGCAGCCGCTCCGCCAAGGTTTGCGCGGTGTCGAACTGGGCACGCAGTAGATAGAAGGACCACAGCCCAAGCTGAGCAGAAAAGAACTGCGGCGTGTCCCCGCCCTGTTCGCTCAGGGCGAGGGCCCGCGTGTAGGTCGCCTCGACCTCCGGCGCCCCATAGCCTCGCGCGGCCATCCACGCTGGACCGAGGGTCAGCAGCAGCGCGAGTTCCTCGCGCTGGCGTTCCGGGGTCTCCGGCAGCGTCCTCAGCAGGTCGAGGGCCGCTCGGAGATGCCCGATCGCTTCCAGTTGCGCGGAACGCTGCATGGCCTGCTTGCCTGCCAACTGTAAGTACTCGACCGCCTTCGGCACATTGCCGCTCTGGCTGTAGTGGTGCGCCAGCTCGCTGCAGTAGTCCTTGAGCCGGTCCGGAAACAGGGCCTCGATGGCCCGTGCCGTGCGCTCGTGCAAGCGGCCGCGCTGCCCCGAGAGCAGCGAGTTGCCCGCCACCTCCTGCGTCAGGGCGTGCTTGAACGCGTAGTCCATCTCGGGAAAGGCGGGACGCTCATAGATAAAATCTCCGGCCTGGAGGTCCGCCAACAGCGGGTGCAGCGTGTCGTCGGGCTGCGCCGTGACATGCCGGACCAGGCTGGCCGGGAACTCGGTGCCGATGACCGCGAGCGTCTGCAGCAGTTCCTTCTGCGGGAGCGGCAAGCGGTCGATCCGGGCCGCGAGCACGCCCTGCACGGTCGTCGGAATATGCAGCGCCAGGGGCGGCTTCTCGATCCGGTAGCTGCCGGGCTGGCCGAGCAAGGCGTGCTCTTCGGCGAGGGTCTGGACCACTTCCTCCATGAAGAACGGATTGCCCTCGGTCTTGGAGAGGATCAGCTGTTTCAGCGGCACGAGGGAGGGATCGTCCCCCAGCAGGGCGGTGAGCAGGCCCTGGGCCTCGGCCTGACCCAGCGGCACCAGAGGCAGCTGGGTATAGCAAGACTGGTGGCCCCAATCATGCCGGTACTCGGGACGATAGTTGACGAGCAGCAGGACTCGGGCACTCGGTACCGCGTCGATGAGGACATTGAGGAAGGCTTCCGTCTCACTGTCCAGCCATTGCAGGTCTTCGAACAGCACCATGAGCGTCTGATTCTGGCTCTCGCGCACCAGCAGTCGGGTGATCGCCTCAAAGGTGCGCTGGCGCCGGATGGCGGGGTCCATCGTGAGCAAGGCCGAGCCCGGTTCGACAATGCCGATCAGGTACAGCAGGTAGGGCAGATGGTCCTCCAGTGCCCGATCCAGGATCAGCAGCCGGCCGGTGGCCTTCTCGCGATACCGGCGTTCGTCATCCTGCGCCGTGATCTGGAAGTAGTTCCGGAGCAGGTCGATCAGCGGCAAGTAGGGGAATGCCTTGCCATGCGACACCGAGAAGGTTTCGAGCACCATGCACCCTTGCTGCGCGCGGGCCTTGAACTCGTGGAACAGGCGCGATTTGCCAACGCCCGCCTCGCCCACCACGCCGACGATCTGGCCATGCCCGGCGCTGGCCAGGGCCAGCGCCTCACCCAAGCGCTCGAGTTCGGCCCCGCGGCCGACAAACCGGGCCAGACCTCGGTGCGCACCCACCTGCAGCCGTGTGCGCAAGGCCCCCAGGCCGAGCACCTCATACACCGCGAGCGGTTCCCGCAGCCCCTTGATCTGGGTGCGTCCCAGGGCCTTGAATTCGAAATACCCTTCGGCGAGCCGATGGGTCGACTCGCTGACCAGGATGGAGGACGGCGTCGCAACGCCTTCCATGCGTGCGGCGATGTGGATCGTATGGCCGACCGGGTCGTAGTCGGTGCGCAAGTCGTCCTTGCGAATCGAGCGGACCACCACTTCGCCGGTATTGACGCCGACCCGGATCTGCAGCGGGATGCCCTGCTCCAGCCGGACCTTGTCACTATGCACGCGCATGGCTTGCTGCATCCGCAGGGCCGCAAAGAGGGCGCGCAGCGCGTGGTCCTCGTGAGCGATCGGCGCTCCGAACAGTGCCAGGATGCCGTCGCCGAGGGATTTGGCCACGTACCCTTCATAGTGATGCACGGCTTCCATCATCAGCGCCACCACCGGATCGATCAGGCTGCGGGCCTCCTCGGGGTCCAGATCCTGGATCAACGCCGTAGAACCAGCCATGTCCGCAAACAACGCGGTGATGGTCTTGCGCTCGCCGCCGGCGTCGGCACCCTTGGCTTCCATGGCGGCCCGCTCGGCGCGAATCCGCTCGGCCAGGTGTGGGGGCGTGTAGAGGATAGGTGCAGGTAGCGGCGGCGGTGAGGCGGAAGCCGTGGTCGCCAGCAACACGCCGCAGGCCCCGCAGAACTTCGCGTCGGGGCTGGAGCCGTAGCCGCATTGCGGGCAGATCTGCGCAATCCTTTGCCCACAGGTCTCGCAGAACCGGGCGCCCGCGGGGTTCTCGGCCTGGCAATGGGTGCAGCGCATCTCGTCCCCTTGGCAGCGGTTGGCCGCTACGCCCTCATTCAAGGTCCAATCGCCACCGTTGGCAAGGCCGACGCGGCCCTCGGATTGCCAGCGACGACCCGCCACGCGCCGGGGGTCTGCGCTCCCACCCAGCGTTGGCCCGGTGGCCAGGATGGGATGGAGTGCCCGCCCCTGATGACGTGTCGCTCGAAGCCAAGCTGCGGGGTGGCCCCATGCCCACAGGCATCTATATCAGTAGCGGTGCTCATGCGTTGCGCGGTCGGCGGCTTTCCTGGTGGCGTGGGGCGAGATCGTAAGGCGTGATGACCGCGCCGGTATACGCGGTACCGCTGTCGAGGCGAATGCCGAATCCTGCACCCGCCCGATATGCGGTCAGTTCCCGTAGTCCGGGTTGAATCCCATTTTCAGGGTCTTCCGTCGTCACGCGACATTGCACAAAACATGCACTTTGAATCACTAAGATTCACTGTGCTGAGCGAAGAATTTGCAGTGCGCCGCGTTCGACAAGCGCGTCAGCCCATAACCTCGGAACAAATCCGAAACCGAGCCCTTCACCTGTCGATATCCTTTGGATATTGGTTTGCCATTGCCGAGTTTGAGGGTCTCTATCGACTCAAATTATGGCATCGGACAAGGACCCGGCTATCCCCCTGGACGAAGACTGGACAGCTAGGTGGCGAAGCGAGTTGCGGTCCAGATGGCGGCGGAACGGTATGCAGAAGCAATCCCGTCAGCGGCAAGGCGAATTGCGATTTTTGCGCCTCTTGAAGCAGACGAAATCAAAAAACAGAAAGGGCAACCACAGGGTTGCCCTCAACAAAACGCTCAAACCTGACTACGCATCAGTTAGCGCCAATGCCACGCCTGAAGCGGGATTCCCAGCAATCAGGGGGTGGTCATTGGCGTCACGTAATGCGCTTATTGGCGTCTTGCAATGCGTAGCGCCAGTGTAGTGTGTGTGCCCGGCGCAGCCGTGAACCTTACAGGTTCACGCTGTCAGCCACTTCCTTGAAATCCTCGATCTGATCGAAGTTCATGTACTTGTAGATCTTGTCGCCATTCTGGTTGATGACGCCAATATCCGCCATGTACTCGTCCTTCGACGGGATCTTGCCCAGACGCGAGCAGATCGCGGCCAGTTCGGCCGAGCCCAGGTACACGTTGGTGTTCTTGCCCAGACGGTTCGGGAAGTTGCGGGTCGAGGTCGACATCACCGTCGCGCCTTCGCGCACCTGCGCCTGGTTACCCATGCACAGC
>CAYNGZ010000435.1:0-3729 GCA_964396695.1 uncultured Pseudomonas sp.
TCCGTGCGATGGCTGATCTGCGCGATAGTCAGATGCCGTTTGCGCTCCTGGAAGGCTTGCACCACCGCCAGGCCACGGGCCAGGGACGTCATGAAGTCCGGATCCCCCGTGAACGCCTGAATCCGCTTGGCCGGCGAGGCAACGATCGGCGGCGCCACTGAAGCAAAGGAATTGCGCAATTGATCGTTCATGTCAGGTCATTCCCCAGAGTTCGACAGCTATTACAAGCGGCTCCAGATCGCAAGCACAAGCATGGGCAGCCAAGGTTGGGCGATTATCGAACCATTAATCGATAATCGCAATCAGCTGGCAGGACAACTATAGGGGATAGAGGCGGCGCGCAACCGTGTGTACGTTTTCCTATAAGGTCCTGAATCTTTCATTACAGATTTTCACACTTTTGCTGACACTGAATAACAGCCGATTTCCAATCCACTCAATGTGGACGACTTAATGGCGCCAGGAAACGGGCTGGTAAAGGCATTGCCAAAAAGTGCACTTGCGCACAACACTTGCGAGGTGCAAAACAAATTCACAGGACGAAGCACTTTTAAGTTATTCGAGATAGTGTTCTGCCGATCGGCCGCTATAATGCAGTTCAGTGATGACCGTGCTTTTTCGCAGCTACGGGATCCAATCACTCGGGCAGTGCGGGCTTTCAACGCCGCTTCCTGATGGCAAGCGCTTGACGCTCATTTCGAATGCCCGGCCAATGCGGTTGCAAAAAACAAGAAAACTGATGCTACGTCAGTGGTTCTGCTCTGGTGCCGTGGCCGCCTGCAAGAAGGAAGCTGTGAAGCACAACGCTGTCAGAGTGAGTGTCTTCCCGGACACTTTGTACGAGACGCGTGTGACCGACACAACGAATGCAGTGTGTATCACCAGAATTCATCTCAACTCAATTAGGTAATACTGTGACGAAAGACGAACTGCGCGCGGAACTTGAGCGCCAGGAACAACGTTACAAGGAAGTTTACGGCGGGGAAGTCACCACCTACGCCGCTCAGCCTGACCCGGAACGCAAGCCTTGGCGTAAACGCGCCAGCATTCTCGATCAGGCCTTTACCCAGGAACTGCAAAAGATGGAAAAGGAACTTAAAGCCGAAGAGCCATGATCGGGCCGGCTTGACTCCTTCAGGGCCTGCATCGCCTTCAGCCACACGCTGAATGGATTGGCGTTCCATATCGCGCCTGCTAAAAGCTGGCGATTGCCACCTCAATCCCACCGGATGAGGTCATTGGCGCTTGGCTGGCCCTCCTTACAGATATTTCACACCCCCCATTCAGCTTCCCATCGCAGCAGCTGGAATGCCGGCGTGCGCCACAACCTGCAATGAAATCAATGGCTTGTAAAACCCACGACAACGCTGGGGCTTTGAGCCTTGTTACAAACTAAATCATGGAAGAATGTTACCGATGAGCAGCAAGTGCATTGATTAGCAGGGTTTTCTGGCATAATCGCGCCCCCTTATGACCGGGTCAGAAAACCTTCATGATCGATTTATTCAGCGGACTGGATGCTTGGGTGCTTATGAGCCTCTTGCTCGCCCTGGCCTTTGTCCTCGCCTTCGAGTTCATCAACGGCTTTCATGACACCGCTAACGCGGTTGCCACTGTTATCTACACCAAAGCCATGCCGCCTCATCTGGCAGTGTTCTTTTCGGGTGTGTTCAATTTCCTCGGTGTGTTGCTGGGCGGCGTTGGCGTGGCGTATGCCATCGTCCACCTGCTACCGGTAGAGTTGTTGATCAATGTGAATACCGGCCATGGGCTGGCGATGGTCTTCTCGTTGCTCGCGGCGGCCATTACCTGGAACCTGGGGACCTGGTACTTCGGTATCCCGGCCTCCAGCTCCCATACCCTGATCGGCTCGATCCTGGGCGTGGGCCTGGCGAACGCGCTGATCAACGACATTCCATTGGCAGATGGCGTTAACTGGCAGAAAGCGATCGATATCGGTTCCTCGCTGGTGTTCTCGCCAATGGCCGGTTTCCTGGTGGCCGCGCTGGTGCTGATTGGCCTGAAATGGTGGCGTCCTCTGTCGAAGATGCACAAGACACCGGAGCAGCGCCGCAAGCTCGATGACAAGAAACACCCGCCGTTCTGGAACCGTCTGGTTCTGGTGATCTCGGCGATGGCGGTGAGCTTTGTGCACGGTTCCAACGATGGCCAGAAAGGCATCGGCCTGATCATGCTCGTATTGATCGGTATCGTACCGGCGCAATTCGTTCTCGACCTGAGCAGCACCACCTACCAGATCGAGCGGACTCGCGATGCGACCCTGCACCTGAGCCAGTTCTACAAGCGCAATGCCGATACTCTGGGTGAGTTCCTGGCGTTGGGCAAAAGCCTGGATGGCGATTTGCCGGAGAAATTCCGCTGCAACCCGCAACAGACCGAACCCACCATTTCTGCGCTGCTCGGCAGCCTCAAGGGTGTAGCGGACTACCATTCGCTGTCGCAGGAAAACCGCATTGAAGTGCGTCGTTACCTGCTCTGCCTGGATGACACGGCGAAAAAAGTCGGCAAGTTGCCAGGCCTCGACGCCCGTGAAAAGGCTGACCTGGACAAACTGCGCAAGGACCTGACCAGCACCACGGAATACGCCCCGTTCTGGGTAATCCTGGCGGTCGCCCTGGCCCTCGGCCTGGGCACCATGGTGGGCTGGAAACGCGTGGTACTGACCATCGGCGAGAAGATCGGCAAGCAAGGCATGACCTACGCTCAGGGTATGTCGGCGCAGATCACCACCGCGGGCATGATCGGTCTGGCAAACATCTTCAGCCTGCCGGTATCGACCACCCACGTACTGTCCTCCGGTGTCGCCGGGACCATGATCGCCAACAGAAGCGGCCTGCAAGGCGGCACCGTGAAAACCATCCTGCTGGCCTGGGTCCTGACCTTGCCGGCAACGGTAGCCCTGTCGGCCGGCCTCTTCTGGCTGGCATCGAAGGCACTCGGCAGCTGATTCATCGCCGTACAAAAAAGGCGCGTCCTCCTGGAGGTCGCGCCTTTTTTATACCTGCATGTTTAGCAAAGATTTGATGATCGTTTCCGCGTCGTTTCACGGCGTGACGCAGAGCGTCCCTGGCTGCATTCCCACGCGTGGGAACGATCAAGGGCGTGGTCAGATCGCCAGAATGGCCTGCGCCAGTTGCGCGTCGCTGGCCTGTGCCAGCTCAGGGGTCTGGTGACGAATTTCCTCAAGCGCACTTTCCAATGCTACGCCCCGGATAGCACCGTCGCTCGCCACGAAACTGGCAGCGTCATCGTGAGCGGCAAGAACGATTTTGTTGTCACGTAGCGATGACGAAAGCTTGGATGTGCCATCGGAGGTGGCCTTGAGTGCACCAACGATAGCGTTGGTAGTGGTGACCATACTGGAGGCCTGCGCATTGATGGCCACCACCAACAAGGCAGCAGTGCTGAGCACACGAAAACGGGACATGTGAATGACTCCTGTGGATGAGCTACATGGCTCGACTAAATTAGCGGGGCAGGAAAAAACGCCGTACTTTCTGGAGAAAGTGCAGGCAAAGCTCTATGCCATACGAGCGAGAAGAAGGCCGGCGTGAGGAAAGCAGAAAGCGCCCTTGAGGCCTAGGCTCTGTACGAAAACTGTCTGCGCGTCGACCAGGCTGCGTTAAAAACAGGCTCGGAATGCTCATTTAGGGGCCTAAACTCCGCTTCCTCGCCTGTTTTTGCCTTGCCTGATCGCCGCTCGGCGAG
>CAYNGZ010000436.1:0-3713 GCA_964396695.1 uncultured Pseudomonas sp.
CACATTCAACTCACCGCTACCCGCGACATAGGCGCGAATGCCCTCGAAGACCGCGGTGCCGTAATTGAATGCCTGAGTCGTTACCGGTACCAATGCTTGCGCGGCGGCTACAACCTGACCATCAAGGTACACCCAGGGATGAGGCTTGCGCTGGGCAGCCGGGGTATTTCCGGACACGTCCGTCATGATCAGGCCCTCCGCGCGGCAATGTTCAATGCCGTTTCACGCTCGTTGTTGTCGCTACCGCTGCGCTTGTCGTGGAGCCTGGCGGCCTTCCAGCTGACCATCGCCGCAGTGCCGGTAACCGCATCGGTAGGGCCTACGGTGATGTGGACACGGGCGCCGAGCCTGGCCGCCATGGAACGGCCAACGACCTCCAGGTCGTTGTGGAACGCGGTGTTCTGCTCCAACTCCAACGTGACGCTCAGCTGATCGACACCGCCCACGGTTTCCACCTGGATGTGATAATCCAGGCAGCCTTTGAGATGCTCGAACAGTGCAGCCTCGACATCGTAGGCGCAGTGATTGTGGCCATTGATGACCAACGTATCCCTGACCCGACCGATAGGAATGATCTGCCATTTGCCCTTGCCCATGACCTGAGCCCTGACCATATCTCCGGTGCGATAGCGAATCAGTGGTTTCTGCCCCTGATAAAGATGGGTGATGACCAATTCGCCGGTCATTCTGGCATTCTCGGGCCCCAGCACTTGCCCCGTCGCCGGGTTGACCACCTCATAGACCACGTTCAAGGGAATCGTGCAGAGATTGCCATCCTTGTCGCAAGCGGCCAGGATCGACGACTCTTGCGAGGCGTACATGCAGTTGTACACCGCACAGCCCCAGACATCGCCGATATTGCGCAATAACGCAGGGGTAGTCAGCTCACCCAAGGTGAAAATCAGCTTTACGCCCAGATCCGAGGGGCGCTGGCCCCTTTTGATCAAATGCCTGGCCAGGCTGATGGCGACTGCCGGTGTACAGACCAGGGCGGTGATCTTCAGCTCCCTGATCAACGTGACCGCACGATCCAGCCCGACGACGGGCGATCGCGGCCACATCTTCACGACGGTGTGGCCAAGGCTGCGACAGACGTCTTCAAACGTATCACCGGTAGAGTGCAACTCCGTCGGCCCCATCACGCCGACAATATGTTGCTGACCGTGGGCACGAAACAGCTCACTGTAACGAAGGATCAGGGGCGTGTTATTGAATATCGAATCATGCTCGTTGCGCGGACAAGGTGTCGCCGCTCCGGTAGTCCCCGTGGTTTCGTAGTAGATCCAGGCTTTCTTCAATGGCGCCGCCGCCATGCCATGGCCCGCCTCGCGCAAATCGTTCTTGGTGGTGAACGGCAGTTTCCGGAACGTATTCCAGTCAAGTTCATCTATGGCACTGTCAGGTAAAGCAGACAAGCTGTCCCGATAGAAAGGCGAGTTGGCCTTGACGTAATGAAGTATGTTTTTAATACGTCCAAGCTGAATATCATTCAACTCCCCGACGGAGATACCATCACGCTCAAACACTGCATGTTGCTGATGAACAGTACGTGCCAACTCCAGAAGCTCAGGCTTGAATAAAGCGTACACTACAACCTCCTTGTCATTTGAACAGTGAAAGATTACCGGTCAACTTACTGATTTTCTTCTGTGGCCCAATCAAGCCAATGGCAACCAATTCTATGGCTGAACTATCGGCCTCGGAGATACGCGCCTCATACTCCTGATACGTTTTGCAGGATTGCGCCAGGGCGCTGAACGGCATGATATGAATTTCATCATCCGCCAGTGCTTTCTCTTGAAGTGCCTGCAAATACTCATTGGTGGATAGCAGAATCGGCAACGGTGCGTAGATGACTCCAGGGTAATTGACATTGTCACGGCTTTGCATATCAGGTCCGACCAGACCTTCTACCGAACGCCCCAGGCTGACGCCGATGACGCTGACGGCATTGGCCGCATGCCCCAGGCCCAGCGCCTTGTCGACTATAATCACGCATTTGTGAACGGCAGCATCGAAATTCATTGAATCCTCCACGACTATCAATAAATCTTCAGTTCTTCGAGCTTTGTCGCACTGAAGTCAGCCCAACCATCGAGCAGCCCAACAAACTTTGTAGTGTCACTGCCGATATCAATATCAACCACCTGCCAACTGGCAATCTTTTGCCACTTCATCACCCCCTGCTGATGGTTGGGATGAGTCAGAAACGCAGACAGTGTCTCTTGGGTTTCAAATAACCCCATCACCACAAAATCCATGGCCTGTTTCCGCGGACTGATATTCCTGCCGCAAGCCCAGCCCACTATTTCGTTAATATGAAGTGGGTGCTGGCGTGTCGATGCCTCCACATCGATTACTTCGTCGTCACACCATTGAAAGGGTTCAGCAAACTTGAAAAAAACCAGATGAAGAATCATTTATCACCCTGGGATCGTGCCCCCTCGAAAAAGGGAGCGACCAACTGTGGTTTATTTATTCAACGACGCGTCCGGCATCGATTTGTACGTAGAGGTTAAAGCGTGGAAACTCCAACATCAGAAGTTGAAAAAATCTTATCCCCTTTAGCCGGAGAAAAATTTTCTATTTTAATTGCTGGATAGATGACTTCTGGTAGGATCTACCTCTTTCTCACAGGGACGCGGAATTTATGACCGATCAGACGCTAAATCTGACAGATGTCAAAATCCTTACAGCCTTGCAACAGGACGGCAGGATCACCAACCAGACCTTGGCCGACCAGATCGGCATGTCTGCCTCGCCCTGCTGGCGCAGGGTGCGGCAGCTGGAAGAGCATCGCTATATTCAGGGTTACAGGGCGGTGCTGGACCGACGCAGGATCGGGTTGGGGGTGATGGTGTTCATACGCGTCAGCATCGACCATCACAGCGAAGCCGAGGCCCGGAAGTTCGAGCAGGAAGTCATGCAGCTGGAGGATGTGGTGGCGTGCTACAGCATCGGTGGCGACGCGGACTTCCTGTTGCAGGTAGTGGCACGCGATCTCGACTCGTTTGCCGACTTTGCGATGTCGGTGGTCCGGCAGTTACCCGGCATCAAGGAGATGCAGAGCATGTTCGTGCTCAAGGAGATCAAGCCTTTCGTGTCGTTCCCGGTCAAGCGCTCCCATGAAGCCTGAGGACACCTTTCAAGTGCGCTGAAGTACAAACCAACGCCACCTTGATCAAAATATCCGTGGGAGAAGTTTTTAGACATGAAAAAGCCCAACCTTTTCAGATTGGGCCAAGTCATTGAAGAATATGGTCGGGACGGAGTGATTCGAACACTCGACCCCTAGCACCCCATGCTAGTGCGCTACCGGACTGCGCTACGCCCCGACTAGGCGTGAAACCCGCCCCTCATCTCGAGGAACGATCAAGAATATATCGCAAGCTTTTGAAAACTGGAAGTATTTAAAAGCAGGAATTTATTTCTTGAGTACCACCAGAACATCCTCCAGCTCAGCAATCATCTGGCGGATCATTTGCTTGTATTGGGTAGTATCGTCTTTGGCTTCATCACCGGAAAGGCGCAGGCGCGCTCCGCCGATGGTGAACCCCTGATCGTACAGCAACGCGCGGATCTGCCGGATCATCAGCACATCCTGGCGCTGATAGTACCGGCGATTTCCGCGGCGCTTGACGGGGTTGAGTTGAGGAAACTCCTGCCCCCAGTAGCGCAGCACGTGCGGTTTTACCGCACAAAGCTCGGTGCCC
>CAYNGZ010000437.1:0-3713 GCA_964396695.1 uncultured Pseudomonas sp.
GGGTGGCGCGGGAGAGTTCCCGTTTCTACCGCGAAAAGGGCTATCCTCTGCAAGATAACCGTTTACAGCGACTCTGAGCACCTGATGGACACGTCAAATCCGCTGCAAAAGTCCGTACACCTGCTGGACGACCTCGAGTCGATCCGCCAGTTGCTCGGCGATGACAACCTGCAACCACCGCTGTTGACCGACACCGTCGAGCAAGGCCGTGATGAAGGCCAGATTCCGATGTTGTTCGATCAGGTCGGCGGCAAACCGCAGGCTGACATCGTCGAACCACCTGCTCCCAAGCCAGCACCCGCGCCCGCTCCTGTTGCAGCGCCTGCCTCATCCGTCCAGCAAGGCGCCGACGTCATGCTGCACCTGAACGACGAACTGCGCGCCGCCGCGCAATTGATCATGCAAGACGTGATCGACGACTTCGCCCCGCACATCGAAACCGAAATCAAGCGCCGCCTGGATGCGCGGATGGAACGGTTGTTGAGTCAGTACGAGTAACGCGAATCTCCTGTGGGAGCGGGCTTGCTCGCTCCCACATTTAATCTGCGCCCTGTCTGCCCCTGCTCGCCCTTCGCCCCATGCCCCGCTATACTTCCCGGCTTTTCCTGAATAAATGCCAATAGGGTCCCGCCGCGCATGGATAAGACCTACCAGCCGCACGCCATTGAAACTTCCTGGTACAACACCTGGGAGTCCGAGAATTATTTCGCCCCGCAAGGCGCGGGCGATTCCTACACCATCATGATCCCGCCACCGAACGTCACTGGCAGCCTGCACATGGGCCATGGCTTCAACAACGCGATCATGGACGCGCTGATCCGTTTCCGCCGCATGCAGGGCCGCAACACCCTGTGGCAGCCAGGTACCGACCACGCCGGTATCGCCACGCAAATGCTGGTGGAGCGTCAGCTCGAAGCCAAAGGCCAGAATCGCCACGATCTGGGCCGCGAAAAATTCCTCGAGAAAGTCTGGGAGTGGAAGGATGAATCCGGCGGCAACATCAGCCGTCAGATCCGCCGCCTCGGCTCGTCCGTCGACTGGAGCCGCGAGCGCTTCACCATGGACGATGGCCTCTCGGAAGCCGTTAAAGAAGCCTTCGTCCGCCTGCACGAAGACGGCCTGATCTACCGCGGCAAGCGTCTGGTCAACTGGGACACCAAGCTGCACACGGCAATTTCCGACCTCGAAGTGGAAAACCACGACGAGAAAGGCTTCCTGTGGAACCTGAAGTACCCGCTCGCCGATGGCGCCAAGACCGCTGAAGGCAACGATTACCTGATCGTCGCGACCACCCGCCCGGAAACCATGCTCGGCGATTCCGCCGTGGCCGTTAACCCGAACGATGAACGCTACAAAGCCCTGATCGGCAAGTTTGTAGAACTGCCACTGGTGGGTCGCCGCATCCCGATCATCGCTGACGATTACTGCGACCCTGAATTCGGCACCGGCTGCGTGAAAATCACCCCGGCCCACGATTTCAACGACTACGAAGTCGGCAAGCGCCACAACCTGCCGCTGATCAACATCTTCGACAAGAACGCCGAAGTACTGGCAGCCGCCCAGGTGTTCAACCTTGATGGCAGCGTCAACGAAGAGATCGACGGCACACTGCCCGCCGAATACGCCGGCCTCAACCGCTTCCAGGCCCGCAAGGAAATCGTTGCCGCGTTCGAAGCGGCCGGCCTGCTGGTCAGCGTCGACGATCACGCCCTGAAAGTACCGAAAGGTGACCGCTCCGGCACCGTCATCGAGCCATGGCTGACCGACCAGTGGTACGTTTCCACCAAGCCGCTGGCCGAGCCTGCGATTGCTGCCGTTGAAGACGGCCGTATCACATTCGTGCCCAAGCAGTACGAAAACATGTACTTCTCGTGGATGCGCGACATCCAGGACTGGTGCATCAGCCGTCAGCTGTGGTGGGGCCACCGGATTCCGGCCTGGTACGACGAGTCGGGCAAGGTCTACGTCGGCCGCGACGAAGCCGAAGTACGTGCCAAGCACAACCTGGGTTCCGACGTTGCGCTGCAACAGGACAACGACGTTCTCGACACCTGGTTCAGCTCGGGCCTGTGGACCTTCTCCACCCTCGGCTGGCCGCAGCAGACGGAATTCCTGAAGAAGTTCCACTCCACCGACGTGCTGGTGACCGGCTTCGACATCATTTTCTTCTGGGTTGCCCGGATGATCATGCTCACCATGCATTTGGTGAAAAACGAAGACGGCACGCCGCAGGTTCCATTCAAGACCGTGTACGTGCACGGTCTGGTGCGTGATGGTCAGGGCCAGAAGATGTCCAAGTCCAAGGGCAACGTCCTGGACCCGCTGGACATCATCGACGGCATCGACCTGGAAACCCTGGTGCAGAAACGCACCTCGGGCCTGATGCAGCCGAAACTGGCCAAGAAGATCGAGAAGCAGACCCGCGACGAGTTCGCCGACGGCATTGCCAGCTACGGCACCGACGCCCTGCGCTTCACCTTCTGCTCGCTGGCCTCGACCGGCCGCGACATCAAGTTCGACATGGGCCGCGTCGAAGGCTATCGCAACTTCTGCAACAAGATCTGGAACGCCGCGCGCTACGTGCTGGACAAGGGCGAAGACTGCGGCCAGAACGGCGAAGCCGTTGATCTGTCGCTGGCAGATCGCTGGATCATTTCGCAGTTGCAGCGCACCGAAGCCGAAGTCACCCGTCAACTCGACCAGTTCCGTTTCGACCTGGCCGCACAAGCCTTGTACGAGTTCATCTGGAACCAGTATTGCGACTGGTACCTGGAGCTCTCCAAGCCGGTGCTGTGGGACGAAAACGGTCCAATCGAGCGTCAACGCGGCACCCGCCGCACGCTGGTTCGCGTACTGGAAGTTGCCCTGCGTCTGGCTCACCCGTTCATGCCGTTCATCACCGAAGAAATCTGGCAGCGCATCGCGCCGCTGGCCGGTATCGAAGGCAAGACGATCATGCTGCAACCCTGGCCAGTGGCCGTTGAGGCACGCATCGACCAGGCCGCCGAAGACGACATCGAATGGCTCAAGGGCCTGATGCTCGGCACACGGAACATTCGTGGCGAGATGAACATCGGCCCAGGCAAGCCACTGCCGCTGTTCCTGAAGAACGTCAGCGCGCAAGACCAGCGTCGCCTCATCGAGAACGAAGTCCTGCTGAAGAAGCTGGCCAAGCTCGAGTCGATCACCGTATTGGCAGCAGGCGAAGAAGCACCACTGTCCGCCACCGCGCTGGTGGGCGAGATGGAAGTGCTGGTGCCGATGGCCGGTCTGATCGACAAAGACGCCGAACTGGCGCGCCTGGACAAGGAAATCCAGCGCCTTCAAGGCGAAGTGCAGCGCGTGGGCGGCAAGCTGTCCAACGCCGGTTTTGTCGACAAGGCTCCGGCTGAAGTCATTGAGAAGGAACGCGCCAAACTGGCTGAGGCCGAACAGGCTCTGGGCAAACTGGCAGAGCAGCATGCGCGGATTGCCAGTTTGTAACGGCACATCCAGCGATTAAAAAGAGGCCTGCAAAGGCCTGGTGCCAGTCAGCCAAGCTGACTGGCATTTTTTTTGATCGGATACTTCGGCGATTCAAGCCTGATGGCCTGGGAATAAGTACGATCCCTTGAAGGTGTAGAGGCGATGTTGTGGGTCAGCTCCAGTGGAGACGCATAAAATCTATGGTCACCCCCATTTTTGCAATACTGATTAATGGGTGAAGTGGTTGG
>CAYNGZ010000438.1:0-3691 GCA_964396695.1 uncultured Pseudomonas sp.
CCCGCGCTCTATTACGCCTTGCTCGAAAGCGATCAACCGGTGGAGGCGCGCAAGCTCGCCGAGACCCTGGCGCAGAGCCAAAGACCACGGGTCGAACTCAAGGGTCAGCCCGTGGGAGATCCCAACGACAAATGGATGGACGCGCAACAACTGGCCGCTCAGGCCGGCACCCATGGCGCCGATTTGCCGTCGGCTGAGCAGCGGCTGGCGGCCTTGGTCGATCAGGCCCCCGGCAATGTCGGTCTGCGCCTGGCCCAGGCAGAGCTGTACCGCGCTCGCGATTGGCCACGCCGCGCCGAAACCCAGCTCAAGGAAACCGAAAGCATGGCGCCGCGGGATGTCGGCCTGGAGGTCAGTCAGGGTTACACCGCGCTGGATCTACAGGAATGGCGTCAGCTCGATGCGCTGACCGATGACGTGGGAGCGCGCTTCCCGGATAACCGTCAGGTGCAGCGTTTGCAACGTGTGCGCGATGTGCATGACATGGCCGAGTTGCGGGTGTCGACCTACGGCGGCAAGAGCTACGGCGGCGGCAACAACGGCGCTGGCGTCGTGACCGGCAGCCGTGATTTTGGCATTGAAAGCGTGCTTTACAGTCCGCCGATCGATGAGGACTGGCGGCTGTTCGGCGGAGCCGGGTACGCCACCGGCGACTTCCAGGAAGGCACTGGCAATCACCGCTGGCAGCGCTTGGGCGTCGAGCGCCGGACCCGTGACATGACCCTTGAAGCGGAAGTCTCCAACCACTCGTTTGGCTACGGCGACAAAACCGGCGCACGCCTGGCACTGACCCGCGACATCAATGATGCCTGGCAGTACGGCGGCAGCCTTGAGTACCTGTCGGCCAACACGCCGCTGCGGGCCTTGAACAGCGATGTCACGTCCAACGGCGGCAGCGGTTTTATCCGCTGGCGCGGCAATGAAAGTCGTGAGTGGAAACTGGCCGTCAGCCCGTCGCACTTCAGCGATGGCAACAACCGCCTCGAAGCGTTGTTGACCGGTCGCGAAGGCGTGTACCGCGCACCGGGCGTGCAAGTCGATCTCGGTCTGGAAGTCGGCAGCAGCCACAACTCCAGGAATGAAGACGTGCCGTATTTCAACCCGAAATCCGACTTCAGCGTGTTGCCGACGGTGAGCGTCAATCATGTGCTGTATCACCGTTACGAAACGGCCTGGAGTCAGCAGTTCCAGGCCGGTGCGGGGACCTACAGCCAGCGCGACTACGGCACGGGCGCCGTCGGTTTGCTCAGTTACGGCCAGCGCGTCAGCTGGAACGACGTGTTCGAGGCGGGGGCCGCGTTGAGCTGGCTCAACCGGCCTTATGACGGCGAACGCGAAAGCGATCTGCGCCTGGTCATCGACCTCACTTACCGCTTCTAGAAGAGTTTGATCATGCCTGGAATGACACGCTGCATCCTGCTGCTGGGCGTCTGGCTGCTCACCGCTTGCGCCCAGCAAGCCCCGGCCTTTACACCGCCGTCACAGCGACCGATACCGGCCAGTGAAAAGCCCTGGCCGAAGAATCATGTGCTGGGCATTGCCTACCACGATGTCGAAGACCGCGACCCCGATCAGGCGGTCGTTGCCGTGCGCACCGAGCGGCTGATCGAGCAGCTCGCCTGGCTGCGCGAGAACGGCTACACGGCGGTCACTGTCGACCAGATCATGGCCGCGCGCAACGGCGGTCCGGAGCTGCCGCCCAAGGCGATTCTGCTGAGTTTCGATGACGGCTATTCGAGTTTCTACACCCGCGTCATGCCGGTGCTGCGCGCCTACAACTGGCACGCCTTGCTGGCGCCGGTCGGTGTCTGGATCGATACGCCGCTGGATAAACCCGTGGACTTTGCGGGCACCCCGCGCCAGCGTTCGGACTTCCTGACCTGGGCGCAGATCACTGAAGTTTCGAAGTCCGGCCTGGTGGAAATCGCCGCTCACACCGACGCCAGCCACAAGGGCATCCTGGCCAACCCGCAAGGTAACCTGGAACCTGCGGCGGCGACCCGTCGTTATGACGCGACAACCGGGCGCTACGAGTCGGAAGCCGATTTCCAGGCGCGTCTGCGCAAGGACGTGGTCACCATCACCGAAAAAATCCGCAAGGCCACCGGCTATAACCCGCGTGTGTGGGTCTGGCCTTATGGCGCGGCGGATGGCACCGCGTTGCAGGTGGTCGGTTCCGAGGGCTACCAGATGGCCCTGACCCTCGACGACGGTCTCGACTCACTGAACAACCTGATGAGCAGCCCGCGCTTTCTGGTGGCCTCGGATCCGGATGGCGAGCATTTCGCCAACAGCATCGTTGCGGTGCAATCCGACGCGCCGATGCGCGTGGTGCACGTTGACCTGGATAACGTCTACGACCCGGACCCGGCTCAACAGGACATCAACCTCGGCAAGCTGATCCAGCGCATGGCCGACATGGGCGCCAACACGGTGTTTCTGCAAGCCTTCGCCGACCCCAAGGGCGACGGGCTGGTGCACTCGCTGTATTTCCCCAACCGCCATTTGCCGGTGCGCGCCGACCTCTTCGACCGCGTCGCCTGGCAACTGCGCACGCGCGCCCACGTCAAAGTCTTTGCCTGGATGCCGGTGCTGAGTTTCGCGCTGGATCCGGCCTTGCCGCGTGTGACGCGCTGGAACCCGGACAGCGGCCAGACCTCGGTTGACCCCGGCCAGTACCGACGTCTGTCGCCGTTCGACCCGAACGTGCGGCGGATCATCGGTGAGATCTACGAGGACGTGGCGCGCCTGACTTCGGTCGACGGCATTCTTTTCCACGACGATGCGCTGCTCTCGGATTTCGAAGACGCCAGCCCGCAGGCACTCAAGGTCTACGCCGCGAACGGCCTGCCTGACTCGATGGCCGCTTTGCGCGGCGATCCGGCGACGTTGCAACGCTGGAGCCGTTTCAAGAGCCGCTACCTGATTGACTTCACCCACGAGTTGACCGCCAAAGTCCGCGCCATTCGCGGGCCGCAGGTGCAGACCGCCCGCAACCTGTTCGCCGAGCCGATGCTCAACCCGTCCAGCGAAGCCTGGTTTGCGCAGAACCTTGACGACTTCCTCGGCGCCTACGACTGGACCGCACCGATGGCCATGCCGCTGATGGAAGGCAAGAGCCGCGAGCAATCCGGTGCCTGGCTCGAAGCGTTGGTGGCGACAGTCCGATCCCGCCCCGGTGCGCTGGACCGCACGGTGTTCGAACTGCAGGCCCGCGACTGGACCCGCAAGGACGCCGCCTCAGAGCTGAAAGGCGAGCAACTGGCGGACTGGATGGGTCGCCTCAAACGTCAGGGCGCGACCAGTTTCGGCTACTACCCGGACAACTTTCTCGAGAACCAGCCGGACCTGAAAACCGTGCGTCCCGCGCTCTCCAACAAGTGGAATCCCTGACATGCTGGACAGACTTCTGGCCCTGCTGGTTCTGGCGATCGGGCTGGGGATTCCCCTGGGCGTGATCTTCCTGGTCACCGGGCAACTCCTGATGGATTTCGTGTTTTTCTATCCACTGTTCATGTCCGGACTGTGGATCGCGGGGGGCCTGTATTTCTGGTTGCAGTGGGAGCGTCACTGGCCGTGGAAAGACGATACGCTGCCACCGCCGCTGGCGGGCCAACCGGCGAATTCGGTCCTGAGTCCTTTTCACACCAGGGGCCGTTACGCCACCCCATTCCTACCCCCGGTACTGGGC
>CAYNGZ010000439.1:0-3688 GCA_964396695.1 uncultured Pseudomonas sp.
GAGGGAACCGGAAGGTCGAATTGACGCCAAAAGTAGTTGTTGGTTGAAGGGGTCCTCCCGTTGGAGCTGTGACGTGGCGCCCCCCCGAATAGGAATGGAAGTGATGGTCACATTTCTTGAGAACGACCCGGATCAACCACTGATCAGCGGTTGCCTCTGACTCACACCCCGACCATTCGGAAAAAACGCCTCGTGCCACACTCTTCTACACTCAACGCCTGGTCGTAGAAAGAACCAAACACGTCGCTTTCGTGCAGATGATTCAAAGGCGGCGTGGCAAGCTGCCGTATATGCCCTGAAGAGGTGCGGCAAAGACCGTACCGGGCCCGACAAGATGCCCGCTCAGGGTGCCTGGCCAACGGCCTGAAAATGCCACGATACCGTGACGTGGCGTGACTGCCGCAGCCGACACTTTCGGACAACCGACAACCACCTGGTTTGCCCGTGATCGTGAGGAATGCTGTATGCCTGATGAGATGTTGCACCTGTCTATGGTCAACAACCTGCTGGAGCGCCACAAGGGTTCGCCCGGCGCGCTGTTGCCGATCCTTCATGATATTCAGGAGGGCATCGGTTACATCCCCGATGCCGCCATCCCCGAGATTGCCCATGCGCTCAACCTGAGTCAGGCCGAGGTGCGCGGGGTGATCAGTTTCTACCATGACTTCCGTACCGCCCCTCCGGCGCGGCATATCCTGCGTCTGTGCCGGGCCGAGTCCTGCCAGAGTCGCGGCGCCGAGCAGCTCGCGGCGCAATTGCGTGAACGCCTGCAACTGGACGACCACGGCAGCAGTGCCGACGGCAGCATCAGCCTGCGTCCGGTGTATTGCCTCGGCGCCTGCGCCTGCTCGCCCGCGCTGGAGCTGGATGGTCAGGTGCATGCGCGGCTCAGCGCCGAGCGCCTGGATGCCCTGCTCGACGCTTGCCTGGAGGACGCATGATGCCGGCTTTCTATCTGTCCCGTGATTCTATTGCCCGTGCCGTGGGTGCCGAAGAGGTTGCGGCGGCCCTTATCACCCATGCCCGGGGACGCTTTGTGCCCCTGGAGTTGCAACGCACCAGCTCGCGCGGCCTGTACTGGCTTGAACCGTTGCTGGAAGTGGACAGCCCACAAGGCCGTATCGGCTTCGGCCCGCTGACCGCGGCCGATGTGCCGTCAGTACTCGATGCCTTGCAAGGCGACCCGTCTGCCCATCCACTGGCCTTGGGCCTGGTGGAAGAGTTGCCCTATCTGAAGACGCAACAACGCCTGCTGTTTGCCCGCGCCGGCATCACCCAGCCGCTGTCCATTGACGATTACCTGGATCATGGCGGTTTCGAGGGTCTGAAAAGAGCCATCACCATCAGTGGCGAGCAGACCGCAACTGAGGTGTTCGATTCGGGTCTGCGTGGCCGTGGCGGCGCGGCGTTCCCGGCCGGGATCAAGTGGCGCACGGTGCGCGGCACCCAGGCGACGCAGAAATACATTGTGTGCAACGCCGACGAAGGCGACTCCGGCACCTTCGCCGACCGCATGTTGATGGAAGGCGACCCCTTCCTGCTGATCGAAGGCATGACCATTGCCGGCATCACCGTTGGCGCCAGCTACGGCTACATTTATGTGCGCTCGGAATATCCACAGGCCGTGGCCACCCTGCGCGAGGCGCTGGACATCGCCCGGGCCGCCGGTTACCTCGGCGCCAATGTCGGCGGCAGCGGCCTGGCCTACGACATGGAAGTGCGGGTCGGTGCCGGCGCTTACATCTGCGGTGAGGAAACCGCGCTGCTGGACTCTCTCGAAGGCAAGCGCGGGATCGTCCGCGCCAAGCCACCGATCCCCGCCTTGCAGGGCCTGTTCGGCCAGCCGACCCTGGTGCACAACGTGCTGACGCTGGCCTCGGTGCCGCTGATTCTGGCCAAGGGCGCGCAGTTCTATCGCGATTACGGCATGGGCCGTTCGCTGGGCACCATGCCTTTCCAGCTGGCGGGTAATGTTCGTCACGGCGGCCTGGTGGAACGGGCCTTTGGCCTGACCCTGCGGGAACTGGTGGAAGAGTACGGCGGCGGCACCGCCAGTGGCCGGCCGCTGAAAGCCGCGCAAGTGGGCGGCCCTCTCGGCGCCTGGGTGCCACCGGGGCAATTCGACACGCCGCTGGATTACGAAGCGTTCGCCGCCATCGGCGCCATGCTCGGTCACGGTGGTGTGGTGGTGGCTGACGACAGTCTCGACATGGCCCACATGGCGCGTTTCGCCATGCAGTTCTGCGCCGAGGAATCCTGTGGCAAATGCACGCCCTGCCGCATCGGTTCGACCCGGGGCGTGGAGGTGATCGACCGCCTGCTGGCCGCGCCAGATCAGGCCGGTCGTGATCAGCAGGTGATCATCCTCAAGGACCTGTGCGACACCCTGCAATACGGTTCGCTGTGTGCGTTGGGCGGCATGACTTCCTATCCGGTCGCCAGCGCCCTCAAGCACTTCCCCGCCGACTTCGGTCTGCACGCCTCGGAGGCCGAGCAATGATCACTCTCTTCGACCCGAAAACCGATATCGATCTGGGCACCCCGGCCCGCCACAGCGAGGTGCAGGTCACCCTGACCATCGACGGCCGCAGCATCAGCGTGCCCGAAGGTACCTCGGTGATGCGCGCCGCCGCGCTCATGGGCACCACCATTCCCAAACTCTGTGCCACCGACAGCCTGGAAGCCTTCGGCTCCTGCCGCATGTGCCTGGTGGAGATCGACGGCATGCGCGGCTACCCGGCGTCCTGCACCACGCCGGTCAGCGAAGGCATGAGCGTGCACACCCAGACGCCGAAGCCCGCGACCCTGCGCCGCAACGTCATGGAGCTGTACATCTCCGATCACCCGCTGGACTGCCTGACCTGCTCGGCCAACGGCAACTGCGAGCTGCAAACCGTCGCCGGCCAGGTTGGCCTGCGCGAGGTGCGTTACGGCTATGAAGGCGACAACCATCTGGCCGACCAGAAGGACACCTCCAACCCCTATTTCGACTACGACCCGAGCAAGTGCATCGTCTGCAACCGCTGCGTGCGCGCCTGCGAAGAAACCCAAGGCACCTTTGCCCTGACCATTACCGGGCGCGGTTTCGAATCCCGGGTCGCAGCCGCCGGTGGCGAGAACTTCCTCGACTCGGAATGCGTGTCCTGCGGCGCTTGTGTGCAAGCCTGCCCGACCGCGACGCTGATGGAAAAAAGCGTGGTCGAGCTGGGTCAGCCCGAACACAGCGTGATCACCACCTGCGCCTATTGCGGCGTGGGCTGCTCGTTCCGTGCCGAGATGAAAGGCGACCAGGTCGTGCGCATGGTCCCCGACAAGAACGGCCAGGCCAACCACGGCCACTCGTGCGTCAAAGGGCGCTTTGCCTGGGGCTACGCGACCCACCCGGATCGCATCACCAAGCCGATGATCCGCAAGCACATCAACGACCCTTGGCAGGAAGTCAGCTGGGATGAAGCGGTGACCTACGCCGCCAGCGAATTCCGTCGACTGCAGCAAAAATACGGTCGCGACTCCATTGGTGGCATCACGTCCAGCCGCTGCACCAACGAAGAAACCTATCTGGTGCAGAAGCTGGTGCGCGCCGCCTTCGGCAACAACAACGTCGACACCTGCGCCCGCGTCTGCCATTCGCCGACCGGCTATGGCCTGAAGCAGACCCTGGGCGAGTCGGCCGGCACCCAGACTTTCG
>CAYNGZ010000440.1:0-3656 GCA_964396695.1 uncultured Pseudomonas sp.
CGAGGAGAGCGTGCGCGTCTACGGCAAGTACGCGCATCAGCGCTCGGCGGTCGTCTTCGGCGGCGTCGGCATCAATCCCCAGATCGACCGGCTCCGGCGCGGCGTCGACATCCTCGTCGCCACACCCGGGCGCCTGCTCGATCCCCACGGACAGCCCGCAGCCGACCTGTCCCCCGTCGAGGTACTTGTTCCCGACGAAGCGGACCGCATCGGGGCCTTGGGACTTCAGCTCGACCTTGTCGCTGGTGAGCATCAGCGGATGGCACAGCCGGATCAAATCGGAGGTTTTCTTCGCTGCCTGAATGCCGGCAATGCGCGCCACGGCGAACACATCACCTTTGGGGTGACCGCCGCTGACGATCATCTGCAGGGTTTCAGGGAGCATACGCACAAGCGCTTCGGCCGTGGCTTCACGGAACGTCACGGCTTTTTCGGTGACGTCGACCATATTGGCGCGACCTTGGGAATCGAGATGAGTCAGCACAGCTTTACTCCTGATCAGGAGCACCGATTGTAAACCTGTGGGTCAATTTTCCGCGAGTTTGATTATCGGTTTAATGGCCCTCCTACGGGGATGTTTGTCGGGCATAAAAAAACGGGCGGCCTGGAGGCCGCCCGGATCTGGTGGGACACGTTACAGATGAGATTCGGCGTATTCGGCCAGAATCGAACGCGGCACCCCTTGCAGGGTGATGTGCACCCCGTTGGGGAAATCCTTGAAGCGTTCAGTCAGGTAGGTCAGCCCGGAGCTGGTCGCGGACAGGTAAGGGGTGTCGATCTGCGCCAGGTTGCCCAGGCACACCACTTTGGAACCGGCACCGGCACGGGTGATGATGGTTTTCATCTGGTGCGGGGTGAGGTTCTGGCATTCGTCGATCAGGATCAGGCTCTGCTGGAAGCTGCGGCCCCGGATGTAGTTGAGGGATTTGAACTGCAACGGC
The DNA here is from genome assembly GCA_964396695.1 of uncultured Pseudomonas sp. GTDB lineage: Bacteria > Pseudomonadota > Gammaproteobacteria > Pseudomonadales > Pseudomonadaceae > Aquipseudomonas. The sequence goes on from CAYNGZ010000440.1 coordinate 942, forward strand.
ACTTTGCTGAGGATGTAATCGACGCTGCCATGGGTGCTTTCGTCATCCATGTGCAAGGCTTCGAGGTTGTCGGTGATGGCGCCCAGCCAAGGCTCCATTTTTTCCGCTTCGGTGCCGGGCAGGAAACCGATTTCCTGGTCCAGGCCCTGCACGCTACGGGTGGCGATGATGCGCCGGTAGCGCTTGCTGACCATGGTCTGCTCGATCGCCGCCGCCAGTGCCAGGATGGTTTTACCCGAACCGGCAGCCCCCGACAGGTTGACCAGATGGATGTCCGGGTCGAGCAAGGCGTACAGCGCCAGGCTCTGATAGATGTCGCGTGGTTTCAGGCCCCAGGCTTCCTGGTGCAACAGGGGTTCCTGATGCAGGTCGAGGATCAGCAGCTTATCGACCTGGATTTCCTTGATCCAACCGACAAAGCCCTGCTCGTCGATGATGAACTCGTTGATATGCACGGCCGGCAGGTTGTCGATCAGTTGTACCTGGTGCCAGGTGCGGCCATGGTCCTGACGGGTTTCGACCTTGCTCACACGGTCCCAGAACGAGCCCGTCATGTTGTGATAACCGTTGGGCAGCAACGACACGTCGTCAACCAACTGGTCGGTGCTGTAGTCCTCGGCCGCGATCCCGCACGCCCGGGCCTTGAGGCGCATGTTGATGTCTTTGGTCACCAGCACCACGCGCAGATCCTTGTCACGCGTGTGCAGGTCGATCAACTGGTTGATGATGATGTTGTCGTTCAGGTGTTCGGGCAGAACGATGTTCGGCTCGGTGCGCTTGCTCATCAGAATCGACAGCAAACCCTTGGGCCCGCTTTTTCCGCGCTGGATCGGCACACCCTGTTCAACGTCTTCGGGGGAGGCGTCGCCCAGCGTATTGTCGATCAGGCGAATGGCCTGACGGCACTCGGCCGCAACGCTGTGATGGCCGCTCTTGAGCTTGTCCAGCTCTTCAAGGACGGTCATCGGGATGGCAACGTGGTGTTCTTCGAAGTTCAGGAGCGCGTTTGGATCGTGGATCAATACGTTGGTATCGAGTACATAAAGGATAGGCTGGTTGGAAGGGCTACGTCCGTGATCATCCATACTCGGTCACCTGTGTGGGAGCCAGTCGACGCAATACCATGACAGTGCTGCGCCTCGAAGTGGCCACCGAATTCACTTGCCGTACTCAACGGCACGACTCAAGTGAACTGCACACGCGGAGGGTCTTGGAAGACGCCACCTGTGTTGCAGGTTTCGGCGGTCTGTCTTCGTAATACTCCAAAACCCGTGACAGAAAAAAGCACTTTGACGCTTTTTTGAAGTTTATTTTTCCGAGTGACGAAAAGCCCTTGGCGCGCCGCCCCGGCACCGTTAAAGTCGGAAGTCCGTCTGTATCGAAATCCCTCTGAAAATCCCCCCTGCCCCTCTGTTTCCGGCTTTTTTGGGGGAAGGGCGTGTTTCAGCGCAAAGCGCCCTGACAGTCTTCCCAGCCGATCCCGCTTTGTGCGGTTTGCATCAACAGCCAAGGCACTGCCGTTCTCACCGTGTCCTGCTTGACGCTGAAATTGATCACCCCGTGTCGCCACAACAGCATCAATGTCAGCACCCGCTGCGCACTCTGTTCGGCCGTGAGCTGACGACTGCCATCCGCAGGATCGATGTCCCACAGCGCAACCTGCAACCCCTGAACCTTGAAGAATCCCTGCGCATCGGCACGACGCTGGCCATTGGGCGGGCGGAACAGCGGCACGAAGTTCTCAGGCAGTTTGTTCTTCACCAGTTCGACGCTGCGTGTGACCGAGTACTGCCAATCCTGCCAATGGCTGTGCGAACGGAACTCCCAGCCCTGCACGCCAATGCATTGCTTTGAGTACAACGCTTGCAACTCGGCCACCGAATGTTGGTCCAGACGGTTCTGGATATCGCTGCCCAGCACAAAGAAGGTTGCGCTCAGGTTCGACTTGCGCAGGTACTCGGTCAGCCAGGCGGTATGGTCCGGCGCGATGTTCGCGGCACTGTCGAAGCTCAGCGTAAACAGCCGATCGTTCATCTCATCGCCGTTGCGCTCGTAGTCGCCGAACAGTTCGACTTCGCTGCTGGTCTGCGGGAACAGCGCGGCCTTGCGCAGCTGTTCGTCCAGGTAGCGCTCATGAAAGTGTCGGCTCGGCTCGGCCCAGCGGGTGTAGTACGAGTCTTCGCCGAGTTCGAACTTGCCGGCCTGCTGGCGCAGGGAGTCCATGTCCTCGACCAGAAAACAGAAGGACGCATCCTGATCGCAGCTCTGCTGGGCAAAGTTGTAATTGGCGAGCAGGCGCAGCCACATATGTGCGCGCAGTTTGTTGATCGAATCGAGATTGATCATGCGCAAGCCCAGCCGCTGCTTTAAAGCGCCTTCGTCCAGCGACTCACTGGCGAGCAAGGCCCGGGCGAAGGTGAGGATTTCCGCACGTGAAGCGACATCGAACAGGGTCGGGCTGCCGAGTTGTTCTGGCCAGGTGCTGCGGTCCAGCGTGGCGAGCTCGTTGGGCGAGGCGAAAGCGCCAACGCTGAACAACCAGGCCGAAAAAAGCAAAGCGATACGCAAAGGGATGTCTCCATAACAAAACCCGCGCGGCACTATATCCCGAGAAGATCAAAAGATCGCAGCCTTCGGCAGCTCCTACGTCGACCGCATTTCCCTGTAGGAGGGGCCGCCCCCTCTTCGAGGCCGCGCTGTCGCGCAAGGAACATG
>CAYNGZ010000441.1:0-2839 GCA_964396695.1 uncultured Pseudomonas sp.
CACGCTCAGGACGATAGAACACCGGCACTTCGCCTTCGGCCAGCGAGGCCATCTTGACTCGCGCGACTTCCTGGGCGCAGCGCGCACGCTCACTGATCAGCTCGAGGATTTTTTCGTCCAGAGCATCAATGCGCAAGCGCAGTGCCTTGAGTTCTTGCTCAGACATTAGCCGTGTTCCTTCTCGAACTCTGCCATGTACGCCACCAGCGCGTTGACTGCGTTGATGTCGACGGCGTTGTAGATAGAGGCACGCATGCCACCTACCGAACGGTGACCCTTGAGGTTCAGCAGACCGCGCGCCTCGGCACCGACCAGGAACGGCTTGTCGAGGCGATCGTCAGCCAGACGGAACGGCACGTTCATCCACGAGCGATCAGCCTGGTTGATCGGGTTACTGTACAAGCCGCTAGCATCGATAAAGTTATACAACGTGCGCTGCTTGACTTCATTGAGCTTGCCAATGGCCTCAACACCACCCTGCTCTTTCAGCCATTCGAACACAAGACCGGACAAGTACCAGGCCAGTGTTGGCGGGGTGTTGTACATCGAGCCGTTGTCGGCCGCGACTTTGTAGTCGAGCATGGTCGGGCAGAACGAACGGGCACGACCCAGCAGGTCTTCACGCACGATGTTGACGACGATACCGCTCGGGCCGATGTTTTTCTGGGCGCCGGCGTAGATCATCCCGAAACGCGAGATATCCACAGGGCGCGAGAGAATGTCCGACGACATGTCAGCGACCAGCGGAACATCACCGGTTTCCGGGATCCACTGGAATTCCAGACCACCAATGGTTTCGTTCGGCGCGTAGTGCACGTAGGCCGCGTCTTGCGACAGCTTCCATTCGTTCTGGCCGGGAATTGCGAAATAGTCGTAAGGCTTGGCGGTCGCGGCAACATTGACGTGGCCGTAGCGCTGCGCTTCTTCAATGGCTTTCTGCGACCAGATACCGGTGTCGATATAGTCGGCTTTACCGTTTTCCGGCAACAGGTTCAGAGGAATCTGAGCAAATTGCTGGCTGGCGCCACCTTGCAGAAACAGTACTTTATAGTTCGAGGGGATATTCAGCAGATCACGCAGATCCTGCTCGGCCTTGGTCGCAATGGACACGAACTCATCACTGCGATGGCTCATTTCCATGACCGAGAGACCCTTGCCATGCCAGTCGAGCAATTCCGACTGGGCACGCAACAGGACAGCTTCAGGCAGCGCAGCAGGACCTGCGCAGAAGTTATAGGCTCGTTTGCTCACATCCACTCTCGCTATGCATTCACGGTAGCGGACAGAGCAAACACCCTGCCCTGCTACGATTTGGTTAGTCTTGCGGCTCTTCTTCGTCAGCTGATTCAGCCTGCTGGCTTTCGACAGTGTCATCCGGCTCGGTGCCGGCATCGAGCACGATACCTTCGAGCTCGACACCCTCTTCGCCTTCGACTTCCGATGGTTCCTGAACCCGCTCCAGACCGACCAGTGTTTCATCGCCGGCCAGCTTGATCAGGGTCACGCCCTGGGTGTTACGACCCAGACTGGACACTTCATCGACACGAGTACGCACCAGGGTGCCCTGGTCGGAAATCAGCATGATTTCCTCACCGTCGAGCACCTGGACCGCACCGACCAGACGGCCATTACGCTCGTTGCTGACCATGGCGATAACGCCCTGACCGCCACGCTTGTACTCAGGGAACTCGGTGATGGCGGTACGCTTGCCGAAACCACGCTCGGAGGCGGTGAGGATCTGGCTGCCTTCTTCCGGGATCAGCATGGAAATCAGCTTCTGACCTTCCGGCAGACGCATGCCGCGGACACCGCGAGCGGTACGGCCCATGGCGCGAACGTCGGACTCCTTGAAGCGGGTCACCTTGCCGCCATCCGAGAACAGCATGACTTCACGCTCGCCATCGGTGATGGCAGCGGAGATCAGCACGTCGCCTTCGTCCAGCTCCAGCGCGATCAAGCCCACGCTGCGCTGACGGCTGAAGGATTCCAGCGGGGTCTTCTTCACGGTGCCATTGGCGGTCGCCATGAAGATGTAGTGACCTTCGGTGTATTCCTCGACCGGCAGCATGGTGGTGATGTATTCACCATCGTCCAGCGGCAGCAGGTTGACCAGCGGACGACCACGGGCGGCGCGGGATGCTTCAGGAATTTCGTAGGTTTTCAGCCAGTACACCTTGCCCTTGCTGGAGAACAGCAACAGCGTGGTGTGGCTGTTGGCAACCAGCAGGTGAGCGATGTAATCCTCATCCTTGACGCCGGTAGCCGATTTGCCTTTACCGCCACGACGCTGAGCCTGGTACGCAGCCAATGGCTGGGTCTTGGCGTAGCCACCGTGGGAAATGGTCACGACGCGGTCTTCTTCCGGGATCATGTCACCCAGGGTCAGGTCCAGACGCGCATCGAGAATTTCGGTGCGACGCACATCGCCGTACTCGGCACGAATGACTTCCAGCTCTTCGCGGATCACTTCCATCAGGCGCGTGGCGCTGTTGAGGATGCGGATCAGCTCGCCGATCTGGTTGAGGATCTCTTGATACTCGGCCAGCAGTTTTTCGTGTTCAAGACCGGTCAGACGGTGCAAACGCAGTTCCAGAATGGCTTGCGCCTGTTCTGGCGACAGGAAGTACTTGCCCTCGCCCAGGCCTTACCACGGCTTGCCTGAGATCAGCTACCCCTTGCACGACCGAGAGGTCCTCGTCACCGCCTGCGGCCGCATCTGCATGCACCGCAAACGCATCAACATCTCACACGTTCTCGCCGGTCAGCGCGTGGGCATCAAGGAGGTCGACGAGGGCATTTGGATCGTCAGCTTCATGCAGTACGATCTCGGTTACATCAA
>CAYNGZ010000441.1:2849-3616 GCA_964396695.1 uncultured Pseudomonas sp.
GGTCCGAACGGTGAAAACGAGGTTCCAGAATGGGTGGCGCCGGTTTTGGCGAACGGAAGTACTTGCCGTCGGGCAGGCCGTATTGCGGATCGAGGTTTTCCGGACGGCAGGAATCGGCACCGGCACGCTCGACCATCGCGACCACCGCAGTGGACTCCCAAGGGGTGCTGACCAGCGCTTCCTTGGCTTCCGACGGGGTTGGCGAAGCCTTGATCAGAGCGATGACCGGGTCGATGTTCGACAGCGCAACTGCCTGCCCCTCGAGGATATGGCCACGCTCGCGGGCTTTGCGCAGCTCGAACACGGTACGGCGGGTGACCACTTCGCGACGGTGGCGAACGAAGGCTTCCAGCAGGTCCTTGAGGTTCAGGATCCGCGGACGGCCATCGATCAGCGCGACGATGTTGATACCGAATACGCTTTGCAGCTGGGTCTGGGCGTAGAGGTTGTTGAGGATGACCTCAGGCACTTCGCCGCGACGCAGTTCGATCACCACGCGCATACCGTCCTTGTCGGACTCGTCACGCAACTCGGTGATGCCTTCCAGCTTCTTCTCTTTGACCAGCTCGGCGATCTTCTCGATCAGACGGGCCTTGTTCAACTGGTAAGGCAGCTCGGTGATGACGATCTGCTGACGACCACCGACCTTGTCGATGTCTTCGATGATCGGGCGGGCGCGCATGTAAATGCGGCCGCGACCGGTACGGTAGGCTTCGATGATACCGGCGCGACCGTTGATGATCGCGGCGGTCGGGAAGTCCGGACCG
>CAYNGZ010000442.1:0-3615 GCA_964396695.1 uncultured Pseudomonas sp.
CATCTGGGCTGTACAGCTTTCGTGTCTAGGGACGACGCTAACTGGGGTCAACTTCCTGGCCACCGTGCTGAAAATGCGTACCCCGGGCATGAAAATGATGGACATGCCGATCTTCACCTGGACCTGCACCTGGGCCAACGTTCTGATCGTCGCTTCCTTCCCGATCCTGACCGCTACCCTGGCGTTGCTGACGCTTGACCGTTACATGGATTTCCACATTTTCACCAATGAACTTGGTGGCAATCCGATGATGTACGTCAACCTGTTCTGGGCCTGGGGTCACCCTGAGGTTTACATCCTGATTCTGCCGGCGTTCGGGATCTTCTCCGAAGTCATCTCGACCTTCTCCGGCAAGAAACTGTTCGGCCACCACTCGATGATCTACGCCAGCGGCGCGATCTCGATCCTGGGCTTCATGGTCTGGCTGCACCACTTCTTCACCATGGGTTCGGGTGCCGACGTCAACGCCTTCTTCGGTCTGGCGACGATGCTGATCTCGATTCCGACAGGGGTGAAGCTCTTCAACTGGCTGTTCACCATTTACCAGGGCCGTCTGCGTTTCACCAGCCAAGTGCTGTGGACCCTGGGCTTCATGGTGACCTTCGCCATCGGCGGCATGACCGGCGTACTGCTGGCCATCCCGGGTGCTGACTTCGTCCTGCACAACAGCCTGTTCCTGATCGCGCACTTCCACAACGTGATCATCGGCGGCGCCGTGTTCGGCTACATCGCAGGCTTCGGCTTCTACTTCCCGAAAGCGTTCGGCTTCAAGCTGCACGAAGGTTGGGGCAAGGCTGCGTTCTGGTTCTGGATCTCGGGCTTCTTCGTCGCGTTCATGCCGCTGTACGCCTTGGGCTTCATGGGCATGACCCGTCGTCTGAACAGCACCACCAACCCTGAGTGGACGCCTTACCTGCACGTTGCAATGGTCGGTGCGGTACTGATCGCCTTCGGTATTGCCTGCCAGTTGATCCAGCTGTACGTCAGTGTGCGTGACCGCAAGAAGCCAGAGAACATGTGCGAAGCCGGCGACCCGTGGAATGCCCACACGCTGGAATGGTCGACCTCGTCGCCACCACCGTTCTACAACTTCGCCGTACTGCCGAAAGCCGACGGTATCGACCCGTTCACCGAGGCCAAGGAAAACGGTACTGCGTACAAGGCTCCGGCCAAGTACGAGCCGATCCACATGCCAAACAACACCGCGACCGGTCTGGTCATGGGTGCTCTGTTGACCGTGTTCGGTTTCGCGATGATCTGGCACATCTGGTGGATGGCTATCTTCGGCCTGGCTGGCACCGTGATCTATTTCGTGATCCACGCTGCCCGTGATGATCAAGGCTACATGGTGCCGGTCGATGTGATCGAGCGCATTGAAGCCGAGCAGCACAAGCGTCTGGTTGCGGCCAAAGCGATTCCGGCCACCGCCACCCGTGTTGAAACCTCGTTGGAACAGGCTTAAACCATGTCGAACTTAGTGACCAATGTTGGACACGCCCATGGTCATGACCATGGGCACGATGACCATCACCACGACTCGGGCGAGATGACCGTATTCGGTTTCTGGCTCTACCTGATGACCGACTGCATTCTGTTTGCGTCGATCTTCGCGGTGTACGCGGTACTGGTAAACAACGTAGCCGGTGGCCCGTCGGGCCACGACATCTTCGAACTGCCATACGTGCTGGGCGAAACCGCCTGCCTGTTGCTCAGCTCGATCACCTACGGCTTCGCCATGCTGGCGTTGTTCAAAGGCAAGAAGACTCAGGTGCTGGGCTGGTTGGCCATCACCTTCCTGTTCGGTCTGGGCTTCATCGGCATGGAGATCAACGAGTTCCATACGCTGATCTCCGAAGGCTTCGGTCCGAACCGTAGCGGCTTCCTGTCCGGGTTCTTCACCCTGGTCGGCACCCACGGTCTGCACGTGACCAGCGGTCTGATCTGGATGGCGATCATGATGTATCAGGTCCAGAAGAATGGCCTGACGGCGACCAACAAGACCCGTCTGAGCTGCCTGAGCCTGTTCTGGCACTTCCTGGACGTAGTGTGGATCTGCGTATTCACCGTTGTTTACCTGATGGGGACTCTGTAAATGGCTAACGCAGCTCACTCACACGATAGTCACGACGCCAGCCACGGCAGCGTCAAGTCCTACGCTATCGGTTTCATCCTGTCGGTGATCCTGACCGTCATTCCTTTCGGCCTGGTGATGTACCCATCGCTGCCGAAAGCCATGACCCTGTGGATCGTGCTGGCCTTCGCAGTGATCCAGGTGCTGGTGCACCTGGTCTACTTCCTCCACCTGGACCGCTCCGCCGCCCAGCGTAACAACGTGATTGCGTTTGTCTTCGCGGCGCTGGTTATCGTCCTGTTGGTTGGTCTGTCGCTGTGGATCATGTTCAGCATCCACACCGTCATGATGGCGCACTGAGGAAAGTCCGGATGTCCTTAAAGCACTTTATCCAAATCACCAAACCGGGGATCATTTTCGGTAACGTGCTTTCTGTGGCAGGCGGGTTTTTCCTGGCCTCGAAAGGGCATGTCGATCTGGCCATTTTCCTGGCTGCGATGATCGGCACGTCCCTGGTGGTCGCGTCGGGTTGCGTGTTCAACAACTGCATCGACCGTGACATCGACCTGAAGATGGAACGCACCAAGAACCGCGTGCTGGTCCAGGGCCTGATCTCCCTGAAACTGGCACTGGTTTACGCGACTGTCCTGGGTGTCGCCGGCGTGGCCTTGCTGTATCGCGTGGCCAACCCGCTGGCGGCGTTGTTCGCGGTGATCGGTTTTGTCATCTACGTCGGCCTCTACAGCCTGTACCTCAAGCGCAAGTCAGTTCACGGCACGCTGGTGGGCAGTCTGTCGGGCGCCATGCCGCCAGTGATTGGCTATGTCGCAGTCAGCAATAGCTTCGACTTGGCGGCGCTGACGCTGCTGGTGATGTTCAGCCTGTGGCAGATGCCGCATTCCTACGCGATCGCGATCTTTCGCTTCAACGATTACCTGGCGGCATCGATTCCGGTGTTGCCGGTGAAGCGCGGGATTCAGGTGGCCAAGAAGCACATCCTGCTTTATATCCTGGCGTTCCTGGTGGCGACCTTGATGCTGACGTTCAGCGGTTACGCTGGCATGAGTTATCTTGCTGTTGCGGCGGCCATGGGCATGTACTGGTTGTACATGGCCTGGACTGGCTACAAGGCGGTGGATGACACGGTTTGGGCACGTAAGCTGTTCGTGTTTTCGATTTTCACCATCACGGCGTTGAGCGTGATGATGTCGCTGGACTTCAAGGTGCCGAGTGAGTTGTTGCTGACTTACGCGCCTTAAGGTTTTGCGGTTGTACAAAAAGCCCCGCCTTCGAGAGAAGCGCGGGGCTTTTTATTGCCATGAATTCCAGCTCCCCCTGTAGGAGCTGCCGCAGGCTGCGATCTCTTGATCTTGGCGGCCTGACAGCCGACCAACCTCCCGCAGACGTACACCAATCAAACCTGTGGGAGCGGGCTTGCTCGCGAAGGCGGCCTGACAGCCGACCAATCCCTTGCGGATGTGCACAGTTCAACTGTGGGAGATTCTATGGTTGAGGGGAAGCCCTCAACCTGCTTTCAGCTGGTA
>CAYNGZ010000443.1:0-3607 GCA_964396695.1 uncultured Pseudomonas sp.
AATCCAGTCTTAGCGAAGGTGAAGTGGCACAACTGCGTGCCTCGGCCCCCAAGGCCTGTGCGCTGCTCAAGGCACTGGCCAATGAGGACCGCCTGCTGATCCTCTGCCAGTTGACGCAGGGAGAGCGCAACGTCGGTGAGTTGGAAACCATGACCGGTGTGCGCCAGCCAACGTTGTCCCAGCAGTTGGGGATTTTACGCGACGAAGGCCTGGTGAGCACCCGGCGTGAAGGCAAGTACATTTTCTACGGACTGGCCAGCCACGAAGTGATTCAGGTGATGAAGACACTCTCCGGCCTGTATTGTGGCGCGGTGATAAAAAGCTGGGCGTGAGCCTGTCCGGGCAACGACCCTTGCGTGTAGCCATAGAGGCAATAACTTATGAAGGATCAACACTGGGGCCAGACCATCAGTGCCGACATCGTGGTAATAGGCGGCGGTACCGCGGGTATCGGCTGCGTCGCCAGCCTGCTCAAGCGCGATCCGGGCTTGAACATCACCGTCATCGAGCCCAGCGATCAGCATTATTACCAGCCGGCCTGGACCCTGGTCGGCGGCGGCGCCCATGCGCTCAAGAACACCGTGCGGCCAATGTCGGCGGTGATGCCGCGTCAGGCTCAATGGGTGCAGGCAGCGGTCAGCAACGTCGACCCCGAGAACCGTTCGCTGACCCTCGATGATGGCCGCAACGTCTCCTATCGACACCTCATCGTGTGCCCCGGCTTGCGACTGGCCTGGGAGAAAATCGAAGGCCTGCAAGAGGCCCTCGGGCAACACGGTGTCACGTCCAACTACAGCTACCGGCACGCGGCCTATACCTGGCAACTGGTCAAAGGCCTGAAAGGCGGCAAGGCGATCTTTACCCAGCCGGCGATGCCGATCAAATGCGCCGGTGCACCGCAAAAGGCGTTGTACCTGTCCTGCGATCACTGGCTCAGGCAAGGTGTGCTGAAGAACGTCGATGTCGAGTTCAACCTGGCCGGCGCTGCGTTGTTCGGTGTGGCGACGTTCGTCCCGCCATTGATGAAATACATCGAGAAATACCGCGCACGGCTGGCGTTCAATTCGAACCTGGTGAAGGTCGACGGGCCGGCGCAAACCGCCTGGTTCGAGGTCAGGGACACGGCGGGTGAAGTCACGCTGCAAGCGAAGCCGTTCGATTTGTTGCACGTGGTGCCACCGCAGGTATCACCGGACTTCATCCGCCAAAGCCCCTTGGCCGATGCCGCCGGCTGGTGTGAAGTGGATGCCCACAGCCTGCAACACGTGCGTTATCCCGACGTGTTTGCCCTGGGCGATGTCTGTTCCACCAGCAACGCGAAAACTGCCGCCGCCGTGCGCAAGCAAATTGTCGTGGTTGCGGAGAATCTGCTGGCCCTGCGCAGACAGCAGTCCTTGCCGCTTGCGTACGACGGTTACGGTTCCTGCCCGCTGACGGTGGAGAAGGGCAAGGTGATCCTTGCCGAGTTCGGCTATGCCGGCAAGTTGCTGCCGACCTTTCCCCTCGACCCGACCGTGGCCCGGCGTTCGGCGTGGTTCCTCAAGGCAACTGTGCTGCCATGGTTTTACTGGAACGGCATGCTCAAAGGGCGCGAGTGGCTGACCCGTATGTCCAAGGTCGATTGAGAGAACCCTATGCTGCTGGCGACATTGTTTGGTGTGGTAATGGGCCTGATCCTGGGCTTGACCGGGGCCGGCGGCGGCATTCTTGCGGTGCCGGCCCTGGTGCTCGGGTTGGGCTGGAGCATGACCCAGGCAGCGCCGGTGGCGCTGTTTGCGGTGGGCAGTGCGGCGGCGGTCGGTGCCATTGACGGCCTGCGGCATGGGTTGGTGCGCTACCGTGCAGCGTTGTTGATTGCCTTGCTGGGCGCGGTGTTTTCTCCGGTGGGGATCTACTTCGCCCATCAGTTGCCGGAAAAAGTCCTGATGATCCTCTTCAGCCTGCTGATGGTCATGGTGGCCTGGCGGATGCTGCGGCGAGAAAAGAAGGAACCGGGGCCGAGCGACCATGGCCACGCCAACTGGGGCCAGAAAAACTGCATGCTCGATCAACAGACCGGGCGCTTTTCCTGGACCGCCAAGTGCACCGCGACCCTCGCCACGCTGGGCGCGGTGACCGGGGTGGTGTCAGGGTTGCTGGGCGTCGGTGGAGGATTCCTGATCGTGCCGGCATTCAAGCAACTGACCGACGTGCAGATGCGCGGCATCGTCGCCACGTCCCTGATGGTCATCAGTTTGATTTCAGCGATCGGGGTGATTGGCGCCTTTCATGCCGGTGTGACCATTGATGCCTTGGGCGCTGCGTTTATCGTCGCCAGCATCGTCGGGATGGTGGTGGGGCGGCGACTCTGCGCCCGGGTTCCGGCCCGGACGCTTCAAGTGGGGTTTGCCAGCGTGTGCCTGATTGTGGCCGGTTACATGCTGCTCAAGGCCTGAAATCAGCGGTAGCTGTGCAGTGAACTGGCTCAACGACCTGAGTTCGGCGATTGCGGTGCGTGCCGCTCACGGCATGGTCGGTGCGGCGCTGAGTTCGCTGGGGTTGTATTACATGGTTCAGGCCTTCCCGGCGAAGTGGCGAATGAAGGCGCTGGTGCTGGGTCTGGGCACCTCGCAACTGGCATTGCCACTGGCCCGGCTGTTTTCCGAAGACCTGTTGCAGATCGCCGAACGGCGGGGGCTCTATCTCGCCCAACGCGTGCCGGTGCGTATCACCGTCGACGCCAACCAGGCGCAGAGCGAACGTCTGCTACCGGGGATGTCGGTGGTGGTGAGCATCGATACCTCCGGGCACGACGATGTCGTCACTGACAATCCGTAGATACCCGAGCGCCTACGAGCCGGCCACCATTGGCGGCAAGGTGCCGAGCAAGGAAACCGCCGCCACGGCCGTTACCCCCAGCAACCACTCCAGCATCACGCTGGTGCGCAGCGTCGACAGGTGTTGTTCGCAGTCCTTGACGCGCAAGCGGTTGAACAGCGCCAGGCCAAACATTGCGCTGACCAACAGCACCTTGATCAGCAAAATCAGCGCAAAACCGGACAGTAGCGGCGTCGGCCAGAAAGCCCCGGTCAACACCCGGACATTGATCAGGCCGGTCACCAGCAACCCCGTCACCAGCCCATAACCGATCCCGCTGAAGCGTCGCAGTATCGGGCCGACCGCATGGGGCGCCGGTCGCAGCAGAATCATCACCAGCAGCATCAACCCACCCAGCCAGGCACCGACGCAGGTCAGGTGAATCACTTGATTGAGGATCAGCAACTGGCCACTCAGGCCATCGAGCATAGCGCCATGGCCGACCGGGGCGAGGGTCATCAGCAGCAGGCTGCTCAGGACCATACGCAGCGCAAACGAGCTGTTCAGCGGGCTCAGCAGGCAGACCACCAGTAGCCCGTTGAACAGCAGATGCCAGCTCCAGACCTGTCCGAAGAAGGTGTTGCTCAACACCAGTTGCACGGTTGGCCAATCAAGCGCCGCCGACAGCGAGCCGGCCATGCTGGCGGTAATCAACAGCAGCCAGCAAACCCCGGTGAACAAGGCGAACCCGGCGAGCAGTCGACTCAGCCTGGTGAGGCGTTGATCGAGTGTCGCGAGCGCTTGGGTCAGC
>CAYNGZ010000444.1:0-3598 GCA_964396695.1 uncultured Pseudomonas sp.
TCGCTCTCGTCTCCCGCGCCGTCGCCCGGGGTCACCCGGCGCAGGATGGAGAAGGTGGTCCCGATGGATACATTGTCGTCGATGTTGGAGGAACCGTCCAGCGGGTCGTGGTTCAGCACGTACTTGCCGCAGGGATAGTGCGGCGGAATGCCGAGCATGGTTTCGTTCTCCTCGGAACCCGAGACGCAGCGCGGGCCGGTGTGGTTCAGCCCTTCGGGCCTGTGGTGGATCTTGGGGCCGCCGCAGAATTCGGTCAGACGCTCGGCAAAGTACAGCGGGCTTGGGCGGCCGACATAGTCGCGCTGGAAGTAGGCCAGTTCTTCTTTGAACGTCGGATCATCCTTGGCCGCTTCGTATTCGCGGGCCAGGTCGAGGATCAACGGCATCAGGGTTTCGGCAACGTAGCGGCCGCCGAACGCGCCAAACAGGCCGTTGGCATCAGGGCCGTTACGCAGATTTGTCTGGGTCATGGGGCGCTCCAGTTGAATACGTGAAGTGGCAATGGCGTTCACTCTACCCCTGACGTCCCGAGCTGAAAACCGATAAGATCGCCGTAACCTGTCAGGAAAACTCACAGATCCCATGAGCCACGACCTTCCCCCGCTCAATGCCCTGCGCGCCTTCGAGGCCACTGCCCGCTTGAACAGCGTCAGCCAGGCTGCGGAGCAATTGCACGTGACCCACGGTGCGGTCAGTCGACAGTTGAAAGCGCTGGAGGAACATCTGGGGGTGAGCCTGTTCGTACAGGATGGACGCGGCCTGAAACTCACAGATGCCGGCGTGCGGTTACGCGATGCCAGCACCGAGGCTTTCGAGCGTTTGCGCACGGTGTGCGGTGAGCTGACGCAAGGCCACGCTGACGCACCCTTCGTGCTTGGCTGCTCCGGCAGCTTGCTGGCGCGCTGGTTCATTCCACGTCTGGGCCGGCTGAATGCAGACCTGCCGGATTTGCGTTTGCACCTGTCGGCGGGTGAAGGCGATCTCGACCCATGGCGGCCGGGGCTCGATGCCTTGCTGGTGTTTGCCGAACCGCCGTGGCCGGCGGATATGCAGGTCTATGAACTGGCCAGCGAGCGCATCGGCCCGGTCTTGAGCCCTCGCTTTTCCGGTTACGACACGCTGCGCCAGGCGCCGGCTGCCGCGCTGCTCAACGAACCCTTGTTGCACACCACTTCACGTCCGCAAGCCTGGCCCAGTTGGGCGCAGCGCAATGGCCTCGATGCCAGGGCATTGAAGTTCGGGCAAGGTTTCGAGCATTTGTATTATTTGCTGGAGGCCGCGGTGGCCGGGCTGGGGGTGGCAATCGCCCCTGAGCCGCTGGTGGCCGAGGATTTGAAGGCCGGGCGCCTGGTTGCGCCGTGGGGGTTCAGTGAAACCCCTGCGCAACTGGCATTGTGGCTACCCAAGCGCGCCGCGGACGGACGCGCTCGGCAGTTGGCGCAGTGGCTGAAAAACGAGCTGCGCCAGTCCGTTTAGTCGCCGCGTTTGTACAGCAGGTACGCCGCCAGCACAGTGCAGTGAATCTGAACCTCTACTTGGGATTGGCTCGGCGAAGAAATAAGAAAAATCGCTGCTAGGCTCTAATCACTACTCAAGGAGAGCGCCATGTCTGATCATCACACCTACAAAAAAGTCGAACTGGTCGGTTCTTCCCCCACCAGCATTGAAGAAGCCATCAACAACGCCCTGGCCGAGGCCAGTAAAAGCATCAAGCACATGGAGTGGTTCGAGGTCACCGAAACCCGCGGGCACATCAAGGACGGCCAGGCAGCGCACTTTCAGGTGACGCTCAAGGTCGGTTTCCGGATTGCCAATAGCTGAGGTTGAGCTAGGCTTCTGAACTTGTGCGCTGGCCGATTGCCATAAGGAATGGCAAAGCGCTACTTTTTCTTGGGCGACAGACGCTCAAGTGCTAACGCTTACCCCTTTTGATCCGACCAGGGAATGTGACCGATGAAGAAATTTATTTTGGCGGTGGGTTTGTTGAGCATTGCGGGAACAACCTTTGCGGCGGGTAAACCGTGCGAAGAGCTGAAAAGCGAGATCGCGGCAAAAATCGACGCCAAGGGCTCCAAAAACTATTCGCTGGAAATCGTTGATAAAGGCGCGGCGGCGGGCGGCAAAGTGGTCGGCAAGTGCGAGGCAGGCAAGAAGGTCATCGTCTACAAGAAGTAGATTGAGTACGTTGTTTATGAAAAGCCGACGCCATGGCGTCGGCTTTTTTGCAGGCGTTGTTTAAGGCTCAGCCCTTCATCACTTGCGCCAGCAGCTCGTAGGAGTGCAGGCGATCGGTGTGTTCGTACAGGTCGCAGGTGAAAATCAACTCGTCGGCCTGAGTCTGTTCGATCAGCACTTCAAGCTTGCCGCGAATTTTTGCCGGGCTGCCAACCATCGCCAGCCCGAGGAAATCACCGACGGCTTCTCTCTCATGGGGCAACCACAGACCGTCCATGGTTTTTACCGGTGGACGCTGAACCAGGCTTTGGCCGCGCATCAGCGCCAGAATCCGTTGATAGACCGAGGTCGCCAGGTAATCGGCGTGTTCGTCGGTGTCGGCGGCAACCAGTGGCACGCCCAGCATCACATAGGGCTTATCCAGTACGGCTGAGGGCTTGAAGTGATTGCGATAAACCCGAATCGCCTCATGCATGTATCGCGGTGCGAAATGCGAGGCAAAGGCGTAAGGTAAACCGCGCTCGCCGGCCAGTTGTGCGCTGAACAGGCTGGAACCCAGCAGCCAGACCGGCACATGGGTGCCGGTGCCGGGCATCGCGATAATGCGCTGGTCCGGCGTGCGTGGGCCGAGGTAGCGCATCAGTTCCGCCACGTCTTCGGGGAAGTCGTCGGCGCTGCCGGAGCGTTCACGGCGCAAGGCGCGGGCGGTCATCTGGTCGGAACCCGGTGCGCGGCCCAGACCGAGGTCGATCCGTCCCGGATAGAGACTTTCCAGGGTGCCGAACTGTTCGGCGATCACCAGCGGCGCATGGTTGGGCAGCATCACGCCACCGGAACCGACACGAATGGTCGATGTGCCGCCAGCCAGGTAGCCAAGCAGTACGGACGTTGCCGAGCTGGCGATGCCATCCATGTTGTGGTGTTCGGCGACCCAGAAGCGGTTGTAGCCCCACTTCTCGGCGTGTTGCGCCAGGTCCAGCGAGTTGCGCAGCGATTGTGCGGGGCTGCCGTTCTCGCGAACGGGCACAAGGTCCAGGGTCGAGTACTTGATATCGGACAGTTGTTTCATAAGCCGGCTTCTCCAATGAGGGGGACGCAGGCTTTTCTCACCAACGAAAACCTGCCGAATGCGTAAGCGTGTTCCATGCAATGTGGGCATATACCCGAGTTTCAATAGCTGGCATGAATTTGCCTCTCGGATAGGCGGTTCGATCCGACAAGGTAAGCACTGAGCAAAAAGGCCAAGGAAGGCTGCCCGGTTTCCAAGGTGTTGAATGCCAAAATCAGCCTGGATGCAGCGCTGGTGAATTGAGTTCTGCGCAGTAAAGATCGCAGCCTTCGGCAGCTCCTACGAGGATCGATGTGAACGCGTAGGAGGGGCCGCCCCCTCTTCGAGGCCGCGCTGTCGCGCAAGGAACATGGG
>CAYNGZ010000445.1:0-3593 GCA_964396695.1 uncultured Pseudomonas sp.
ACTCAGCCCTCCGAGCCTGGCCAACGCCAAAGGCACCGTGCAAAGCCTGCGCGCGATGAACCTGTTCGTAGCGGGCGATATCGACAACCAGAGCGGTCGACTGCTGGCCCAGAACGGTGACCTTACGGTCAGCGCCAGCAACCTGGACAACCGCGGCGGCACCCTCGCCAGCATCAAGGGCGCACTCGAGGCGCGCGTCGTGGGTGTGCTGAAAAACGGTTACGACCTGACCAATAACCGTCAGGGCGGCATCGTTCAGGCACAGCGTCTGAACCTCAGTGCATGGGGCGGCATCGATAACTACGGCGGCCGCATCTCGGCCCAGAGCGGCGATGCAATCATCGCCATGGGCGCGGGCAATTTCGACAACCGCAACGGCGGCCTCTACGCCAAAGGCCGGGTCAGCGTCACCGGCAACAACTTCGACAACAGTGGCGACAACGACGGCCAGATCGCCGGCAACGGGATCGACCTGAACCTCACCGGCGCCCTGAACAACCGCCTGGGCATCATCGAGAGCGACAGCACCCTGAGCGTGCGCGCCGCCAGCCTCGACAACCAGACCGGCCAGCTGCGCGCCTTGGGCTGCAGTGGCAAGACTGATTTCCAGATTGGTGGTTTGTTTGATAACCGCAACGGCAAACTGGAAACCGCCAACAGTGATCTGACGCTCAATGCAGCGGGTTTCCTGAACCAGGGCGGTAGTTTGTTGCATGTGGGCAACGGCACGTTTGATATCGCCACCGCCAACATCACCAATGCCGGCGGCAGCCTCGTCACTCGCGGCGGGTTGACGCTCACCGCGGACAACTGGACCAACAGCAGCGTGATCCAGGCCGGGCGCCTGACCCTCAACGTCAACAACCTGACCCAGACCGGCAGCGGTCAACTGCTGGCGTCCACCAGCCTGGTGGGTAACGGGGGCAACTGGAACAACGATGGTTTGATTGCCAGTGATGGCAGCATGAGCCTAGCGCTGGGTGGCAGTTATGGCGGTAATGGCAGGATCAGCAGCCTGGGCAATCTGGGGCTGACAGCCGCCTCGATGACTCTGGGCGGGGCGGGCAGTATTGGCAGTGGCGGGGACGCCACAATCAATATCGGTGGCCAACTCAATAACTATGGTCGGATGACGTCTGCCGCCGGGATGACGGTCAATGCCGGGTCAATTAACAACTACGGGACTATGGGCAGCAGTGGCAATCTGCGTCTGGGTACGTCCAGCCTGCTGAATCAGAATGGTTTGATCTTCAGCGGTGGTGACATGGCATTGCGGGTGAATGACTTCACTAACCGTTATGCGGATGTGTACAGCCTCGGCAATATCAGTATCGCCAGGGATGACGGCAATGGTTTGAGCTCTTCGATTAACAACATTTCCGCAACGCTTGAAAGTGGCGGCGATTTGAGCCTGGCGGCGGATCATATCGAGAACCGCAAGGATGTATTCCAGACGACTGGGGGGCTGGTTTCGGGGTATGTCGGGGTGCGGTGTTACACCTGCTCTTCATTCGGTGCTGACAGTAATACCGAAGCCGATAGCCATCTGGTCTGGATCGAAAACTATAAATCTCAGATCGTCCAGGATTCGGTGTCGGCCAGTATGACGGCAGGGCGCAACTTCCTG
This sequence comes from uncultured Pseudomonas sp., assembly GCA_964396695.1. Taxonomy (GTDB): domain Bacteria; phylum Pseudomonadota; class Gammaproteobacteria; order Pseudomonadales; family Pseudomonadaceae; genus Aquipseudomonas. Next base: position 1,628 of record CAYNGZ010000445.1, read on the forward strand.
GCCAGCGGCCGAGGGTTTCTCAACCAGGCGTCGACGGTTAGTGCCGGTAACAACGCGACCCTGAATTTGCAGACGTTCACCAACCAGGGCGCGTCCGTGGGCGATTACAGCGTGCGGCGCTGGTTGTCTATAGACACGAGGCAAACTAACTGGCGTGCGTTGATGGACTACAACGCCGCCAATGATCCTTCTTACGACTCCGGGAGTATTGGTTATAGATCCGGGGATCAATTCGTTGCTCCTAATTTACATGTCTGGAACAGCGACAATGTTGAGTCCCTGACCCGTGTCCGGGTCAAGGGTGGAGGCCGCGAGTCTGCTCGCTATATCGCTTATGGTTCTGCAAGGGAGGATTTTGACGGTGGTTCCTACAGTTTTACGCTGCCCCATTACAACAAAGATGCCCCACGAGCCGAAGCTCCAGACTTTGTTAAAAACGCCAACTTCTCCGACAACACACTGATCGAGAGGAGTCCGTCCAGCTCTGCCAGCGCCATCGTGCAGGCAGGTGGAACGGTCAACATCACTGCTTCGCAGAATCTCACCAACAGCGTGGTTCGTTCAGGCGTAGCGCTTACTGGCGGAGCATCGCGTGTCGGCTCGACCCAGCTCAGCGGCCAGGCTGCACCCACCGTAATCACCTTCAATGCTCAGTTGCCGCCAGATCTAGCCCAGCAGCAAGTTAACCCGCTGACATTACCCGGCTTTACCCTGCCCGCCGGCCAGAACGGCTTGTTCCGTCTCAGTGGCCAAGGCACCAGCGCGGTGGTCGCCACTACGACTAGTGGCGGCCCGCAAAGCTGGACCATGGGCAGCGCTTCGGTCAGCACCGCTCAGCGTCAACAAAGCCTGCCGGATGTGCAGGCGCGTAGCGTCCAGATCGGTGATATCGCCCAAGTGGCCTCCAGCGATCGGCAACTGACCCGGATCACCCGTCAAGTCACCGACAGCGACGTAAGCGCCAGTGCGATCAGCGTCAGCGCTCCTGTCGACAATGGCGGCACGCTTCTGTTGCCCGGCCATGACAGTAATGTTGGAGCTATCACACAGGTAGGTGCCGTGCATGTCGATGGCGCCAGTCATAGCGCGCTCGCTACTGGTCCGGACCTGAGCGTGCCAACACTGCCGCTCGACCCGCGTGACCCATTGGCTACCGTGACCGCTCCTGTGGCCGCGCCTCTTGTGCCGCCCGTGAATACTCAAACTCCCGGCGCCTCGATCAGTGCCCCGACTGCCGTCCCCAGTGTGGTGACCACACCGACCGGCAGTGTTCCAATGGTTGGCAATCCCGCAATCGCGACTCCAGCAGCGGGTGCGCCAGTGATCGGTACCCCTGTGACCAGTCAGGCCGTGACCCGTGTTCAGGGCCTGCCGGATACCTCGTTCAAGTCCAACCCACAGAAATACCTGATCGAAACCAACCCGGTGCTCACCGACCTCAAGCAGTTCATGAGTTCGGACTACCTGCTGGCGAACCTCGGCTACGATCCGGATAAAAGCGCCAAGCGTCTGGGTGACGGCCTCTACGAGCAAAAGCTGATTCAACAAGCGGTGGTCGCCCGTACCGGGCAACGTTTCATCGATGGTCAAACCTCGGACGCCGCGCTGTTCAAGTACCTGATGAACAACGCCGTCACCAGTAAAAACCAACTTAACCTGTCATTGGGCGTGAGCCTGACCTCCGAACAGGTCGCGGCCCTGACCCACGACATCGTCTGGATGGAAAACGCCGAGGTGAACGGCGAGCAGGTGTTGGTGCCGGTGTTATATCTGGCCCACGCCAACAACCGTCTGGCTCCTAATGGCGCGCTGATTCAGGGCAGCGACGTATCACTGATCGCCGGTAAGGATCTGAACAACGCCGGCACCTTGCGCGCCAGCAATAACTTATCGGCTGCTGCCGGCAATGACCTGGTCAACAGCGGTCTGGTGGAAGCCGGTAATCGTCTGGACCTGTTGGCGGGCA
>CAYNGZ010000446.1:0-3538 GCA_964396695.1 uncultured Pseudomonas sp.
CTGCCTGACGGCAGGCCGTTACCGGCCCGCACACAAAATATCTGACAGTCCCCTGTACGACATTCCAATAAGAGCATCCAAGCCACACAGGGACATGGAAGATGAGTCACCCTTCGCAGTTCACCTTGCTTCGCAAACGGCGGTTTCTGCCGTTTTTTGTTACGCAGTCCCTCGGGGCATTCAACGACAACCTCTTCAAACAGTCGCTGATCCTCGCCATTTTGTACAAGTTGACGATCGAGGGGGACCGTTCGATCTGGGTCAACCTGTGTGCGTTGCTGTTCATCCTGCCGTTCTTTCTGTTCTCGGCGCTGGCCGGGCAGTTCGGAGAAAAGTTCGCCAAGGACGCGCTGATCCGTCTGATCAAGCTCGGTGAAATCGCGATCATGGCGGTCGGCGCCGTCGGTTTCCTGTTCGATCACTTGTCGCTGATGCTGGTGGCGCTGTTCGCCATGGGCACTCACTCGGCGCTGTTCGGCCCGGTGAAGTACTCGATCCTGCCCCAGGCCTTGCACGAAGAAGAATTGGTGGGCGGTAACGGTCTGGTGGAAATGGGCACCTTCCTGGCGATTCTGGCCGGTACCATCGGCGCCGGGATCATGATGTCGTCCGGTCATTACGCACCGATCGTCTCCACGGCGATCATTGGTGTCGCGGTGCTCGGTTATCTGGCCAGTCGCGGTATTCCGCGTGCGGCAGCGTCTTCCCCTGAGCTGCGGTTGAACTGGAATATCTTCAGCCAGTCCTGGGCGACCTTGCGTCTGGGCCTGGAGCAAACACCCGCCGTCTCACGTTCGATTGTCGGCAACTCATGGTTCTGGTTTGTCGGGGCGATTTACCTGACGCAAATCCCGGCTTACGCAAAAGAGTGGATGCACGGCGACGAAACCGTGGTGACGCTGATTCTGACGGTGTTCTCGGTCGGTATCGCATTGGGTTCGATGCTCTGCGAGAAACTCTCCGGACGCAAAGTCGAGATCGGCCTGGTGCCGTTCGGCTCCTTCGGTCTGACGGTGTTTGGCTTGCTGCTCTGGTGGCACTCCGGCGGTATCCCGGAAAGCCTTCAAGGCCATGGCTGGATCGAAGTGCTTGGCTTTGGCCATGCATGGTGGGTGCTGTTCGATATTCTCGGGCTGGGGATTTTCGGTGGCTTCTACATCGTGCCGCTGTACGCGCTGATTCAGTCGCGCACCGCCGAAAACGAGCGGGCGCGGGTGATCGCGGCCAACAACATCCTCAACGCTCTGTTCATGGTGGTGTCGGCGATTGTTTCGATTGTGCTGCTGAGCCTGGTCAAGCTGTCGATTCCCGAGCTGTTCCTGGTGGTGTCGCTGCTGAACATCGGTGTAAACGCCTACATCTTCAGCATCGTTCCCGAGTTCAGCATGCGCTTCATGATCTGGCTGCTCAGCCATTCCATGTACCGTGTGCAGCACCGCAACCTTGAGCAGATTCCCGATGAAGGTGCAGCGCTGTTGGTCTGCAATCATGTGTCTTTCGTCGATGCCTTGCTGATTGGTGGTGCAGTGCGTCGGCCGATTCGCTTTGTGATGTATTACAAGATCTACAACCTGCCGGTGCTGAATTTCATCTTCCGTACCGCAGGGACTATTCCGATTGCCGGGCGCCAGGAAGATATTCAGATCTACGAAAGAGCCTTCAAGCGCATCGCCCAGTACCTGAAGGATGGTGAGTTGGTGTGCATCTTCCCGGAGGGCAAGTTGACCGCGGATGGCGAGATCAATGAGTTCAAGGGTGGGTTGACGCGGATTCTGGAAGAGACACCGGTGCCGGTCATTCCATTGGCCTTGCAAGGGTTGTGGGGCAGCTTCTTCAGTCGCGATCCGAACAAGGGATTCTTCCACCGCCTCTGGTCGCGGGTGACCGTGGTGGCGGGGCCGGCAGTGGCGGTTGAGGTCGCGCAACCGGCGCAGCTTCAAGCGCTGGTCGGCGAATTGCGTGGCACGGTTCGTTAGATTTTATTGACTGGATAAGAAACGCCCGCATGATTGCGGGCGTTTTCATTCTGCGATTTGGGCACTTGTCAGGTTGCGCTGACTTTCAAGCCGACCAACCCGGCAATGATCAGCGCAACGCTGGCCAGGCGGAACAGCGCCATGGATTCGCCAAACAGGATGATCCCGGCGATGACCGTGCCCACGGCGCCGACGCCCGTCCAGATGGCGTAGGCAGTGCCCAGCGGCAGGTCTTTCATGGCCAGACCCAGCAGACCGAGGCTGATCACCATGGCGCCGACAGTCAGGACGGTGGGGAGAGGGCGGCTGAAGCCGTCGGTGTATTTCAGGCCAACGGCCCAGCCGACTTCAAACAGGCCCGCGAAAAACAGAAAGATCCAGGACATAAAGCTCTCCATCGATTGACGGGGTCGTCCCCAGATGAATAACTCGATCGAGCCGCGAGGTCGTCCTCGCGTTGCGCACTATAGTGCCCACTATTAACCTGGGGATCAAGTTCCAGGCTCAGTCGGTGGTTTGTTGGGCGAGCAGTTCGCGGTCGTGTTTTTCGCTCATCCGGCGGAAATACGTCGACAGCAACGCCCCGGAAATATTGTGCCAGACGCTGAACAGCGCGCTCGGCACCGCCGCCAGCGGTGAGAAGTGGGCACTGGCCAGCGCCGCGCCCAGCCCCGAGTTTTGCATGCCGACTTCCAGCGACAGGGATTTGCGTTGCGCCAGTGGCAGCTTGAACACGCGTGCGGTGAAGTAACCCAGCAGGAAGCCGAAGCTGTTATGCAGCATTACCACGGCCATGATCAGCAGGCCGGACTCGGCAATCTTTGCCTGACTCGCCGCGACAACGGCGGCGACGATGATCACGATACTCACCACCGACACCAGCGGCAGTACGTCCACTGCGTGGCGAACCCGATCTCCCAGCAAACGCTGGGCAGCCACACCGAGCACAATCGGCAGCAACACCACTTGCAGGATCGACCAGAACAGTTCCATGAACGAGACCGGCAACCAGGCGGAGGCCAGTAGCCAAATCAGGGCCGGCGTCAGCAACGGGGCGAGCAGGGTGGTCACGGCGGCAATCGCCACCGACAGTGCCAGGTCGCCGCGGGCCAGCCAGGTCATCACGTTCGACGAGGTGCCGCTCGGGCAGCAACCGACCAGAATCACCCCGACGGCAATCTCCGGCGGAAGGTGAAACGCCTGGCAGAGCAACCACGCCACACCGGGCATGATCACGAAATGCGCGACCACGCCCAGCGCCACACGCCACGGATGGCGGGCAACTTCGGCGAAGTCTTCAAGCTTGAGGGTCGGGCCCATGCCGAACATCACCAGTCCCAGCAGCGGCACGATCGCACCTTTCATGCCGATGAACCACGCCGGTTGCAGGAAGGCCACCACGGCGAAGATCAATACCCAGTAAGCGAAGGTGTTGCCGACAAAGCGACTCAGTGCTGCCAGTGCACGCATGACCTGTTCCTTATTATTGAGTAACACCGCAAAACAACTGTGGGAGATTCTATGGTTGAGGGGAAGCCCTCAACCTGCTTTCGGCTGGTATT
>CAYNGZ010000447.1:0-3533 GCA_964396695.1 uncultured Pseudomonas sp.
CGTCGGTAATCGAGTGTTTATCGGCTTCAACAGCGTGCTGTTCAACTGCGCGGTCGGCGACGGCTGCGTCGTGCGGCACAACTCGGTGGTCGATGGACGAGACTTGCCGGCCGACTTCTACGTGCCGTCCACCACCCGCATCGGCCCCAAAACCGACTTGTCCCAGTTCCCTCCAGTCAGCGTCAGCGCCTCGGAGTTTTCCGAGGACGTAGCGCGTACCAACGTTGATCTGGTGCGCGGTTACAAAGCGCTGCAGAACGAGTTTTGAGCGTGAACAGCGGAATCCGGGGCGGATATGAGAGTTGAGGCGATGTGTGAACGGTTACGGATTGACGAGGACGCTATCACTGGCAAGGCGTGAGCCTTGCCAGTGATAGCTATCAGGCGCGAGGTTTGACCGTCCCGCAATCCTGCCCCAACCATACGGCACGAGTATCCATGCTGCCCTTTTGCTGGATGCCGGTGGCGTTGAACGTGCCGTTGACCGTGGTGTTGAATTCGCGGTCGCTGAGGAACGTAGCAACGCCGGCGCCCTGCGCTTTCGGGCAGCTGAAGCGGAACTTCCATTGGTTACCGGTGCGGTCGGTGATTTGCTGCTGGCAACCCGATTGCGGGTCTTGCAGGGGGATGGTGTCGGATTGAACCTGCGCCTGGGTCAGGCACACACGAATCCCTTTGCCTCCCATGGTGATCCCCTGTTTCTCCAGCGCCGCCCTTTGTGCCGGCGTCATCTGACTGCCCAACTGACTAAGGATCAACTGCAGATCCGGCAGGTTCTGGTCATCCACCTTCATATTGCTTGAGGTCAGCTCCCACAAACCCGGCTGCAGCATTTGCGCCTGAGCAGCCAGAGGAAGTGACAAGCCAACAGCCATGGCCAAGCCCAGCAGACGTACGTTCATCGAGTAACTCCTAGACATTAGTGGCCGTTAGACGTCGCCAATCTACTTCGGTTGCATGTCTAATTAAATAGCGACATTCGCCGTGGAACATGGTCTGTTAAGCATTGAATATTCAGGAGCAAGGTTGCCTCATGGATTTTTTTGGACCCCATCTTCTCGCCTATCTGATTACGCTCATCCACTCTCTGGGCACGATCGCCGCCATTCACGCGGTGTTGACCGTCAGGACTGCTCAAGGCTCGATTGCCTGGGCCTTGTCGCTGGTATTCGTACCTTACCTGACGCTTATCCCATACCTGGTTTTTGGCCGCAGTACCTTCGACGCCTATATCAAGGCGCGTCGACAGGCCAACGAAGAAATGCGCAAGGCTATCACCGACCTGGACTGGCGCCCATGGGTCGAGGAAGCGCTGACCGCCCGCGCCTCTATTGCCTACGCCTCGTTGCGGGCGATGCCGAAGCTCGGTCGTATGCCGTGCCTGGCGAACAACCAGGTTCGCCTGTTGATCAACGGCCAGGCAACCTTTGATGCGATTTTCGAAGCCATCCGCACCGCCCGCGAAGCCGTATTGATCCAGTTTTTCATCCTCCATGACGACCAACTGGGTCGGCGCTTGCAACAGCTGCTGATGGAAAAGTCCGCGGAAGGTGTCGCCATTTACCTGCTCTACGATCGGATCGGTAGCCACTCCCTGCCCCACAGCTACGTTCAACCCCTGCGCGATGCCGGGGTGCAGGTCGAAGCATTCGCCACGCGCAGTGGCTGGCTCAATCGGTTCCAGGTGAACTTTCGCAACCACCGCAAGATTGTCGTGGTCGACGGCGTACTGGGGTTTGTCGGCGGGCACAACGTCGGTGACGAATACATGGGTGAGAAACCGCCGCTGGCCCCCTGGCGCGATACGCATATTGCCGTCAGCGGCCCGGTGGTTGCGTGCATGCAGGAGTCGTTCGCAGAAGACTGGTTCTGGGCCTCCCGCACACTGCCACCGCTGTTACTGCCGCAGAGTTACCCCGATGACGGCGTGCTCTGCCAATTGCTGGCCAGCGGCCCGGCGGACCGTTACGAAACCTGCTCACTGTTTTTCGTTGAGGCCATCCATTCCGCGACCACGCGTATATGGATCACCAGTCCGTATTTCATCCCTGATGAGGCCGTGTTCGCCGCGCTACGCCTGGCCGTGCTACGTGGTGTCGACGTGAGGCTGCTGCTGCCATCGCGGCCAGATCACCGGATTGTCTACGCGGCCTCCAGCTTGTACGCCTTCGAAGCGGTACGCGCCGGGGTTCGGGTATTCCGTTATCAACCGGGGTTCCTGCATCAGAAGGTTGTCCTGATCGACAGCGAAATCAGTGCCATCGGCAGTGCGAATCTGGACAACCGTTCGTTCAGGCTCAACTTCGAAGTGATGCTACTGACCGTCGACCGCCAGTTCGCCAACCTGGTGGAACGCATGCTCAACGACGACTTTGCCCAGGCCCGCGAGATTGCCAAAGACGAAAGCCGGGAAACCCACCGCCTGCAACAGCTTGGCATGCGGGTCGCCCGGCTTATTTCGCCGATCCTTTAGGGGTTGTAGATGTCGTCACGCGTCCACGGCAGTTCATGGCTGCCGTCGGCGTGGGCCTTGACCGCGAGGATCTGGTGCAAGTTGATCCAGCCCCGCGCAAACGCGTAGGCGCAGCCTGCCAGATACAGTCGCCAGATCCGCAACGCCTGCTCCGGAACCTCTTTGGAGGCCGCTTCGAGGTTGTCCTCAAGCCGCTCGCTCCAATGGTCCAGTGTGCGTGCGTAATGCAGGCGCAGGCTTTCGACGTCGACGATCTCCAGCCCCGCTTCGCTGATCTCGGCCGAAATCATCGACAGGTGCGGCAACTCACCGTTAGGGAATACGTAGCGCTCGATGAAATCGCCCGCCCCGCGTCCGACCGGCCGGCCATCCGTGTGCTTGGCGGTAATGCCGTGGTTCATCACCAGGCCGCCTTCGCGCACGGCACCGAACAATGTCCTGCAGTACTCCGCCAGGTTGGCGTGGCCAACGTGTTCGAACATGCCGACACTGACCACCTTATCGAAGCGCCCATCCTGCGGCAGATCGCGGTAGTCGAGCAGTTGCAGCTCGACCTGATCCTGCAACCCTTCGGCGATCACTCGCTCCCGGGCCAGGGCCAATTGCTCTTTACTCAGGGTGATACCAAAGACTTTCACCCCAAACTCCCGCGCCGCATAACGCGCCAACCCTCCCCAGCCGCAGCCGACATCCAGCAAATACTCGCCGGGTTGCAGCCGTAGTTTGCGACACAGGTGGCGGAATTTTGCTTGCTGGGCCTGTTCCAGGGTTTCGCTGCCGGTCTCGAAGTAGGCGCAGGAATACGCCATGTCGCTGTCGAGCCAGAGCTGATAGAACGCATTTGAAAGGTCGTAGTGATAGGAAATGGCCGCTGCGTCAGTAGCCTTGTCATGGACAGAGCGTACCGGCTGATTACTGTCGGCATCATCCAGCAATGCCTGGCTCCACTCATCACACACCCGGATCACATCGCTGATCGAGCCTTCAAGTTCGAGCTTGCCCTCAACGAAGGCGGCGCCCAACAGGTCGAGGCTTGGGCGGGTGAATTGAGGCACCAGGT
>CAYNGZ010000448.1:0-3507 GCA_964396695.1 uncultured Pseudomonas sp.
GCGACCCCCGGCGTGACAGGCCGGTATTCTAACCGACTGAACTACCGCTGCGCGTCGGTGGAGGCTTTTTACAGCTTCCATCTTGCTTTCGCAAGACTCTCAAGAAGTGGTGGGTGATGACGGGATCGAACCGCCGACATTCTGCTTGTAAGGCAGACGCTCTCCCAGCTGAGCTAATCACCCTTTGCTTCTCTGAGGCCGCGAAATTTACGCAGATACCGAAGCTAAGTCAATAGCCTGCTTGAAGTTTTTCTGAAAAAGACAAATTCATGTCATCTTCCGGGGCGCCAACCAGCGACACCCCCAACCTCAAGCCGCATTCATCGCGCCCCCGGCAACCCGATTAGTCGCTATAAATCATCTTCTTGGTCATGCCACCGTCAACCACAAACTCCTGGCCCGTGACAAATCCGGCATTCTTCGACAGCAACCAGGCCACCATCGCTGCCACGTCCTCGACCGCCCCTACCCTACCCGCCGGATGCTGGGCATGATCCGCGTCGCTCAGCGGCTCGGCACGCCGCGCAGCCGGATCACGCGCATCGATCCAGCCGGGACTGACCGCATTGACCCGAATCTCCGGCCCAAGGCTGATAGCCAACGCATGAGTCAATGCCAGCAAACCACCCTTGCTCGCCGCGTAAGCCTCGGTATCCGGCTCCGACTGTGCGGCCCGGGTTGAAGCCAGATTGACGATGGCGCCACTGTGAGCACGCAAATAAGGCGCGCAGTGCTTGGCCAGCAACATGGGTCCACTGAGGTTCACCGCCAGCACCCGATTCCAGTACGCCAGATCGAGACTTTCCAGCGTGATGTTGTGCGGATCGGCGACCGCCGCATTGCACACCAGCGCATCGAGACGGCCGAACTGCCCTAGCACATCGGCAACGCCTTGGGCCACTTGCTTCTCATCGGCCACGTCCATGGCAATGAACCAGGCGTTCTCGCCCAGCACCTTGGCAACCTTTGAGCCTCGCACCCGATCAAGATCGCTCAGGACCACCTGCCAGCCCTCGCTGATCAGCCAGGCGGCAATGCCCAGGCCTATGCCGCGTGCGGCACCGGTGACCAGCGCAACCCGGCCGTTAGTGCCACTGGCAGGCGCAGACAACTCGATCACAAGGCAGCCATCCCGCGCGCCAGATCCGCTTGCAGGTCAGCCACGTCCTCCAGGCCGACCGCGATGCGGATCAAGCTGTCACGAATCCCGGCCGCCTCACGCTCTTGCGGTGCCAGACGACCGTGAGAGGTGGTGCTCGGATGGGTAATCGTGGTTTTGCTGTCACCCAGGTTGGCAGTGATCGAAATCAAACGCGTGGCATCGATAAAGCGCCAGGCGCCCTCTTTACCGCCCTTGACCTCGAAACTCACGACCGCACCGAACCCCTTCTGCTGACGCTGCGCCAACTCGTGCTGCGGATGGCTCTTGAGGCCGGCGTAATGAACCTTCTCGATGCCCTCCTGCTGCTCAAGCCACTCGGCCAGTTGCTGAGCATTGGCGCAGTGCGCTTTCATGCGCAGGCTCAAGGTTTCCAGCCCCTTGAGGAAAATCCAGGCATTGAACGGGCTCAAGGTCGGCCCGGCCGTACGCAGGAACCCGACAATTTCTTTCATCTGCTCGCTACGACCGGCTACCACACCGCCCATGCAACGGCCTTGGCCGTCGATGAATTTGGTTGCCGAATGCACGACCACATCCGCACCGAGCTTCAGCGGCTGCTGCAAGGCCGGCGTGCAGAAGCAGTTGTCGACCACCAGCATCGCGCCCTTGGCGTGGGCCACTTCGGACAATGCGGTGATGTCCACCAGCTCGGCCAGCGGGTTGGACGGCGATTCGACGAACAGCAATTTGGTATTGGCCTTGATCGCCGCATCCCAACCGGACAGGTCCGCCAGGGGCACGTAATCGACTTCGATGCCAAAACGCTTGAAGTACTTTTCGAACAGGCTGATGGTCGAGCCGAACACACTGCGCGACACCAGTACATGATCGCCCGCACTGCACAGGCTCATCACCACCGCGAGAATCGCGGCCATGCCGGTGGCCGTCGCCACGGCCTGCTCAGCACCTTCGAGGGCAGCAATCCGCTCTTCGAACGCGCGAACGGTCGGATTGGTGTAGCGCGAGTAAACGTTGCCCGGCACTTCGCCGGCGAAACGTGCCGCCGCATCGGCAGCGGTACGGAATACGTAGCTTGAGGTGAAGAACATCGGATCACCGTGTTCGCCTTCCGGCGTGCGGTGCTGACCGGCGCGTACGGCCAGGGTATCGAACGCTACGCCATCGAGGTCGCTGTCCAGCCGACCGGCATCCCAATCCTGACTCATGCTGTCACTCCTTGCCCCGTTCCTGATAAATAAAAGTTCTTTGATAGATGCAAAACCGGCCCCTCAGGGCCGGTAGAAACTCAGTTGTTGTACAGATCGATGATCGCACTGACTGCCTGCGTCTTGACCTTGGAGGCATCGTTACGCGCCTGCTCGATCTTGTTCAGGTAAGCCTCGTCGACATCGCCAGTGACGTACTTGCCGTCGAACACCGCACAATCAAAGTTCTCGATCTTGATCTTGCCGCCGCCAACCGCTTCGATCAAATCAGGCAAGTCCTGATAGATCAGCCAGTCAGCGCCGATCAGGTCGGCTACATCCTGAGTCGTACGGTTGTGAGCGATCAGTTCGTGAGCGCTCGGCATGTCGATGCCGTATACGTTCGGATAACGCACGGCTGGAGCCGCCGAACAGAAGTACACGTTCTTCGCGCCAGCTTCACGAGCCATCTGGATGATTTGCTTGCAAGTGGTGCCGCGAACGATGGAGTCATCCACCAGCATCACGTTCTTGCCGCGAAATTCCAGCTCGATGGCGTTGAGCTTCTGGCGTACGGATTTTTTCCGTGCAGCCTGGCCCGGCATGATGAAGGTCCGGCCGATGTAGCGGTTCTTCACGAAGCCTTCGCGGAACTTGACGCCCAGGTGGTTCGCCAGTTCCAGAGCCGCGGTACGGCTGGTGTCCGGAATCGGGATGACCACGTCGATGTCGTGATCCGGACGCTCGCGCAGGATCTTCTCGGCCAGCTTCTCACCCATGCGCAGGCGAGCCTTGTAAACCGAAACGCCGTCGATGATCGAGTCAGGACGCGCCAGGTAGACGTGTTCGAAAATGCACGGCGTCAGTGATGGATTGGTCGCGCACTGACGGGTGTGCAGCTTGCCGTCTTCAGTGATGTAGACCGCTTCACCCGGTGCCAGGTCGCGAATCAGGGTGAAACCGAGCACGTCCAGGGAAACGCTTTCGGAGGCGATCATATACTCGACGCCCTCGTCGGTATGACGCTGACCGAAGACGATCGGGCGGATGCCGTGCGGATCACGGAAACCGACGATGCCGTAACCGGTCACCATCGCGACGACCGCATAACCACCCACGCCACGCATGTCCACGTCGGGGAACGCCCCGAACCCGTCTCTTCTCGTAGTCTCCACCCTGCCCGCCTGTGACCTCCTCTCT
>CAYNGZ010000449.1:0-3503 GCA_964396695.1 uncultured Pseudomonas sp.
GCCCAGGGGCGGGAAACCGAGCCTCTATGTCCCGGCCACCGGTCGTGTGTTGCTGGGTGCCTACCAGATCTTCTATCTGCTGGCGCTGGACCTGAAGGTGACGCCCGGGGTCATGGCCACGATCATGGGGGTTCAACCGATCCTCACCGTGGTGCTGATTGAGCGTCAGCGCTCCTGGAGTCGGCTGTTTGGCCTGATGCTGGGGCTGACGGGGTTGATCATGGTGGTCTATCAGGGCATCGGACTGGCCGGGATGTCGTTGGCCGGGATGCTTTTCGGGTTGTTGGCGCTGGTCAGCATGACCGCAGGCTCGATCATGCAGAAGCGCATCACCGAAAATCCCCTTGGCACGCTGCCGGTGCAGTACCTGGCCGGTCTGTTGCTGTGCGGGATTTTCGTGCCGTTCCAGCCGTTCCACTTCGAGCACAGCACCGGGTTTGTCGTGCCGGTGTTGTGGATGGGCCTGGTGGTGTCTGTGCTGGCGACGTTGCTGCTGTATCGCCTGATCGCCCGAGGCAATCTGGTGAATGTCACCAGTTTGTTCTACCTGGTACCGGCGGTGACGGCGGTGATGGACTACCTGATTTTCGGAAACAGACTGGCGATGTTGAGCATGCTGGGCATGCTGTTGATCATCGTCGGGTTGGTGTTTGTGTTCCGTAAAAGCGCTTAATCGCTGACCGTTGAAGCCTTCGGCAACACCGCAGGCTTCAACACCAGCCACAACGCCGCCGCAATCAACAGCCCGCCATACAGGTGCGCCATCGACAGCGGCTCATCCAGAAACAACGCGCCCCACAACACGCCGAACGGCGGGATCATGAAGGTCACGGTCATCGATTTGACCGGGCCGATCGAACTGAGCAGGCGGAAATACAGGATGTAGGCAAACGCCGTGCAGCCCAGGCCCAACCCCAGCAACGACAACCAGACGCTCCAGCCCCCCCAACTGACGGGCGGCTGAGTGATGACGCTGTAACCGAACAACGGCAACACAAACAGCGTTGCGCCGAGCATGCTGCCCAGTGCCGAGAGACGGCTGTCGAGGCCGCCTTGGTGGTCGAGCCAGCGCCGCGCCAGGAACCCGGCGAAACCGTAGCAGGTGGTTGCCAGCAGACAGGCAAGTGCGCCCATCAGCAATTCCATGTCGAAGGCCACGGGGCCGGCGCGGGTCAGGATGGCGACGCCAAACAATCCGAGGGCAACCCCGGCAATCTTCGATGGGGTGAGTCTTTCGCTGAAGAACAGGCCGCCAATCAACACGCCCATCAGCGGGGTGGTGGCGTTGAAAATCGCCGAGTAGCCGGCCGGCAGCACTTGAGCGGCCACCGAGTACAGGGTCGCTGGAAGACCGGAGTTGATCACCCCGAGCAGCAGCACGGTTTTGAACTTGCCACGGAAATCCCAGCTGACCCGCATCAGCGCCAGAATCACCAGCAACCCGGTGGCAGCGATCGAGACGCGGAAAAAAGCAGTGGGGATTGTGCCAATCACTGGGGCAATGATGCGCATGAACAGGAAGCTCGCGCCCCAAATGGCGGCAAGTGACAACATACGCAGAATATCGACGGGGTTCACGGCTCGTTCCTTCCATTATCAGGGAGCAAGTGTCGCTGCCGCAGGGAGCCAAGGCAATGGTTGCGTTGCGTAACAATTGACCTCTAAGCTCAGCCTCCAACGATAAGAACCATCCCGTAGAGGTCTTCATATGCTGCAGCCATGGCCCGCCGCCGAAATCGCCCAGATGATCCTCGACGGTTTTGACGATTACCGCGAGCATTTCCGCCAGATCACTGACGGCGCCCGGGAGCGCTTCGAGCGGGCGCAGTGGCAGGAAACGCAAATCGCGTCGGCGGCGCGGATCAACCTCTACGAAGCAAAGGTCAGTGAGGTGGTGGGGCGCCTGCAGGCCGCCTTCGAGGCGGATGTGCTGATGGATGTCAGTTGTTGGCCGCTGGTCAAAAGCGCCTATATCAGCCTGATCGATCTGCGTTTCGACGATGAATTGTCCGAGACCTGGTACAACTCGATTTTCTGCGGGCTGTTCAGCCACGACCTGATCAGCGACGGCTGCATGTTCATCCACACCACCCGGCCCAGCCTGCGCCGACCCCGGGCCGCGCAAACCCGGATCTATAAACCGCAAGGCCAGTTGTCGAACATGCTGGCGAGCATATTTGCCGACTACCGCTTCAGCGAGGATTACGCGAACCTGGCCGGCGACCTGCGCCGACTCGAAGCCCAACTGCGCGAGAACCTGCCCGATTGGGTCTGCAAGGACCCGGAACTGAGCGTCGAGCTGTTTTCCTCGGTGCTTTACCGCAACAAAGGTGCCTACCTGGTGGGACGTATCTACACCGCGGACGAGCAATGGCCGTTGGTGATTCCGTTTCTGCATCGCGAGGGGCGGGGGATTCAGATCGATGCGTTGATCACCGATGAAGCCGAGGTGTCGATCATCTTTTCGTTCACCCGCTCGTACTTCATGGTCGATGTGCCGGTGCCGGCGGAGTTCATCGGTTTCCTCAAACGCATCCTGCCAGGCAAGCACATTGCCGAGCTGTACACCTCGATCGGCTTCTATAAACACGGCAAATCCGAGTTCTACCGGGCGTTGATCAACCACCTGGCCAACACCGACGACCAGTTCATCATGGCCCCCGGTGTGCGCGGCATGGTCATGAGCGTGTTTACCCTGCCGGGGTTCAACACCGTGTTCAAAATCATCAAGGACCGGTTCTCGCCGTCGAAAAACGTCGACCGCGCCACGGTGATCGAGAAGTACCGCCTGGTAAAAAGTGTCGACCGGGTCGGGCGCATGGCCGACACCCAGGAGTTCGCCGATTTCCGTTTTCCGTTGAGCAAGTTTGACCCGGCGTGTCTGGCCGAGCTGCTGGAGGTCGCGGCGTCGACGGTCGAGGTGGAAGGCGACACGGTGTTGATCCGCCACTGCTGGACCGAGCGGCGCATGACGCCGTTGAACCTCTACCTGGAAAATGCCAGCGATGCGCAGGTGCGCGAAGCGCTGGAAGACTACGGCCTGGCGATCAAGCAACTGGCGGCGGCGAATATCTTTCCCGGCGATATGCTGCTGAAAAACTTCGGCGTCACCCGACATGGGCGGGTGGTGTTTTATGACTACGACGAGATTTGTTTTCTCACCGAAGCCAACTTCCGTCACATCCCGCAGCCGCGCACACCGGAAGACGAAATGGCCTCCGAGCCGTGGTATTCGATCGGACCGCTGGACGTGTTCCCCGAGGAGTTCCCGCCGTTCCTGTTCGCCGACCCCGGGCAGCGACGGTTGTTCGATCAACTGCATGGCGAGCTGTACAACGCCGACTACTGGAAAGGCCTGCAAGCGGCGATTCGCGCGGGCAAGGTGATCGATGTGTTTCCGTATCGGCGCAAGGAGCTGGATAACGAGTAGAGGCAGAGCACCCCCTAATCCGTAGGAGGGGCCGCCCCCTCTTCGAGGCCGCGCTGTCGCGCAAGGAACATGG
>CAYNGZ010000450.1:0-3441 GCA_964396695.1 uncultured Pseudomonas sp.
ATAAGTTATTTTTTGTTCCATAAGAGCTGCCGCAGGCTGCGATCTTTTGATCTTCCGGCGATTTAACCGCCGCAAAAAACAAGATCAAAAGATCGCAGCCTGCGGCAGCTCCTACGGGGGCATGCATGTCAGGGGGCGGTCAGACGTACTGCGCCGCGGCGTAACCCGAGGCCCAGGCCCATTGGAAGTTGAAGCCGCCCAGATGCCCGGTGACGTCCAGTACTTCACCAATGAAGTACAGGCCAGGGCTTTTCAGCGATTCCATGGTTTTGGACGAGACTTCGTGGGTGTCGACGCCGCCGAGGGTGACTTCGGCGGTGCGGTAGCCTTCGGTACCGGCCGGGACCAGCGTCCAGCTCGCCAGTTTTGTGGCGATATCGGCCAGCTCGGCGTGGGTGTACTGCTTCATCGGCTTGGAGACGAACCAGTTGTCGGCCAGCAGGTTGGCCATCTTCTTGGTGAAGATTTCGCCGAGCAGGGTTTTCAGCTCGCTGTTCGGGCGCTCGGCTTGCTGCTGTTGCAGCCAGCTTGGCACGTCATGATCGGGCATCAGATTGATTTCGACCGCGTCACCGGATTGCCAGAACGAGGAAATCTGCAAAATCGCCGGGCCGCTGAGGCCGCGGTGGGTGAACAGGATGTTTTCGCGAAAGCTCTGATCGTTGCAGCTCACCAGGCAGTCCACCGACGTGCCGGACAGCTCGGTGCACAGCTCTTTGAGCTGATCGGTGATGGTGAACGGCACCAGTCCGGCGCGGGTGGGCAGCAACTGATGGCCGAACTGCTTGGCCACTTGATAGCCGAAACCGGTCGCGCCGAGGGTCGGAATCGACAGGCCGCCGGTAGCGATTACCAGCGATTCGCAGTTCACCTGGCCGAGGGTGGTTTCCAGCAGGTAACCGCTTTCGAGTTTCTCGATCTGCTGGATCGACGTGTCGAGGTGCAGGCTGACGCCGACCTGATCGCACTCGTCGAGCAGCATGCCAAGGATGTCGCTGGATTTGTTATCGCAGAACAGCTGGCCGAGTTTTTTCTCGTGGTACGGCACGCCGTGTTTGGCCACCATCGCGATGAAATCCCATTGGGTGTAGCGCGCCAGCGCGGATTTGCAGAAGTGCGCGTTTTGCGAGAGAAAATTGCTCGGCTCGGTGTACATGTTGGTGAAATTGCAGCGTCCGCCACCGGACATGAGGATTTTCTTGCCGGCCTTGTTGGCGTGGTCGAGCAACATCACTTTGCGCCCGCGCCCGGCGGCGGTCAGTGCACACATCAACCCAGCGGCGCCAGCGCCAATGATCACGACTTCGGTAGAGCGCAAAACGGTGTCCTCAGAATAAACAGCCCGTAGGAGCTGCCGCAGGCTGCGATCTTTTGATCTTCCGGCGATTTAACTGCCGAAAAAAAAGCAAGATCAAAAGATCGCAGCCTGCGGCAGCTCCTACGTTAGAGATGTGGTGTTCTTACAAAATCCGTACGCGCAGCGAGCGGCCTTTGATCTTGCCGTCGTTCAGGCGCTGCAAGGCTTGCTTGGCGATTCCGCGCTCCACAGCCACATAAGCCTGGTAGTCGAAGATCGCGATCTTGCCGACCTGGGCACCTGGAACCCCGGCATCGCCGGTCAGGGCGCCAAGGATGTCGCCCGGGCGAACCTTGTCCTTGCGGCCGGCGCCGATGCACAAGGTGCTCATGGCCGGCAGCAGCGGGGCGCCGCGGGAGGTCAGGCTGTCCAGTTGATCCCAGCTCAACGGCGACTTCTGCAGCTGCTCGATGGCTTGGGCGCGATGGGCTTCGGAAGGCGCAACCAGGCTGATGGCGATGCCTTTCTCACCGGCACGACCGGTACGGCCGACGCGGTGAATGTGGATTTCCGAGTCGCGGGCCAGTTCAACGTTGACCACCATGTCCAGCGCATCGATATCCAGACCACGGGCGGCGACGTCGGTGGCGACCAGTACCGAAGTACTGCGGTTGGCGAACATCGCCAGCACCTGGTCGCGATCACGCTGTTCCAGGTCACCGTGCAGGCCAACGGCCGAGATGCCTTTGGCCGTCAGGTGGTCGACGGTTTCCTGCACTTGCTGCTTGGTGAAGCAGAACGCGACGGTGGACTGCGGGCGGTAATGGGCGAGGACCTTGACCACGGCGTCCATGCGCTCTTCCGGCGAAATCTCGAAGAAACGCTGTTCGATCTGCGTGTCGTCGTGGAACGCCTCGGCCTTCACTTGCTGCGGATTGCGCATGAACTTCGACGCCAGCTGCTTGATGCCCACCGGGTAAGTGGCGGAGAACAGCAGGGTCTGGCGACGCTCAGGGCACTGGGCGATGATTTCTTCGATGGAGTCGTAGAAACCCATGTCGAGCATGCGGTCGGCTTCGTCGAGGATCAGCGTGTTCAGGCCATGGAGTACCAGCGAACCCTTGCGCAGGTGCTGCTGGATGCGCCCCGGGGTGCCGACGATGATGTGTGCGCCGTGCTCCAGCGAGCCGATCTGCGGCCCGAACGAGACGCCACCGCACAGGGTCAGCACCTTGATGTTGTCCTCGGCACGGGCCAGACGACGGATTTCCTTGGCAACCTGGTCGGCCAGCTCACGGGTCGGGCAGATCACCAGTGCCTGGCAGCCGAAGAAGCGCGGGTTGATCGGGTTCAGCAGGCCGATACCGAAGGCGGCGGTTTTGCCGCTGCCGGTCTTGGCCTGGGCGATCAGGTCCATCCCCTTGAGGATCACCGGCAAGCTTTGCGCCTGGATCGGCGTCATCTGGGCATAACCGAGGGAGTCGAGGTTAGCCAGCATGGCGGCGGACAGCGGCAAAGTATTAAAAGCGGTGGCGATGGTGGTCACGGGACTGGCCTGCAAAACAAAATGTCGCGCAGTGTACCAGTCTCGCGCTCTCCACCTGCAAATTCTGGACGAATAGCTGTAGCAGCTGCCGAGGCACGAGGCTGCGTTGGGCTACGAAGTAGCCCCCCGAGGGCGGTCCTGCGGACACGCAACGCAGCCTCGTGCCTCGACAGCTGCTACGGGTCAGTGCTCGATATCGTGCTCGCGGCTGACCATCCGTCGGCCATCCTTGGGTGAAAGCTGTGAAAAGATGGTTGCAGCCAGCATCGCCATGACGCCGACGGTCACAAACGTCAGCTGAAACGCGCCCAGCACCGTGTTCACACCATCATTGCCGACCTGCGCCGTGAAACCACCCAGCAGGGCGCCGGCGCAGGCAACGCCCAGACTCAGCGACAACTGCGCGACCACCGACAGCAGGCTGTTGCCGCTGCTGGCGCTGGCCGCGTCGAGATCGATCAGGGTCACGGTGTTCATCGCGGTGAACTGCAGCGAGTTGATCGCGCCGAGAATCGCCAGCAGGCAAAGCAGCAGCCAATACGGTGTCTGCTCGCTGACCAGGCCCATGCTCGCCAGCATGATGCCCAGCGCCAGCGTA
>CAYNGZ010000451.1:0-3436 GCA_964396695.1 uncultured Pseudomonas sp.
CAGGAAGTGGTACCGCTGCTCAAGACCTATCCCTCGATCAAGATCTGGATTGCTGGTTGCAGCACGGGCGAAGAAGTCTATTCGATGGCGATTTTGCTGCGTGAAGAGGGCTTGCTGGAGCGCACCATTATTTACGCCACCGACATCAATCCGCGCTCGCTGGAGAAGGCCAAGCAAGGGATCTTTTCGTTGGAGAACATTCGCGCCTACACCCATAACTACCAGCAGGCCGGTGGCCAGCGCTCGTTCGCCGATTACTACACGGCAGCGTATGACTACGCGATTTTCGACAAGACCCTGTGCCAGAACGTGACCTTCGCTGATCACAGCCTGGCGACCGACAGTGTGTTTTCAGAAACTCAATTAATTTCATGTCGTAATGTATTGATTTATTTCAATAAAAAATTACAGGATCGCGCCCTGGGTCTGTTTCACGAGTCGCTCTGTCACCGGGGTTTCCTGGTGCTGGGCAACAAGGAAACCCTGGACTTTTCGACCTATGGCCAGCAATTCGAACCTTTGGTCAAACAAGAACGGATCTACCGCAAGCATGCTGAGTAATATCCAGGCCAAATTGCTGATCGGCGACGATCTGCCGGAGAACCTGCTGGCACTCGAAGCGCTGATCACGCGTGAAGACCGTATGGTGTACAAGGCGCGATCGGCGGACGAAGCCTTGTCATTGCTGCTGCAGCACGAGTTTGCGATTGCCATTCTCGATGTGCGGATGCCCGGCATGAATGGCTTCGAGCTGGCTGAACTGATGCGTGGTACCGAGAAAACCCGGAACATCCCGATTATTTTCGTCAGCGCTGCCGGGCGAGAGCGCAATTACGCCTTCAAGGGATACGAAAGCGGCGCCGTGGACTTTCTGCATAAACCGCTGGATGTTCACGCGGTGAAAAGCAAGGTCAACGTGTTTGTCGACCTGTACCGACAACGCAAGGCGATGAAGCTGCAGGTCGACGCCCTGGAGAAAAGCCGCCGCGAGCAGGAGGCCTTACTCAAGCAATTGCAGGTCACCCAGAATGAATTGGAGCAGGCTGTGCGCATGCGTGATGATTTCATGTCGATCGTCGCTCATGAGGTACGTACGCCGTTGAACGGGTTGATCCTCGAAACCCAGCTGCGCAAGATGCACCTGGCTCGGGACAATGCCGAGGCGTTTACCCTGGACAAGATGCACGCGATGGTCGACCGCGATGAACGGCAGATCAAGAGCCTGATTCGCTTGATCGAGGACATGCTCGATGTGTCGAGGATTCGCACCGGCAAATTAACCATCCGCCCTGGCCGATTTGACTTGGCGCAGTTGGTGGGTAACCTGTTGCAGAATTTTGTGCCCCTGGTGGAATCCGCTGAGTCGTCAGTGACGTTTGTCGCACCGCAACCGGTGGTAGGCCATTGGGATGAGTTTCGCCTTGAGCAGGTGGTGTCCAACTTGCTGACCAATGCGCTGCGTTATGGCGCCGGGACTCCGATCCTGGTGCATGTGTATAGCCAGGATGACGAAGCGCGGGTGGAAGTCCGGGACCAGGGGATTGGCATCAGTGAGGAAAACCAGAAACGTATTTTTCAGCAGTTCGAGCGTGTGTCGGTCAAAAATACAGTGGCCGGACTTGGGCTAGGGCTGTTTATTTGCGAACAAATCGTCGCCGCCCATGGCGGATCGATAACGGTTGAGAGCAAGATTAATCAAGGCTCGTTATTTCGTGTTTGCCTGCCGTTGCAGGAAAACTGCCAAAGCAACGCAACCTCTGGATGACCCCAGGGTCGTATCAGCAGCTATTGACCGAACAAAGGCTTCCCATGAGTGAAGATGCACAAGACGTCGTATTGATCGTCGAAGATGACCCCTCGATCCTGATGGTGCTGGCCGCCTACCTCTCGGGCGAAGGTTATCGGGTTTTGCAGGCTGTAGATGGTGAGCAGGCCTTCGAAATACTGGCCAGCAAACCGCACCTGGACATGATGGTCACCGATTATCGCTTGCCCGGTGGCATCTCCGGCGTACAGATAGCCGAACCTGCAATGAAGCTGCGACCTGAACTCAAGGTGATTTTCATCAGCGGTTACCCGCAGGAAATTCGCGAGTCTGGCAGTCCCATCGCGCAAAAGGCGCCGATTTTGGCCAAGCCGTTCGATCTGGACGAGTTGCAGGTACTGATGCAGGAAATGCTTTCGTAAGCCCCACGCAATACATGTAGGAGGGGCCGAAGGCTGCGATCTTTTTAGTGGAATCGCCAAGATCAAAAGATCGCAGCCTTCGGCAGCTCCTACGGCGGGTGGGGGGGCTTCTGTTACAGCCCTTGCTGCAACGCCGGATCCTCCGGATTCATCTGCTCAAGCTGGGCCAGCAGCACCTGAACGTTCTGCAACTGGCCGCTTTCCTTCCAGTAGTTGATCAGCGTTACCCGTGCCTTGCGATCGGCCGGGTGACGCTGAACGATCTCTTGAAGCTGCTTTTGCGCGGCGTCGAGTTCTGCCTGACCGTGCAAGGTGGTGGCCAGGTCGTAGCGGTATTCCTTATTGTCGGGCGCAAGTTCTACCGCTTTTGAAAGGCCGAGCAGGGCAAACTCGCTTTGCCCGTGATGCAGCAGCCACAACCCTAAAGCATGCTGTAGATAAGCGGAGTCGGGTTGGGCCTGTAACTGCCTGGCCAACATCTGTTGGGCTGCATCGACCTGGCCCTGCCTATCCAGCACTTCAATCTGCATCACCAGTGCCGGCAGATTGCCCGGGTCCAGGCGCAACGTCTGGTCGAGCGCTTGCTGCGCCTCTTTCAATCCGGCGTTGTGCAGGTACAGACGAGCCAGTTGGTAGCAGGTTTCAGCGCTTTCAGGCTGGCCTTTCAGCGAATGCTCATATTCATCGATCACCTGCTGCAAGGGGCCAAAGTACAACCCCAGATCATCCGGCGAAAGCCCCAGCAATGCGTTCACGGCGGCAAACCGAACGGTTTGCTCGCTGCTGTCGAGCAAGGGGCCGAGCAACAGGCTGCGCTGGCCATTGGGTACCAGCCCGACAATGCTTTTGATCGCGGCCAGGCGAACCTCGACCATCGGATTCTGCAGGTCGGCATCCGCCAGTTTCAGCGCCCGCGGGCTGGGGTAATTCGGCAGTTCGGCATGTAACAGGATACGGCGCGTATCCGACAAATCCGGTCGCGCCAGTTGTTGATTCAGCACACGCGCCGCGCCAGGTTGACCGTTGCGGGCCTTTTCCATGGCGTCGTGATAACCCTGCTTGATCGCGGGCGGCACCTCGGGCGTGGTCGTGCGCAGAGAAAACCAGGCGATGCCGATGGCTAACAGAACGAGCAGGCTGATGAACAGGTAGCGGCGAGGCTTGGACATTCAGGAATCCGGAATCTGACAGCGTTTGCAAAGTCGCCAGCTTCGGTCAGCTTGCGCTGCGAGTCAAACCCCGAACCTGC
>CAYNGZ010000452.1:0-3423 GCA_964396695.1 uncultured Pseudomonas sp.
CCCCGTTGGCCGGTAGTAATGCTCCAAATCGACAAACCCCGCTTCCGTCAGCAACTTTGGCCACGCCGCCAGATCGTGATACGCCCCAAAGCGCGGGCCATTCCAGCCTTCGCGGTTTTCCCCGCGTGGATTCGAACTGAACAACACACCGCCCGGCTTCAACGTCTCGTGCAACTGCTTCAGCACCCGAGGCAACTCCTGAACAGGAACGTGAAACAACACCGCGTTGGCGAAGATCCCGTCGAAGCGTTCGGCTGGCAGATCGAGTTTCAGAAAGTCTTGCTGCCAGACCTCACAGCCGCTGTCCTCACGGGCCATCTGGGCAAAACGTTCGGAGCCGTCGAGGCCAATGGCGATGTGGCCCATGCGGGTGAAGGTTTGCAGATCGCGGCCGGGGCCACAGCCGAAATCGAGCAGGGTGAACGGTGCCGAGCCCTGAATGTGCCGCAACAGCGCGTCGATATTCTGGCTGACATCGTGGTCACGTGTGCCTTCACGGAAGCTCTCGGCTACCTGGTCGTAGTGGCCCAGAGTGGTCGTGGTGATCTGTTCGAGTTCGTCGGGGGTGCGTTTCATGGCGGCTGCGCAGGCAAAGGGTGAGTTCGCCGAATATACCCCTTGAGGAAGATCGTTCCCATGCCGATGATCGTTCCCGCGTGCGAACGATCGGTAGTGGTTCAACGCTTGTTCAAAACCCGCGCCAACCGATCCCCACCCAACTGAATCACCGCCACCAGAATCACCAGCAACACGATCACGGTCAGCATGATCTGGCTATCAAACCGCTGATACCCATACCGGTACGCAATGTCACCCAACCCACCGGCACCAATCGCCCCGGCCATCGCCGAGGAATTGATCATGGTCACCAGGGTGATGGTGAAACCACCGACGATTCCCGGCAGCGCCTCAGGCAACAACACGTGCCAGACGATGTGCCAGCGCCGGCAGCCCATGGCTTGCGCCGCTTCGATCAGACCGTGATCGACTTCGCGCAAGCTGACTTCGGCGATGCGCGCAAAGAAGGGCGTGGCGGCGATGGTCAGCGGCACCACGGCGGCCCAGACGCCGTAGGTGGTGCCGACGATCAAGCGGGTGAAAGGGATCAGCGCGACCATCAGAATCAGAAACGGGATCGAGCGGAACAGGTTGACGAAGGCCCCCAGCGCACGGTTCAGCGCAGGCGCTTCATAGATCCCGCCTCTGGAACTGGTCACCAGAATCACCGCCAGCGGAATACCCGCCAACAGCGCGATCAGCGACGACACGCCGACCATCAGAAACGTGTCGATAACGCCCTGCAACAATCGATCAAACCACATAACCCAGCACCTCCACCTGTTGCGCCCACTGGCTGGCGCGCTGGCGCAATGCTTCGGCGTCCAAGGACGAGCCGGTCACCGACAACAATAATTGCCCAAGGGCGTGCCCCTGAATCCGTTCGACGCCGCCTTGCAGCAAGCGCACTCGCCCACCGAGCTCACTGAACAGCGCCGCCAGGTCGGGCTCATCAGTGCGGTTGCCGGTGAACTGCAAACGCAGCACTAACGCGGATTCCGACGATTGCGCTTGCGGCTGCAATCGGTTTTGCAGCTCTTCCGGCAAGCCGTATTGCAGAGGCGCCAGCAGGGTTTTACTGACCTCGTGCTGCGGGTTGCCAAACACTTCCCAGACCGGCCCTTGCTCGACGATCCACCCGTGTTCGAGCACCACCACCCGGTCACAGATATCGCGGATCACTGCCATTTCATGGGTGATCAAAATGATCGTCAGCCCCAGGCGCTGATTGATCTCGCGCAACAGGCCGAGGATCGACTGCGTGGTCTCCGGGTCGAGGGCCGAGGTGGCCTCGTCGCAGAGCAGAATCGCCGGGTCGAGGGCCGAGGTGGCCTCGTCGCAGAGCAGAATCGCCGGGTCGTGCACCAGCGCCCGGGCGATGCCGACGCGCTGCTTTTGCCCGCCTGAAAGCTGCGCCGGATAGGCCTTGTGTTTGCCATGCAGGCCGACCAGTTCCAGCAGTTCACGAACCTTCTGTTCACGCTCGGGTTTCGGTATGCCCGCGACCTTGAGTGGCAGCTCGACGTTCTGCCACACGGTTTTGGCCGACATCAGGTTGAAATGCTGGAAGATCATGCCGATCCGCCGACGCAGTGCCACCAGACGGTCCTCGTCGAACTCGCCGATGTCCACCTGATCGATCAGCACGCGTCCCGTGCTCGGTTGTTCGAGGCGGTTGATGGTGCGGATCAGCGATGATTTGCCGGCACCACTGCGGCCGATGATGCCGAACACTTCACCGCGCTGGATCGCCAGGTCGATGTTGTGCAGCGCAGCGACCGGGCCTTGCTGGCCGTTGTAGGTTTTGCCCAGGCCGATGAAACGCACATGGGCGCGATTGAGCTCCGGGTGCAGTTCGGTCTGTTCGGCGCTGTGCCGTGGTGGTATTTCCAGTCGAAGCTGGGCGTTGGCGGCATTCATGG
This sequence comes from uncultured Pseudomonas sp., assembly GCA_964396695.1. Taxonomy (GTDB): domain Bacteria; phylum Pseudomonadota; class Gammaproteobacteria; order Pseudomonadales; family Pseudomonadaceae; genus Aquipseudomonas. The sequence goes on from CAYNGZ010000452.1 coordinate 2,481, forward strand.
TCAGCCTTCCCAGCCGGCTTGGTAGAGCTTGCCGTGGGCTTTATCCAGGGCGGCGCGAACCACCGGCGAGTGCTGGTAGATGTCGACGAATTTGATCAGGCGCGGGTCGGTTTTGCTTTTCGGCTGGATCACGAACTGAATCACGTACTCCTTGTGGTCGAGACCGTCGAACAGCAGCGCCGAGCCGGCATCGAAGGTCTTGGCCAGACGAATGTAGGCCGGGTAGCCCTGGACCAGATCGGCATCGTCGTAAGCACGCACCAGTTGCACCGCTTCGACCTGAAGGATCTTCAGTTTTTTCGGATTGGCGACGATGTCGTCTTCGGTCGCTTTGTAACCGACCCCCGGCTTGAGGGTGATCAACCCGGCCTTGGCCAGCAGCTGCAAGCCGCGCCCGCTGTTGATCGGGTCGTTGGCGATGGCCACGCTGGCACCCTCGGGAAGCTCGTCGAAGCTTTTGTATTTCTTCGAGTACAGGCCGACGTTGTTGATGATGCCCGGCGCGAACGGCACCAGATCAAAACCGGCGGCGGCCTTGGCGTTTTCCAGGAACGGGATGTGCTGGAAGTAGTTCACGTCGATGTCGCCCGAGGCCAGGCTGACGTTCGGTGCGATCCAGTCGCTGAACTCCACCAGCTCGACCTTCAGGCCTTGTTTGCCGGCCTCTTCGACCGCTGCTTCCAGCGGGATGGCGAAGGCGGCGGTGGTGCCGATTTTCAGCGGCGCATCGGCGGCGAACGCCACCGAGCTGAAGAGGCCGAGGGCCAGGGCCAGTGCTTTGACTGGGTGTTTTAAGAGCTTCTTGGTCATGATGGGTTTTCCAGTCAGTCGATAAAATGGGTGGTGTTTGATCGGGCCTCATCGCGGCACAAGCTCCGCCGGATCAACCGTAGGAGGGTCCGCCCCGTCTTCGACGCCGCGCTGTCGCGCAGCAAACTTGGGG
>CAYNGZ010000453.1:0-3401 GCA_964396695.1 uncultured Pseudomonas sp.
TGTTTACCAAGGAGTTTTCCGTTTCGACTGCGCCGGAAGTGGGGCGAATTATAGGTCTCCAGAATCTGCCGTCAACACTTAATTTGGTTTTCTATCAGAAATCGAAAAACAGCACTCGGTACGACCTATATAGAACCCCCATAAAAATGCGCAGTATATTGCTCAGTTTCTATTGGCTAAACATGATGTGCGACACGTACACTCTCTCGCCTCTCACTCCGGACGACGCCACGCAATGAATGACCAACCCCGCAGCCTTGCATCGACTCTATTCCCGGTTGGCCTGCTATTAATAGCCATGGCGTCGATCCAGTCTGGAGCCTCCCTGGCAAAAAGCATGTTCCCTGTAGTGGGTGCACAAGGGACGACGACTCTACGACTGATGTTCGCCAGCGTGATCATGTTTCTGCTACTGCGCCCCTGGAAGGCCAAGCTCACCGCCAAGTCCTTGCGCACCGTCATCGTCTACGGCATGGCCCTGGGCGGCATGAACTTCCTCTTCTATATGTCTTTGAGGACCGTCCCGCTCGGAATTGCCGTTGCCCTGGAGTTCACTGGCCCGCTGGCAGTGGCAATCTATGCCTCACGCAAGGCGATCGACTTTCTGTGGATCGGCCTGGCCATCGTCGGTTTGTTGCTGCTGGTACCTACAGACGCAACAAGCGCGGGCATTGACCTTTTAGGTGCCGGCTATGCGCTGGGCGCCGGAGTATGTTGGGCGCTTTACATCCTTTTCGGTCAGAAAGCCGGGGCAGACAACGGTGTCCAGACTGCCGCGCTAGGCGTGATGATTGCAGCACTCTTCGTTGCACCGATTGGCATCGTCCACGCTGGAACAGCGTTGCTCACACCATCGCTGATCCCTATCGCGATCGGCGTCGCCATTCTGTCCACCGCCCTTCCGTACACGCTTGAGATGGTCGCCCTAACAAGGATGCCCGCACGCACTTTCGGCACACTGATGAGCATTGAACCCGCGTTCGGCGCCTTATCCGGGCTGCTGTTTCTGCACGAATACTTGTCCCTGGCACAGTGGATGGCCATCATCTGCATCATTCTGGCGTCCGTGGGGGCGACCATGACCATGCGCAGTGAATCCAAGCCCTTGGTGGCAGTAGATTGATACACGTTTTTACGAAGGTCTGGTATTTGCCGCTCAATTGGGCCATGTTTAGCCACAATTCAGCGTCAGACATGGATTTTTTCGGATAGGGATGCCACTAACGATAAAAACGAAAGTGCATGCTGCCAGACTCGGGCACCAGACCCGAGACCGCAATAGGGATGGGAATGAAACGATTTTTGGTATTGCTTGTTGTACTGACCATCGCGGGTTGCGCTGCGACCTCCAAGACAGAGGTCAAGCGCGGAAAAAAAGGCCTGCATATCAACTGCTCGGGCCTCTCGTCTTCCTGGGACAAGTGCTATACCAGCGCAGCCAACTCCTGTGGCCCGAAAGGCTACAAAGTCATTGCAAAATCTGGAGACGCCGTGGAAGACCCGGGCGACTATCCGTTTGGCCTCAACCCTGCCGGCTATACCAGCCGAAGCATGATCGTCATCTGCAAATAACCTGACGCCGTCTTATTCAGCGTCTTGACCGGTAATCTGGCGTCCGATTTCTTCATAGCTGGATTGCAACACGGTGCGTTGAACATCCGGATTCACCAGCATTCGCGCAACCACCAATGCACCGATGCACTGCGACAGAATGGCCCAGGCCAGGCTGTCGCTCTCCAGAATGCGTGCCCAACTCTCCTGCAGCCGACAAATCCACTGCTCCGCTTGCTGGCGTACGGCGATGTCTGAACGAGCGATCTCGGCGCCCAGTGCCGGCAGCGCGCACCCTGACTCGGGATGCTCGACGTGCGCCATACTCAGGTAATGCTTGAGACAACGCTCCAGCCTGGCTCGACTCAGCTCGCCATGACCGCTCAATCTCTCATGGCTCTGACACAGCTCTCGCTCGACAATCGAACTGAAGAGTTCATCTTTAGAAGAAAAATGGCTGTAGAACGCAGCGCCACTGAGCCCTATGGCCTTCATCAAGCCGTCGACACCCACCGTGCAGAAACCTTCTTTCTTGGCTGACACCGAGCTGCTTTCAAGCAGTTTTTGTCTGGTCTCCAGCTTGTGACTGGCTGAGTAACGCATCGCTTCCCCCGAGAATCCATCGCCTTGACGTACTCGGGATCGTAGCATAACGTTCGTTTGGTTAACGACCGTTTACCAAAGAGCGATAACTATGACCACAGCTATCAATAACAAGAAAGTCGTACTGGTTGTCGGTGCTGGCGATGCCACCGGCGGAGCTATTGCCAGGCGTTTCGCACAAGAAGGGTTTGTTGCCTGCGTCACTCGTCGCAGCGCAGACAAGTTGCAGCCATTGGTCGATGCCATTCAGGCCCAAGGCGGTGAAGCCCACGGTTTTGCGTGTGATGCGCGCAAGGAAGAGGACGTGATCGCGCTGGTTGAACAGATCGAAAGCCGGATTGGCCCGATCGAGGCCTTCGTCTTCAACATCGGCGCCAATGTGCCGTGTAGCATTCTTGAAGAAACCGCACGCAAGTATTTCAAGATCTGGGAGATGGCCTGTTTCTCTGGATTTCTCAATGCCCGGGAAGTGGCCAAGCGCATGGCAACCCGACAACGCGGCACTATCCTGTTCACCGGGGCCACCGCTGGTATGCGCGGCGCTGCTGGCTTTGCTGCGTTCGCCGGGGCCAAGCATGGCATCCGCGCACTGGCCCAAAGCATGGCGCGAGAACTGGGCCCGATGAACATCCATGTCGCCCATATCGTGGTCGATGGCGCCATCGATACCGACTTCATTCGCGATAGCTTCCCGGAAAAGTACGCGCTCAAGGACCAGGACGGGATTCTCAACCCCAAACACATCGCCGAAAACTACTGGTATCTGCACAGCCAGCCGCGCGACGCCTGGACCTTCGAACTGGATCTGCGGCCATGGAGTGAGCGCTGGTAAGCCCTCCCCTATAACAACAATCAGAGCGCATCGAACATGAGCAAACGCGTAGAGTTCTTCTTCGACGTCGGCAGCCCTGCCACTTACCTGGCTTATACCCAACTGCCAAAAATCTGTGAGCAAACCGGTAGCCAACTGATCTATCAGCCGATGTTGCTGGGTGGCGTATTCAAAGCCACCGGCAACGCCTCACCGGCGACGATCCCGGCGAAGGGTCATTACATGTTTCTGGACCTGGATCGCTACGCCAAACGCTACGGCGTACCATTCCGGCTCCCCCCCCAACTTTCCCGTCAATACCCTGCTGCTGATGCGTGCCGTCACCGGCATCCAACTGCGGCACCCCGAACGCTTCCTCGACTTTATCGATTGCCTGTTCCATGCACTCTGGGTTGACGGGCGCAATCTCGACGAC
>CAYNGZ010000454.1:0-3389 GCA_964396695.1 uncultured Pseudomonas sp.
TTTCAGGCTATTTTTCCCTGGTCGAGTAGATGGTTGATCTGCCTGTTGCGCACGATGCCCCCTTACACGGGCCACCGGCGGTAATACAACTGGGTGTCGAGATCATCGTCCGGTCGGCGGCTGTAGATCAGGTCGATTGGCTGGCCCGTCGGTGTGCGCGTACGCACCCACTGGAAGAAGTGCCACGGCTCGCTGTCCTTGAAGTAGATATGCGCCAGAAACCAGTGCTCGAACAACCAGCGCGCCACCAGGCTTTCGCGGGCACCCGGAGCGTTGAGCAGGTTTTCCCACTGCACCACCTGCAAGGCTTCCCTGGCGCTGGGGACCAGGCCCTGCTGGTCAATAAGCGCACCGGAGGCCAGCCAGCGCTGCAGCGTCTGGTACTGCTGATCGGTCAGCCCCGTCACCGCCAGCGGCATCCCTTCTTTCGGATGGGCGCCGGCATAGGCCTCAAATTCCCCTGGCATCGGGCACATGTTCTCGCGCTCAAGCCCAAGCACAATGTCTTCCGGCAACTTGGCGTTAGGTTGCAGCGGCGTCCGGTGACCGAGTTCAAGCATGCCCGCCATCAGCGCAGCCTGACTGCCCTGGGCATCGAGTACCGAATAGAAGTCCTTGCGTTGCCAGGCCGCTTTGCCAGAGGCGTCATAAAACAACCGTGTCGGCTCCGACGCCTTGCTGCGATCACCGGCGTAGACCGGAATCTTGTTCGCGCCACGCGCCGCCCCCTCGCCACTGCCCAGGTTGAGCTGACAGGCGGCGTCATAGCAGGCATGGCAGGCCACGCATTTTTCAGTGAAGATCGGTTGAATGTCGCGGGTGTAGGAGATCGCCGGCGCCGTGCCTTGTGCTGTGGCGACACTGCTGACAAGCAACACAAAGAGGCTGATGAAAACGCGATTCGACATATCCCTGGTCCCGATCATGAAAAAACATCGCGATTCTACCGGTCTGCCCCGAGCATCAACATGAGCGATATTCATGCAAAAGCCGCTCATGCTCTAAAAGCGCACAGGTTTGCTATTATCCCGGCCCTTCGTAACGGCCTTACCAGGTAGTCCCAATGTCCGATCGCAGTGCTCGCCTACACGTCCTCAAGCAAGCCCTTAAAGAGCGCATCCTGATTCTCGATGGCGGCATGGGCACAATGATCCAGAGCTTCAAGCTCGAGGAACAGGACTACCGCGGCAAACGCTTCGCCGACTGGCCAAGCGACGTCAAGGGCAACAACGACTTGCTGGTACTGACCCGCCCGGACGTGATCGGGGCGATCGAGAAACAATACCTGGATGCCGGCGCCGACATTCTGGAAACCAACACCTTCAACGCCACCCAGGTATCCCAGGCCGACTACGGCATGCAGGGCCTGGCGTACGAGTTAAACGTAGAAGGCGCACGCCTGGCACGCAAGGTGGCAGACGCCAAGACCCTCGAAACCCCGGACAAACCGCGCTTTGTCGCCGGGGTCCTGGGCCCGACCAGCCGCACCTGCTCGCTGTCGCCGGATGTGAACAACCCCGGCTACCGCAACGTGACCTTCGATGAACTGGTGGAGAACTACACCGAGGCGACCAAAGGCCTGATCGAAGGCGGCGCCGACCTGATCCTGATCGAAACCATTTTCGACACCCTGAACGCCAAAGCCGCGATCTTCGCCGTGCAGGGCGTGTTCGAGGAACTCGGCCTGGAGCTGCCGATCATGATTTCCGGGACCATCACCGATGCTTCCGGCCGTACGCTGTCCGGCCAGACCACCGAAGCGTTCTGGAACTCCGTCGCCCACGCCAAGCCGATTTCCGTCGGCCTGAACTGCGCCCTTGGTGCCCGTGAGCTGCGTCCATACCTGGAAGAGCTGTCGAACAAGGCCAGCACGTATGTGTCGGCACACCCGAACGCTGGCCTGCCGAACGAATTCGGTGAATACGATGAGCTGCCGGCGCAAACCGCCAAGGTCATCGAAGAATTCGCCCAGAGCGGTTTCCTGAACATCGTCGGCGGCTGCTGCGGCACCACGCCGGGGCACATCGAGGCCATTGCCAAAGCGGTCGCCGGCTATGCGCCGCGGCAGATTCCGGACATCCCCAAGGCGTGCCGCCTGTCGGGTCTGGAACCGTTCACCATCGATCGCAATTCGTTGTTCGTCAACGTCGGCGAGCGGACCAACATCACCGGTTCCGCCAAGTTCGCCCGCTTGATCCGTGAAGACAGCTACACCGAAGCCCTGGAAGTCGCCCTCCAACAGGTCGAAGCCGGCGCGCAGGTGATCGACATCAACATGGACGAGGGCATGCTCGATTCGAAGAAGGCCATGGTGACCTTCCTCAATCTGATCGCTGGCGAGCCGGACATCTCCCGCGTGCCGATCATGATCGACTCCTCGAAATGGGAGGTGATCGAGGCCGGCCTCAAGTGCATCCAGGGCAAGGGCATCGTCAACTCCATCAGCATGAAGGAAGGCGTCGAGCAGTTCATTCACCACGCCAAATTGTGCAAGCGCTACGGTGCGGCCGTGGTGGTGATGGCCTTCGACGAAGCCGGCCAGGCCGACACCGAAGCGCGCAAGAAGGAAATCTGCAAACGCTCCTACGACATTCTGGTCAACGAAGTCGACTTCCCGCCGGAAGACATCATCTTCGACCCGAACATCTTCGCCGTGGCCACCGGTATCGAAGAGCACAACAACTATGCGGTCGACTTCATCAACGCCTGCGCCTATGTCCGTGACGAACTGCCGTACGCGCTGACCTCCGGCGGCGTGTCCAACGTGTCGTTCTCGTTCCGTGGCAACAACCCGGTGCGTGAAGCCATCCACTCGGTGTTCCTGCTGTACGCAATCCGCGCCGGCCTGACCATGGGCATCGTCAACGCCGGGCAACTGGAGATCTACGACCAGATCCCGCAGGAGCTGCGCGACGCGGTGGAGGACGTGATCCTCAACCGCACCCCGGAAGGGACCGACGCCCTCCTCGCCATCGCCGACAAGTACAAGGGCGATGGCGCCGTCAAGGAAGCCGAGACCGAAGAATGGCGCAGCTGGGACGTCAACAAGCGTCTGGAGCACGCGCTGGTCAAAGGCATCACCACGCACATTGTGGAAGACACCGAAGAATCGCGCCTGTCCTTTGCCCGACCGATCGAGGTCATCGAAGGCCCGCTGATGGCCGGCATGAACATCGTCGGCGACCTGTTCGGCGCCGGCAAAATGTTCCTGCCGCAGGTGGTCAAGAGCGCCCGCGTCATGAAGAAGGCCGTCGCCTATCTCCAGCCGTTCATGGAATCGGAGAAGCAGGCCTCGGGCAAGAACATCTCCCAAGGCGTCATTGTGCTCGCGACCGTGAAGGGCGACGTGCACGACATCGGTAAGAACATCGTCGGCGTCGTGCTCGGCT
>CAYNGZ010000455.1:0-3345 GCA_964396695.1 uncultured Pseudomonas sp.
CCGAAACCCCTATCTGCATTTGCAGGTAGGGGTTTTGTTTTGCCTGCGAAAAAGTGCCCTTTGGCTACACCAGCGTCCGACCGTCGTTTTGGCCATCAAGGATAGCCACTCAGGGAATTAGCCCTGAAGTGACCGTGCAGTTTTTGGTATGGTGCAGCTCTTTTTTTTAACGGACTGATGTCACGCGCAGGGAACGGCGTTTAACCCGGTCAAAGAGTTGCTGCAGAAATGCCCGAGCCGATCCCGATCAAGGACCACGAAAAAGAAACGCGCCTGGTCAACAAAAGGTTGTTGGCCTGCGCGTTGTTCGTGGTTGCCATCACCTGCGCACTGGTTGGGCGCATGTACGTTCTGCAAGTGGTCGAGTTTGACTATCACTCGACGATCTCCGAAAACAACCGTGTACACGTCCTGCCCATTACCCCGACTCGCGGCCTGATCTATGACCGCAACGGTGTACTTTTGGCCGACAACAGGCCGAGCTACAACCTGACCATCACCCGCGAGCGCGCGACCGATGTGAAAGGTGAACTGGACTCGGTCGTCAGCCTGCTGCACTTGCCTGCTGAAGACCGCTCGCTGTTTGACAAGGCGATGAAGCAGGCGCGTCATCCCTTTGTTCCTGTCACCTTGTTTTACGAACTGACCGAAGAGCAGATTGCCGTATTGGCGGTGAACGAGTTCCGTTTGCCGGGAATCGACGTCGAACCGCAGTTCATTCGCAACTACCCGCTGGGCGCGCATTTTGCTCATTCGATCGGATATGTCGGGCGCATCAACGAGAAAGAATCCAAGGCACTGGACACAGTCGAGTACCGCGGCACCCAGTCAATCGGCAAGACCGGTATCGAAAAATTCTACGAGTCCGAACTACATGGTCATGTCGGCTATGAAGAGGTCGAAACCAACGCTCAGGGTCGCGTGTTGCGCGTGCTCAAGCACACTGATCCAATTCCAGGGAAAAACATCGTACTCAGCCTCGATGTGAAGCTTCAGGAGGCGGCAGAAGACGCGCTGGGCGACCGCCGTGGTTCAGTGGTTGCTCTCGATCCTGCAACCGGTGAAGTGTTGGCCATGGTCAGCAAACCAAGTTTCGACCCGAACCTGTTCGTCACCGGCATCAGCTTCAAGGAATACGCGGCACTGCATGACTCCATCGACCGCCCACTGTTCAACCGGATATTGCGCGGTCTGTACGCGCCGGGTTCGACGATCAAGCCGGAAGTGGCGATTGCCGGACTCGACACCGGGGTGGTCACCGCGTCCACCCGGGTCTTCGATCCGGGTTACTACCAACTGCCGGATTTCGATCACAAGTACCGTAACTGGAATCACAGTGGCGACGGTTGGGTCGACATGGACGCAGCGATCATGCGTTCCAACGACACTTACTTTTACGACCTGGCGCATAAGCTCGGTATCGATCGCCTGCACGATTACATGGCGATGTTCGGTCTGGGCGAAAAAGTCTCGCTGGACATGTTCGAAGAGTCCCCCGGGCTGATGCCTTCCCAGGCGTGGAAGCGTGCTACCCGCCGCCAGCCGTGGTTCCCCGGTGAAACGGTGATCCTTGGGATCGGCCAAGGCTATATGCAGGTAACGCCGCTGCAACTGGCCCAGGCAACTGCGCTGATCGCCAACAAAGGTGTGTGGAACCGTCCGCACCTGGCCAAGACCATAGATGGCGTGGCGCCAGTGGATGAGCATCCGATGCCGAATATCCTGCTGAAAAATCCACGGGACTGGGATCAGGTCAACCACGGCATGCAGATGGTCATGCACGATCCTCGCGGTATTGCCCGTGCGGCAGCAGCGGGGGTGCAGTACCGGATCGCAGGCAAGAGCGGCACCGCACAAGTGGTGGCGATCAAACAGGGAGAACGCTACGACCGTTTGAAGACCCGCGAGCGGAACCGGGACAACGCCTTGTTCGTTGGTTTCGCCCCGGCCGACCATCCACAGATCGTGATTTCAGTGATGATCGAGAACGGTGAGGCCGGCGGTCGCGTTGCCGGTCCTGTGGTGCGCCAGATCATGGATGCGTGGCTGCTGGACAAGGACGGTCATCTGAAGCCGCAATACGCGAGCCCGAGCAAACCACCCAGTGATCCTCACGTTTGAAGCGCTGAAAGCTCCAGCACCTGCTCATGCCTGCTGAGCAGGTGCTGGAGGCTTTCCAGGAACACCCTTTCGGCCTGAGTCATTTTCTGCTCGCGATTCCAGAGCAGCCGAATATCCAGATCCACCACACCCTCCTCAGGCGGCAAGCGCCACAGCAACCCCTGCTCGACATCTTGCCGTACCAGGTGAACGGGCAAACAACCGATCCCAAACCCTGCACAGATCAATCGGTGTATCTCTTCGAAGCTGGTCGATGATGCGACGATCTTGCCGGTAAAACCTTGCTGGTCGCGAAACAACGTCAGCGGTGAAAGATTGCCGCCCAACTGGTCGCTGGTGAAGCTGACGAAGTGCTCGGCGGCGAGCTGCTCCAGCGTCAGGTTCTCCTGTCCAAACAGCCGATGTCGCTGTCCACAGAAGTACCCATAACGTTCGCGAAACAGCACCCGTTGCTCCAGCCGTGGTTGCGGCAGTCGGGATAAACCAACGCCGACCGTCGCAGTTTTTTGCAGCAGGGAACTGATGATGTCCGAGGTTCCCATCACCTCGACTTCCAGCTCGACGTTCGGGTGACTTTCATGAAAGTCCGCCAGAAACTCATCGTAATGCACCGACTGGATACCGCTGATGGTAAGGATCCGCACCTTGCCCACCACGTCATCATGGCGACTCTCGATCACCGTCCCCAAGCGCGAAATATCACCATAAATATCTGCCGCAATACGTAGCACTTCTTCGCCGGTTTCGGTGAGGTCGAAGCGCCGGCCGCTGCGAACAATCAGCACACAATCGAGCTGTTCTTCAAGACGCTTGAGCGCTTGGCTCACCTTTATGGCTGCTCCGACCCTTGCTGGTGGCTGGCCCAGGTGCCGGACATGATGAGCACCTTCCCGGACTGGAACAAGGACGCCCAAGCCTCCAACGAGAGCTGGCGCAACCTGGGCACCGTGTTTCCTAAAGACAAATAATCGGACAGATGAAGGATTCCTGCATGCGCCTTATCAATGCCTGCGGCCTGGCCGCTTCCGCCCTCCTGAGTGTCTGTTCACTCAGTGTTCTGGCCGATGAAAACACAGTGCTTCAACGTGGTCACGAGTACATGCTGACCACCAATTACCCGAACAACCTGAACGTCATCGACCTGGCCAGCGACAGTCTGTACAAGACCTGCAAAATGCCCGACGCCTTTGGCCCGGGCACCATCCAGCTATCGCCGGACCGCAA
>CAYNGZ010000456.1:0-3316 GCA_964396695.1 uncultured Pseudomonas sp.
AGAACATCAGCCTGGACATCGCAGGCAAGTTGCGCAACAGCGGCGTGGTGTCGGCGAGCGACACGCTGAAGGTCAAGGCGGGCAGCCTGGACCTGTCGCCCAATGTGGTGGACATCGGCAAGTCGGCATACGGGGTGAGCGGCGGCTGGATGGAGGTCACCGGCACGCAGGTGCAGCCGGGAGGGTTCATGAGCGCGATGCACATGAACATCCAGGCCGACAGCATCAATGCCATTAACGATGCGCTGCGCATCACCAATCCGGATGGGACGACCAACCAGGGCGCCACGGACGCGCTGATCGCACAGCTGAAGAGCAACCTCGGAGTGGCCTACACCGAGGGGTCTGTCAGCGACGACATCCACACGCATTTCATCAAGCAGGACAAGGGCTTGGGCGCCTTCGGGGCGGTAATTGCCGTGGTTGCGGCTGTCGCCTTGTCGATCATTGTTGGACCGGAAATCCTGGCGGCGTTCGACGCCGTCATTGATCCGATTGCGTTCGCTGCGATCAGTCCGGGGTTGATGGAGCTTGCGAGTGCCGCATCCTACGGTCTCGCTGCGGGCGTGACCGGCTTCGCGGCCAATGCGGCGAGCCAGTTGATTGCCACGGGCCAGTACGACGTAAAGGCAGGCCTGAAAACGGCAGCAACAGCGACAGTAGCGGCTGGCCTGATCGATGGCCTCGTTGGTAGCAGCGGACTCAATACCTACGGGGCTGTAACGGAGGGCACGCCTTCGGCAACGCTGGCCGATTACGGCAGCACGGCGCTGAAGATCGGTGAGCGCGGGCTGATCAACGCGGGGGCCAACATTGCCTTCAATGGTGGCAGCTTCAGCAAGGCACTGATCAACAGCGTGACGACCGATGTTGCGGCCGTTGGTGCGAACTGGATCGGCAGTGGTGGGCTGACGCCGGAAGGCTCGTTGGTGAATGTGCTTGCGCACGCGGCCCTCGGCTGTGCTTCGAGTGCGGCACTGGGAACGGGATGTGCTGGAGGCGCAATTGGCGGGGCGTCGTCTGCGGTCCTGACGCCGTTCATTGGGGCGGCAGTGGTAGGCGACGGCGCGGCATCCCCGAACCAGAGCGCTGTGATCGCAGCGCTGGCCATGTTGGCCGGTGGTGGCATTGCCTCAGCAGCGGGTCAGGACCCGGTGGCAGCAGCCGCTGCCGCGCAGAACGAAGCGCTGAACAACTGTTCCATGCACGAGTGCTGGAACGGGGTGAAGGAGAAGTTAAGCAGCTTCGGTTCGGCCATAGCAAGTTGGATGGCGACAGACCAGGGCCAATTGACGATGAACATGATCGCGATCCAAGGTGACATGGGTGGCGGTCTTGGGGGCACTGGCGGATCGGTTCGAAATGCGGCAGCGGAAGCGCTCGAGGGAGGAGCGGTGGCAGCCGGTTCGGTCAAGGGGGTCAATCCCACCGGTTCAATGCAAAACTGCACCAACTGTGTTGCTGTAGTCGATAATTTGCTTGTCACGGGAAATCCGGCTAGTGCGCTTCCCCGTGCTACGCCTGTCCCGTTTGATCAACTAGGAGCTATGTACGGAACCACGTTCAGCGGCTGGACCACTCAGCAGGGAGTCGAAAGATCTTTGCTTGCGGCAGGCGAGGGCGCGCGTGCAGTGGTTTATGGCACTGATGGCGCGACAGGGCACGTCTGGAACGCTGTGCTCCAAAACGGGCGTGTCAACTACATTGATGGGCAGATTGGTGGTGGTGGTGCGGTAAACTTCACGAACTTCCCCAATGTTAGGTTTGGCAAACTTCCATGAGTCTGGATCTGGGTGGTGCTGAAAAGAAAGCTCGCGAATACTTGGACGCATTGGTGTCTGCGGGCATGATGCCCTATGCCATTGTTACGTCAAAGGTCAAAGAGGAAGCCGATGGCTGGTACTTTCCTTATCAGTCCGAGGAATTTCTGAGGACAGGTAACTTTGAAAGATCCCTTGTAGGCAATTGGCCCATCTTTGTTAGTCGGGATGGCCGATTTGTGGGGCCTCGCCGACCAGGAATGCCTCTTACTCCGCCAGCTGCATAGAGCCATACGAAGAACCCGGCGTCGGCCGGGTTCTTCGTTTCTTGGGCGGAAAAGGGGCTGGTCAGTGACGGCGCGGGTTGAGTCGGTTCCGCCAACGGTGCCATTGGTGGGGCGTCGTCTGCGGTCCTGACGCCGTTCATTGGGGCGGCAGTGGTAGGCGACGGCGCGGCATCCCCGAACCAGAGCGCTGTGATCGCAGCGCTGGCCATGTTGGCCGGTGGTGGCATTGCCTCAGCAGCGGGTCAGGACCCGGTGGCAGCAGCCGCTGCCGCGCAGAACGAAGCGCTGAACAACTGTTCCATGCATGAATGCTGGAACGGTGCGAAGGAGCGGCTGACGAGCTTCGGGTCGGCAGTGGCAAGCTGGTTCGCAACGCCAGAAGGCCAGTTGACCAGCGCGATGGTAGCCATCGCCGGCGACATGGGGGGCGGTCTGGGTGGCACGGGCGGCGCCGCGCGTACGGCGGCAGCGGACGCGATCGAAGGCGGGGCTGCGCGTACTGCGGCAAACAGTGCAAGCACAGCCATACAGACTTACTGGCCTCCGAGGAGCGGATTCTTGACGCAGCCGGTGGATCAAACACTGGAGTCGGGAACCCTGGTGAGCCGCTACGGTGGCTTCTACGATAAGTCAGGAAACTTCATAGACTATGGCAACTTTGTTGCGCCAGTGAACGTACCGTATCCTATGAGGGCGTTGCCTCCCGGGACAGATATGACAAGGCCATTGAGCACGTACCAAGTCATAACACCGATACCAAATGTCCCGACGGGCCCGGCATCGCCTTGGTTCGGCGAGTTGGGCTTGGGCATTCAGCATCAATTGCCATTGACCATCCAGGACTACCTGGAGAGCGGGGCGCTGAAACTGATTAACCGCGCGAATCCAAAGAACTGATAGAACGTGAGGTGACCATGATCTCAGGCGATAGAAGGCGCTATCTGGCAGTTGATGTGACGAAGGGATACCCGGCTGGCTCGCGTATTCGGTACGAGTGCACTAATTGTGGCTGCATACTGGAATCGCTTCCTGAACATGCTGTGGCCTGCATATGTCGGAATGTGATTGTCGATAGCGACGCGGGACGCGTATCGGTGAAGACGGCCGATCAGTTTCGTATCTTTGAGCTGCCTTGATGTAGCCTGCAGCTTCAACGTTATAGGGCTAGGGTTGGCTCTTGCCAGGTCTGTCCGGGCTCGCTTCTAGGGCTGGGCTGTTCGCCCCAAAAACCGCGTCTGGGGCCAAAAACCGCCTACCATACCCACGTCC